>JADZFZ010000726.1 GCA_020854145.1 Deltaproteobacteria bacterium | reverse complement strand
GACTTCGAGTCCTATCGCGCCACGCGCGTCGCCCGCAACGAGCGCGAGCGCATGGCGGCGCTCAAGCGCTACTCGCAGGAGCACCCCGACGGCCACTTCATCGATCGCGTGCGCGAGGAGCGCGTCGCGCTCGAGGCCGCGTACTGGGAAGCTGGCCAATCGAGCCGCAGCGGCCTGCAGCTCTACCTCGACATGTTCCCCGACGGTCCGCACGCGGAAGAAGCGCGACCCCGTTTCGAGGCGCTCCAAGGCGTCGCGTCGCGCGGCGAGGACGCCGCCGCCAAGCAGCGCGAGATCGCGCGCCAGCGTCTCGTGCAGCAGGCCGAGGAACGGCGCACGTGGCTCCGGCGCTCCGCGATCTACTGGCTCCAGACGATGGTCCGCCTGACGAGCTGGGGCTCGCCCATCCCCGAGGTCGCCCGGCAGAACGGCGAGTTCTCGCGCGCGTTCGGTCAGGAGCCGCGCCCGCGCTGCACGCCCACCGAGTGCGTCAAGCACTACCAGAACTCGTACTTCGTCCCGGTGCCGGGGCAGACCCGCGTCGACCGCAGCGTCTCGTTCGACCTGCGCCTCGTGCTCCGCGAGGGGCGGCTCGTGAGCGCGGAGCTCCTCCTTCCGAACCTCGGCATGTCCCGATGGTTCGAGATGGAGAACCAGGAGATCGTCGAGGACGGAGACGAGGGCGCGCGTCGCAGAGCGGTCGCCTGGGCGGTCGCCATCTTGCGCGAGAGCATCACCGCATCGTTCGACGGCGCACGCGAGGTCCCCGTCCGCGCAGCGTCGCTCGTCTCCCCGATCGAACGCGACGCCGCCGGCAAACAGGACGTCCCGCAGTGCCCCGGCGACCCGCAGGAGACCGAGGACGCGGTCCCCAACGGCTGCCACGACGGCTGCAGCAACGACGACGACCCGTTCATGGACTGCGACGACTTCGACTGTCGCGACGAGTGCCGCGCCGGCGGCGCAGCCGATGCGGGCACCGCGACTCCACCGCCTCCCGCCGCGGACGCAGGCACCGCGACCCCGCCGCCGCCGCCTCGCGACGCGGGCACCGCGACCCCGCCTCCGCCGCCCCCGGTCGCGACGGCGCGCACCGAGCTCGTCTTCGAGCGCCGGGCCGGCGGCGACACGCTGCGCGTCGAGGTCTTCTCCGGCGGCGCCGCCGACCAAGCCGACGGCGTGCGGATCACGCTCAACCCGAGCGGCGCGCCGACCGCGACGCCCGCGCCCGAGCCGACTCCCGAGGCCCCCGGACGTCGTCCGCGACGCCGCCCCCGCTGAGAAGCGTCGCCTTAGCCCTCTACGAAAAATTCGGGACGCGTCTTTCGGGGGAGTCGCAAGAGGGGGCAAGCTCGTAGCGCAGCCCCCTCTTGCCGCGAGGGGCCGCGGGGGCGAGCGCAGCCCCCGCCAACCAGCACAGCGAAATCACGCAGGGAGTCCATGGGGTTCGCTCCACTCACGCCGTTCTCCTCGCCGCGGACCGGATCGCTACGAGTCGCGACACACGCCGGAGCGCTGCTCGCGCTGTGGGTCGCGTCGTCCGCGTGCGGCGACGACGATGGAACGACTCGCCCGGATGCGGGCCCGTCCATCCCGAGGCTCACGGCCGAGCCGCTTCCCGCTTACGAAGGGCAGCGGCGCTACGTGGGCGTCATCACGGGGAGCGTCGAGCTCGCGGGCGCGAGCGTGGTCGTCGCCGATCCGAGCGTGCGTGTCCTCGAGCAGCGGTGCGCGGCCACCGCGTGCGCCGTCGTGCTCGAGGTCGACGACACCACGATGAACGAAGGGCTCGTCGTCCCGCGTCCCATCCGGTCGCGCACCGTCCCGATCCAAGCGCAGCGTGACGGGCAGACCGTCGGAGAGCTCGCCTTGCCCGTCTTCTTCCTCGATGCGTTGCGCCTCGAAGGCGAGGACGAGATCTCGGGCAGCTTCGTCGCTTCGTCGCTCGAGATGCCGCCGGGCAACCGACGGCCCGGACGTCCAGGCGTCGAGCCCTTCCGCGTCTTCGTGCTCGGCGCGACCACGTTACGCGGCGAGCTCGCGTTCGGTGCCGACGAGATGGCCCCGCGGGGCGGAGGCACGGGCGGCGGCGCGGACGGCCGCGACGGCGAAGGCACGGGCGCAGGACGCGCCGCGACCGGAGCCGGCGGCGGCGGAGGCGGCGGTCACGCGACGGCGGGTGCCGACGGCACGGGCGACGGTGCCGGGCGTGGCGGCGCCGTTCGCCGCGACCTCGATTGCCTCTCGTCCATCACGGCGACGGGATGCGGCGGCGCCGGCGGGGCAGGCGCGATGCCGGGCGTCGGCGGCGCCGGCGGCGGTGCGCTCTTCGTCGCATCGCTCGCGCCCATCGACGCCGCGGGCCTCGTCGTCGACGTCCACGGCGCGCCGGGTGTGGACGGCGGGGGAGGGGGCGCCGGCGGTTTCGCGTGGCTCGCGGCGCCTGCGATCACGGGCGGGCCGACCGTACGCGGCGCAGGCGGCACCGGCGGCTCGTCGGGTGGCGGCGAAGGCGGCCGCGGATGGGCCCGCTTCGATGGCGCTCTCGACGTCGCGGCCACCCTCGATGGCGCCGAGCCGATGACCGGGCCCAGCATCGCCATGGACACGCCGTCCATCGTCATGTCCGGCTCCATCGACCTCCGAGGACGCGGCGAGCCCGGACGTGAGGTCGTCCTCTCGCTCCCCGCCGCCTCGATCAGCGCACCCGTCGCCGACGACGGCACCTGGACCGCGACGTTGTCCCTCGCTCCCGGCCTCAACCGCATCCGCGTCGAGCAACGCGTCGAGGGCCAGATCGAGCGCGGCTGGTCCGGCACCAGCTACGAGTTCGACTCCACCGGCCACCCCATCGGCGCCTTCCACGACATCGTCTCGCTGGGGACAGGATCACCCTAGTCAACCACGCGAGATCACTTCGCTCCTGGACGAGCACTTCCAATCCGATCGCGACGACGCCCGCCAAGCGTCGCTACAACGACGCCGCGACCGAGCCCAGCGCGCCACCGCCGGGCAGCGGCACGATGGACGCACCCACCGCGCTCGAACGTCGACGACGCTCGCGGCGCAGCCGGTCCCGCGTCTCGGCGTAGGCAGACCATCGACGTTCCGCGAGCGATGGGCTCACGAGGGTCACGATGCCCGAGATCACGCCCGTCGCCGTCGCAGCGATCACCAGCCACG
>JADZFZ010000725.1 GCA_020854145.1 Deltaproteobacteria bacterium | reverse complement strand
GCGACCAGGGAATCGATCGAGCGGACGGTCTCGGCGAGCACGCCTTTTCCGCGGGCGTCCTCTTCGGCGATCTTGGCGAGCTGCCGGACTGCGGCGGCCGTCTCCGGTTGCTTGCGGGTCTCGAGGCGCGCTGCGATCTGCACGGGATCGGCGACGCCGATTCGTTGCTCGCGCGCGACGCGGGCGAGCGCTTCGCGCACGAGGATCGTCACGATGCCGCGGACGTCGGCGGTTCGTGCATAGATGCGCCCGAGCGCGCCGACGTACGTGCGCGTGTCGTGCGGGTCCGGAGGTGCCGCGAGGCGCGGAGCGCCGAATCGGGCAGAGAATGCCAGGACGGCGAGCGCGATGGCGATGACGGCCTGGAGCGCGACGGGCCCGAGACCGAGCTGATTCACGTAGGTCATCAATCCGCGCCGCTCGCCGACACCGAGGTGATACTCGTCGAACAGGATGGGCGCGCGCGGCCGTGGGTCGGCGCCGCGAGCTCGGGCGTCGTGGCTCGTCTCGGTGGCGGCCGATCCCAGGGTCTCGGGGGCGAACGTGCGGAGCAATCGGACCAGCAACACGTCACCACCGCTCGCCCCGAGCGTGGAGTTCTGCAGGGCATCGCCGCTCGCGACGACGACCACGTGGCCGCGGCCGCGACGGACTGCGGCGGCGAGGGGCTCTCCCTGCTCGCTCGCCAGCAAGATCCGAACGTCGGTGCCTTCGGGCGCGTCGACCTTGAGCGCCAACGGATCCGAGAACGTCACGGTGCCGATCCCCGCGAGCGCGGGATCGACCGGGCGCGCGCGCACGACGACGGGCGGAGCTTCGTCGAGGAGCGAACGCGCCTCGGCGAGGCCCACAATCGGGTCCTCGCGCATCTTCGTTCCCGAGCGGCGTCGCTCGGCCTCTTCCTCCTTCATGCGCGCGCGACACCGATTCGTCGGCGCGACGATGGCGACACCCACGTCGCCGAGCGCGTCCCGGTCGGTGCGCCCGCGGGTCGAAGCGTCGTCCGGCTCCGGGGTGCTCCTCGCGCGGACGTATCCGGTCGCACCCGCGACCACGAGCGTCCCACCCTCGACGATCCACCGATCGAGCTCGCGTCGCTCCGTGCGCGACACGGCGTGGGCGAGCGACGAGCCGCACCCGCCGAGCACGACGAGCGCTCCGCGTGGAGGCAATCGGTCGAGGTCGCGCACCCACCGCTCGACACGCCCACCGAGCCGTTCGAGCACGAGGTAGATCCCTTTGGCGCCTTCTGGGCCCGCGCCGAACGTCGAATAGGCGGTGGCGTATCGGCCGCGCTCGGCCACGCCCCGGCACATCGCGACGCCGAGGAGCAACGCGACCAGCCCGAGCCCTGCCGCGACCCAGCGGCGAGCCCGCGACGGGCCGGATCGCGACGCGCCTGGCGACGAAGACGAGGCCTGCACGCTCACGAGGCCCCTTTGGTGGAAACGCCCGGCGCCTGGCCGCGCGCGTCTTCGTCCCGACAGAGGCGCTCTGCGATGCCGCGGCCGAGCACGTAGTCGTCGTGCGTCGTCGGCTCGTCGCCGTACCACTTGTGGTCGAACAGTCTCGTGAAACCGGCAAAATCGATTCGCGCCGTCCCCCCGGGCAAATCGCGGAGGTATTGCCAATTGGTGCGCGTCGTGTCGAATCGAATGAGCCGCCGTCGATCGAGCGACACCAGCGTCGCCAGATAGAGCGCCCGCAGCGCGTCCCGGAAACGGCCACCGTGCGCGAGTCGTGCGGCGTCCTCGAGATGAGCCTCGGGAGGGCGCTCGCGAGGGTCGGAGGACACCGCGCTCGGGCCGTCCACGCCGAGCTCGGCCGAGCCCGACTGCTTCCGCACATACGTGAAGAGGAGATATCCGATGACCAATGCCAGGAGAATGGCGGCGGCGACCAGATAGACCGGACCGCCGGGCAACGACGGCAGGCTCGGTCCCTCCTGCAGACCGCGGAGCCAGTCGGGCTCGAGAAGGCCCTCGATCCAGCGCAGGAGCCTGGTCACGAGATCGCGCGCGCTCCGACCCGTGTCGCCGTCCTCGCGGAACTCCGGGCGGGCGAGCACCGCGCGCGTCTCCTCGCGGGCTCGCAGGTCTGCGGGAGTCGGGGCTGCGGAGCCGGTCTCCGAGCCCTCGGCGACGCCGGGCGCCTCGGCGCTCGTCGCTCTACCGCGGGGACCACCGATCGGCGTGAGCGAGACTTGCGACGCGCGATCACCCGAGCTCGTCGAGCGCTCGCCCCTCACCCCGACCCTCTCCCCATTCGGCGAGGGGGAGCCTGGTCCCGAGCTCTCCTGAGCGAGGCCAGGATCGGGCCCCCACAGGCCGGCAGCCGACGCGAGGATCAGCGCGAGGGCGGCCACGCGCGCGACCGCCGAGGCGTGCGACGGCGCGCCGATCGCTTCGTCCACGCGCATGCGCAGATCCAGCCCGCGCTGCCGCACCTGGGCGTCCACCAGCATCACGGCGGACAGCGCCGCGCGCACCGGCTCGACCAGCAGGAGCGCCGCGCCTCCGAAGAGGAGGAGCACGAACGAGTTGCGCGGCGACACGAACGACTCGACGCCGGTCAGATCGATCCCGACCAGCGAGCGGCCGAGCAGCAGCGCGACACCCACGAATGCATACAGGTTCACGGCGACGACCGTGAACGCCAAGAACAGCAATAGCTCCATGACGAAGCCCGTGCCGCGACGACCGCGATGGTCGCGCAATGCACGCCACGCCGCCGCGAAGCCCACGTCCCCGAAGCACGCCGAGCGCGCGAGCGTCCCCGGCGCGACGAGGCCGCGCAGCGCGAGCAGCGGAAGTGCGAAGTACACCGCCGCCGGAGCGATGCGGGCCGCGGCGAGCAGGATGGCCAGGTACGGCAAGAGCCCGAACCCCGTCCAGACGGCGGTCCGCAGCGCCCGGAGATCGAGCCCTCGTGCGGGCACGAGCTGGATCGCGTCCCACAGTCCCGCCGCCGCCGTTCGCGCGACACGTGCGTGCGCGACCGAACGAACGCCCCAGGCGACCACCAGCACGAGCGCGGCGAGAGGTCGCAACGAACGCACGCGCTCGACCTCCTCGAGCCAGTACAGGGCGAGCACCGTCACGAGCAGCGGTACGGAGCCGACCACGCTCGTCGCCACGATGTCGCGCGGCTGCTGCCTCGCGAGCAGAAACGCACGACCCAGCATGCCGAGAGGTCCGAGCGGGCGCAGATCGCGGGCGGCCACGTCAGCCCCGCAGCAACACTTCGAGCACGAGGGTCGTCATGCCGACGAGCAGGAGCCCGCCGCCGATCGCCCACGCGATGCCGCCTCGGGTCGTGGTCTCCGCGGCAGCGGGCGGGAGGCTCGTGCGCTCGGTGGCGAGCGTCTCGAGGCAACGCACGCAGTAGTTGATCCCGTCGACGCGCGTGACGCACTCCGCGCACACGCGCGTCTTGCACGCGACGCAGATGCCGAGCGCCTCGCGGCTCGGATGGTTCGCGCACGCGATCGCAGCGGTGACGGTCACGGCTGACGCAAGTTTGTAGCACCGCACCGTCCAAGCTCGCCACGAGCGTGAATTCACGCCCTTCGCTGGACGCTCGGGCGTGTTGCGACTTCGCCGTCGCCCGCATGCGCGGGCTCGGGCTCACTCGGAATTCCGCCCGCGCCCATCGACGCGCGTCCCCTCTCCCCGCGCAGCGGGGAGAGGCAGGGTGAGGGGCCGGTGGCGTGAATTCAGCGGACGCTCGCCCCTCACCCCGACCCTCTCCCCATTCGGGGAGAGGGGGCCTGGTCCCGAATTCACGCCCTTCGCTGGACGCTCGGGCGTGTTGCGACTTCGCCGTCGCCCGCATGCGCGGGCTCGGGCTCACTCGGAATTCTCGACGGGCTTCGAATCTCGGTCGCAAAGGTCGGAGCGGGTCAGGCCGCCCTGTCGTACGCTCGGCCCCGATGACCGAGATCTCCGAGATCGCAGCGCTACGGACAGCCGTGCTCGCCGAGGTGCGCAAAGTCGTCGTCGGGCAAGACGAAGCGCTCGACGGCCTGCTGATCGCGCTGCTGGCGCGCGGGCATGCCTTGCTCGAGGGTGTGCCCGGGACCGCCAAGACGTTGATGGTGCGTGCGGTCGCGGCTTCGCTCGCGCTCCGCTTCGGGCGAATCCAGTTCACTCCCGATCTCATGCCGAGCGACGTGCTCGGGACCAACGTCTTCGATCTCAAGGCGGGCGCATTCCGGCTCTCGCGAGGTCCCATCTTCGCGGAGCTGCTGCTCGCCGACGAGATCAACCGCGCTCCGGCCAAGACCCAGTCGGCCCTGCTCGAAGCGATGCAGGAGCGACAGGTGTCGATCGACGGCGAGCGCCATTCGCTCGGCGAGCACTTCACGGTCTTCGCCACGCAGAACCCCGTCGAGCAAGAAGGCACGTACCCGTTGCCCGAAGCGCAGCTCGACCGCTTCCTGCTGCGCATCCGCGTCGGCTATCCCAGCGCCGACGAAGAGGACCAGATCCTCGCCAACGCGGGCGCGGGGATCGGCTCGCTCGACGTCCAGGCGGCGGGCGTCTCGCCCGTCGTCGACGCCGGCACGATCACGCGGGTGCGATCGATCGCCGAGAGCATCCGCGTCGAGGACAAGGTGCGCGGCTACGTTCGCGACCTCGTGCGCGCGACCCGCGACAATCCGATGATCCTCCTCGGCGGCGGGCCGCGAGCCGGGATTCACCTCATGAGCGTCAGCCGCTGGGTGGCCGCGCTCGACGGCCGCGAGTTCGTCACCCCCGACGACGTGCGCCGTGTGCTGCACCCGGTGCTGTGTCACCGGATGATCCTCGCCCCGGAGGTGGAGCTCGACGGGATGAAGGCCGAAGAGGTCGTCGACCGCATCGCCAGCACCGTGGAGGTGCCACGATGAT
>JADZFZ010000724.1 GCA_020854145.1 Deltaproteobacteria bacterium | reverse complement strand
GTGAGGGGCAACCCGCTCGCCGCCGCTTCCTCGAGCGCGGCCACCCCGTCGGGACGATCGGCCGCGCGGCCGAGGCGCACGTTGCCGTTGTCGTCGACGCCGAGCACGAACGCCCGAAGACGCTCGCCCGCGCGTACGACGAGCTCGCCGCTCGGTGCGATCAGCTGCGCGCGATCGAAGATGCCCTGCCGCTTGCCGTCGAGGTCGGCGAAGACGGAGGTCGCACCGATCTGCGCGATCGTCACCTCGATCTTCTCACCGACTGCGAAGGTCTTCTTGCGCTTCGGCACCTCGGCCGAGGCCTGCTCGAAGAGATCGGCGAAGCTGCCCTTCGCTCTGTCTCCGGGCTGGTCGCTCACGCGGGCGGCTCGTCGGCGCGTGGCGCGGGTGCTGGCTGCGGCGCCGCACGGAGGAGCGGCCCCGAGACCGGCGGGGCCGGGACGAAGGCTTGGAGCCAGCGGGTCCCGAGACGTCGGTCCTTCGCGAGGCGCTCGAGCTCGCGTCCGACGACGCGCGACGTGCACGCCGCCGTCTCGAGCCATGCCTCCACGCGCGCCCGGTGACGCCCGAGGTTCGCGTACGCGTCGGCGCGTTCCGCGAGCGCGCGGTTGGCCGTCTGCAGCGCGCGCCGCAGGAGCTCGCGTCGGTCGCGCACGGCGGCGACGATCGACTCGTCCTCTTCGAGCACGGTGAGCACGAGCGTCACGACCGGCACCTCGGCGTCGAGCCCGAGGTCGATGATGTCCTCGTGCGGCTCCGGGAAGACGCGCCGATAGAGCTCGTGATCGCGTTTGCCGCCGACGTGCTCCAGCACCACGTGCGCGAAGACCGACAGCTGATGGTCGAGCGCGGCGTCGGCCAGCCGCACGTGCGCCTGCGCCGCGACGAGCGAGCGCCAGATGAGCCGGCGGTCGTGCTCGATGCGCTCGCCGTCCGCCAGCACCGTGGCGACGCGGCTCGCGAGCCGGTGAAGCGCCTCGTCGTCCACGAACGCTGCGAGCGCCTCGTGCAGGTAGGCGAGGCCCTCGAAGGTGACCTCCCAATCCGGCGACGCATGCGCGCGGTACCCCGAGCCCCCGTGCGGTCTTGCCATCGACGTCTCCTCCGCACGCGACACTCGCGCGCGAGGGCGTACCGTGCCCAAGACGCGTGCCGCTGGCAATGGGCTCGGTGCGTGCGGCGGCAGGATCAGTTCACGTCGCGGCGCGACACCGGCTCGTCCTCGTCCGACGAGAAGCGACCGTCGGCGATCGGCGAGCCGTGATGGAGCGTCAGACGCCATCCGACTTCCGTCCGCACGAACAGGTTGGTGCACGCGACGCGCGCGACGACGGCGTGGCCGCCGGCACGTGTGCTCGTCTCGATGCGCTCGATGCAGCTGACGCGCGCCATGTCTCCGACGATCTGCACGCGGACGGACACGGGCCGGATGCGCACGGGCCGCGAGTGCTCGAAGATGACGCGCCAGCTCTCGCGGATGGCGCTCCACCCGACGAGCGCGGCGCGTCCCGGATGGATGCAGAGGTCGTCGTCGCGCCCCGCCCAGATCGCGTCCATCGCCTCGACGCGTAGGGTCTCGAACGCGCGGTAGAAGTCCTCGTTGGCCTGTTCGACGGCGTGTTCGTCCGAGGGCGGCGCCACGCAGTCGGTATAGCCCCACGCGGCGCCGTTGGCCCGCCCGCGACGAGGCGCTTGCTCCTGCGGGTGCGTCGGGTAGATGCGCTCCATGCGGATCCCCGACGAGCTCGCGGCCTACGAGGTCGAGCGCGAGGACGGTACCAAGGTCGCGCTCGGGTCCTTCTGGGCCGATCGACCGGTCGCCCTGTTCTTCGTTCGGCACTTCGGCTGAATCTTCTGCCGCCAGCAGGTGGCGCAGTTGCGCCACGAGAAAGCACGCACCGACGCCACCGGTGCGGACGTCGTCGTCGTCGGCAACGGGGCGCCGCAGTTCATCGAGGCGTTCCGCGAGGACGTCCACTACGACGGCAAGCTCGTGACCGATCCGAAGCGCGGCGCATACCGGCTCCTCGAGATGAAGCGGCCGCGCCTGGCCGCCGCTCCGATGACGTTGCTCCGTGCCGCGCAGGCCTTCGCTCAGGGGCATCGGCAGGTCCGCACCATGGGCGACACCGCGCAGCTCGGCGGTGTCGTCGTCGTACGGCCCGACGGCGAGATGCCGTACCGGCGCATCTCGAGCTACGCGGGGGATCACCCGCCGTTCGACGAGGTGCTCGCCGCGATGAGCGCGGCCGCACGCTCGTGAACGAAGCGCGCGCGCGACCGCTTGCTCCGCGCGCCTCCGAGCGGGATCATGCGGCGTGCTCCAAGAGCTCCTCGCATCCTTCACGCAGTCGACCCAAGGCCAGCAGGCGATGCAGCGCCTGCAATCGCAGGGGGTGCCACACGATCAGGCCTCGAGCATCCTCGGCGCTGCGCTGCCCGCGGCCGCGCAGTCGATGCACGGACAGCTCTCCGGCGGCGGCGCTGGGCAAGGCCCGATGGGCGTGCTCGACATCCAGCGCTCGAGCTACGTGACCAACTTCCTGAGCGCCGCCGTGAGCGGTCTCGTGCGCGGCCAAGGGCTCAAGGGCGCGGCCATCGACGGCGTCCAAGGCATCGTCGGCGGGCACGTCGCGCAAGTCATCGCCTCGCGTTTCGGGCTTCCGACGGGTGCCGCGGGCGCCATCGGAGCCGTCATCACGCCGCTGCTCGTCGACTTCCTGTGGCAGAAGATGCAGGGCGGCGGCCTGAACCTCGGCTCCATGTTCGGCGGCGGTGGTGCGGGCGGCGGTGCATCCGCCACGGGACAGGCGCCGACGCCCGACGTCGCGTGGCAGCAAGGAGCGGCCTCGAGCGCGCAGGCGTCCCCCACCGGGCAGGCACCGCAGGGGGGCGGCGTCGTCGACTCGCTGAAGAACGGGCTCGGCTCGCTCTTTCAGTCGGACGCAGGATCGTTCACGCCGTCGTCGTTCAACCCGTACGGGTGACGAGCCCGCCCGCCGAGCCGCCGCACCCCGTCCCGTTCCCTGCGGCGCTCCGCGTGTGGGCGCTCGTCGGGCTGTTGGGGTTCGGCGGGCCCGCAGGCCAGATCGCGCTCATGCACCGAGAGCTCGTCGAGCGCCGCCGATGGATCGACGAGCCGCGGTTCCTGCACGCGCTGTCGTATTGCACCTTGCTGCCGGGGCCCGAGGCGCAGCAGCTTGCCGTCTACGTCGGGTGGCTCCTGCACCGCACGAAAGGAGGGATCGCGGCGGGCACGTTGTTCGTGTTGCCGGGCTTCGTCGCGGTGCTCGGGCTGAGCGCGCTCTACGCGGCGTACCAACACGTCGGACCGGTCGCGGCGCTCTTCTACGGCCTCAAGGCGGCCGTGCTCGCGCTGGTGATCGAGGCGCTCGTGCGCATCGGTCGCCGTGCGTTGCGCAACCGTGCGCTGCGCGCGGTGGCAGTCGCCTCCTTCGTCGCGATCTTCGCGTTCGACGTGCCGTTTCCGCTGATCGTGCTCGGCGCGATCGTGGTCGGGCTCGTGCTCCACCGCGTGTGGCCGACCGCGTTGCCGACGCCCGTCGTGCGCAAGGCAGAGGACGGAGCCGAGAGCACGCTCGATCGGATGGCGTCGCGCGGCGAGCTCGGCCACACGAGCCCGTCCGTTCGTCGGGCCATCACGACGCTCGTCGTCTCGCTCCTTCTCTGGGCGACACCACCGGTTCTGCTGGCCGCGCTCTTCGGCGCGGGCTCGGTCTTCGTCGAGCAGGCGCTCTTCTTCTCGCAGACGGCCGTCGTCACGTTCGGCGGTGCCTACGCCGTGCTCGCGTACGTCGCGCAACGTGCCGTCGAGACCTACGGCTGGCTTCGCCCCGGCGAGATGCTCGACGGGCTCGGGCTCGCCGAGACGACGCCAGGCCCGCTCATCCTGGTGCTGGAGTTCGTCGCCTTCGTCGGCGCGTATCGCAACCCCGGCTCGCTGCCTCCGATGCTGGCGGGTGCGATCGGCGCCGCCATCACGACGTGGGTGACGTTCGTCCCGTGCTTCTTGTGGATCTTCCTGGGCGCGCCGTACATCGAGCGACTGCGCGCGAGCGGCAGCATCCACGCGGCGCTCTCCGCGGTCACCGCAGCGGTCGTCGGCGTGATCCTGAACCTGTCGCTCTGGTTCGGAGCGCACGTGATCTTCGGTCACGTCGGCGAGGAGCGCCTCGGTCCACTGCGATGGCTCGTGCCCACGTGGTCCACGGTGGACGTCGCCGCGCTCGTCCTCGCGGCCTCCGCGCTCGTCGCCATGTTGCGCTTCGACCTCGGCCTTCCACGCACGCTCGCCTCGTGCGCCGCCGTCGGCGCCGCGTGGAAGATCGTCACGAGCTGAAGGGTGTCAGGGCCCCGGCGGGACGGGCCGACACTCGCCACCGCCGCAGTCGTCGGTGCATCCCCAGCCGCCGGTCGTCGCATCGCAGAAGCAGCTGCTCGGCTCGCAGCCCGACTCGAGCGCACACGACTCGCCAGCGGGGCAGCCGCTCACGCGACATCCGACCGGCGACGGTCCTTCGCACCCGGGAACGTCGCAGGTGTTGCCCTGGCAGCACTTCGGGTCGCCTGGGGCGCAGCCGGGCCAGCAGAACCGGCCCGCATAGCAGCGCGACGCGGGCGCGACGCAGTCGTCGTCGGACTCGCAATCGTTGATGGGCTGGCAGTCACACGGCGTGCAGCCGTTGCGCTCGTAGAAGGCCGTTCCGTCGGCGCAGAGGAGGAAGCACGCGAGCCCCGAGTTGTCGCAAGGCGCGCAGCGGCCGTCGATGCACCACTGTGCGCCGCGCGCGCATCCGTCGTCGCTCACGCACGCCGTCGGCCCCCGACAGCCCTCGTGCGCCGCCATGCACGACTCGATGTCCGCGTAGCCCGCGTCGCAGTCCTCGCCGACGCAGCGACACCCGCTGTGATAGCTGCACTCGAAGCCGTCCCAGAAGATCCCGACGATGGCTTCGCACGCACCCTCGCCGCGCGCGTCCTGCGGCGCGCATCGCGGATCGACGCCCGCGTCGTCGAGCGGACCGGCGTCCTCGCCGTTGGCGTCGGCAGGCGTCGCGTCGATCGCCGGCCCCGTGTCCATCGCCGGCGCCGTGTCGGTCACTCCCGCGTCGGTCGAGGGGCCGGCGTCCGACGGCGTGGCGTCCATGCGCGGGCCCGTATCGGTGGTCGCGCTCGCGTCGCGACCCGCGTCGGAGCGACGGGTGGGCCCATCGTCGTCACCGCACGCAGCGACGACGAAGGGCGACGACGAGACGAGGACGAAGACGAGGCAGCGGCAAGAAGGGACGAGTCGCGACATCGAGGCAGCTCCCGCGCACGGTTTCGCATGACGCCGGTCAGACGGGAGATCGTGTCACGGCCGCGCGCCCGGTCCAGGTTCGCCCGAGCGGAGCGGGGCGCGGCCACCCGCGGACCCTCCTCCGCCCGAATGGGGCGAGGGAGGGTCAGCCCGGCGGCCGCAGCGCCGTGACGAGCGCGTGGAGCGCGTCGGTGGTCGTGAACACGCCCGTCACCACGCCGTGGTCCACGATCACCGCCGAGCCGAGCTTGCGCGTGGCCATCACGTCCGCGACGTCGGCGAGCGGGACGTCGGGAGCGACCACGTAGACGTCGGTGCTCATCGCCTCCTCGACGCGCGTCTCTTCGGGGTTCACGTCGGGCAACGTCTCGACCAGGTGCAGGTCGCGCACGGACACCATCCCGACGACCTTGCCCGAGTGCAGCACGGGCAGGTGACGGATCCCGTGCTTGCGCATCAGCGCGTGCGCGAAGCCCATCGTCTGCTCTTGCCCGACGGTGTGCGGGTGCGCCGTCATCCGGTCTCCGACGGTCACCGTTGCGCGGGGCGCCTCGGCCGCCGCAGCCGCAGGGCGACGCTTGCGTGCCGCTGCCGTAGGGGCGCCGCCGGCCCGCCGCGACGTCTTGGCGGTGTGTGCTCGTTCGGCCACGGGATCCTCCTCCGGTGCGGTTCAGTCGTTGAACTTCATCGAGCCGTGGGTCGGGGCCACCGGCATGTACGAGAAGCGGTGCGCGTGCGGGTGCGGGCGCGTGTGTCGGGGGCACCACAGGTCGGGATTGCCCGAGTCGGCGCGGAGCTTCGCGCAGTCCGCGCACAGCGGCTCGAGCTGCGCCTCCGCCGGCTTCGGGTGGGCCTTCGGGCGCACGATGAGCACCGGGCAATGCGCCAGGCGCACGACCTTCTCCGAGACGGAGCCCATCACGAGGCGCGCGAGCCCGCGAAGCCCGTGTGTGGAGACCACGATGAGATCCGCGTCGAGCGAGGCCGCGAGATCCACGACCTGCGCCGCGGGAGCACCCGCACGAACGTGGAACGTCACGCGCTGCCCGAGGGTGCCGAACGCTCCGAGCCGCTGCTTCAGCTCCGCCAGCTCCGCATCGATGAACTCGCGCGCTCGGGTGGTCGCCGTCTCGAACCGATGGTCGAGCGCGGTGACATCCGTCCTGCCGGTGATGGGATCGGGCGCATCGTCCACGACATGGACCGGATGCAGCTCCGCACCTCGCAGCGCGGCCATGTTGGCGGCCTCCACGAGCGCGAGCCGCGACGGCTCGGAGAAGTCGATGGCGACGACGATTCGGAAGGGGTGCGGGTCCTGGGTCATGGCGTCCGAGCCTGCAGGGTGTGGACCAGGGACGTCCATGCGGCGTCCGGCGCACACGTGATCCGACCTACGAACGCAGTTCGCCCGTACGACGCATGCCTTTCGCGATTCCACGCCCGGTGGGGCCGCGTCCGCGCCCTCTAGGCGGGCAGGCTCATCGTGAAGATCGTCCTGCCAGGGGTGCTCGAGACGCGCAGCTCGCCCCGATGGTCGGCGACGATCCTCCTGGCGATGGCGAGACCGAGGCCCGTGCCCGTAGCCTTCGTCGTGAAGAACGGGTTGAAGACCTGCTCGAGGTCGTGGGCGATCCCCGGGCCGTCGTCCTCGACCTCGACGCGGGCGATCCCCGGGGTGCGACGGGTGCGGATGACGACGTGCCCGCCGGGCGGCAACACGTCGAAGGCGTTCCGGACGAGGTTGAGGAGCACCTGGCGCACCCGGCTCTCGTCGAAGGTGGCCGTCACGGGCTCGTCGCCGACGTCGAGCTGGATCTCGATGCCGCGCTCGAGCGCTTCGGTCGAGACCCACCTGCGGACGGACTCGGCGGCCTCGCGCAAGTCTCCGACCACGGGCTCGGGCCTACGGGGGCGCGCGAGCTCCAGGAAGTCGTCCGTCAGCCGCCGGAGTCGCTCGAGCTCGATGCGCACGGCCGCCACGCTCTCGAGCCCCGCCGTCACTCCCGCGCGCGCGAGGCTCCGTTCGTGGACCTTGAGCTGCAACAGGGCGGCGTTGAGGGGGTTTCGCACCTCGTGGGCGAGCCCTGCGGTCAGCTGACCCGCGGCGGCCAACCGCTCCGCGGCGTGCGCGCGATGCTCGAGCTCCACCTGCTCGGTGCGATCGATCCCGAACGCATACGTGACCCCGTCGATGACGGTCTGACGCCAGAGGATCTGCCGCTCCGCGCCGCTGCGGGTGCGGATGGGACGATTGCCGTCGAACGCCCCCACGATCGAGCTTTCGCCCCCGTGTTGCGCGAGGATCACGTGGACCGGCTGGCCGAGCATCGAGTCGCGCGCGTATCCCGTGGCGCTCTCGCACGCCGCGTTGAAGAGCACGATCGCGCCCGCCGCGTCGAAGCCGAGCACGAGCGCCGCCGACGTCTCCACGAGACCGCGATAACGTGCTTCCGAGGTCGCGAGGCGCTTCAGGAGCAGCTCGCGCTCGCGCCGTAGCCCCACCTGCTTCGCGGCCATCGCGACCAGGTGCAGCAGCTCGTCGGGTGGCGCGGGCTTGAGGAGGTACGCCATCGCGCCGCCACGGACCGCGGCGATCGCACTGTCGAGGGTGGCGTCGCCGCTCATCACGATGACCTCGCTCGACGGCGCGAGCGCCCGGAGAGCCACCAGGCCGTCGGTGCCGATCGCGTCGGGCAGCCGCACGTCGAGCAGCGCGATGTCGAACCCGTCGTGGCGCGCGCGCTCGAGCGCGTCGCGCATCTTCGAGACGAGCTCGACGTCGTAGCCCTCGTCGCCGAGGAGCTCCGCGAGGTTCTCGGCGTAGTCGCGCGAGTCCTCGATGATGAGGACGCGGGCCGTCACTCGTCCGTGCTCTCCCCGTGCTTGCGACCCTCGTCGCCGCCGCGCCACTCGCGCAGGCGGTACTGGATCATGCGCGCGCTCACGCCGAGCGCGTCGGCCGCCAGGCGCGTGCTGCCGCCGTGGACCGCGAGCTCGGCGAGGATCGCGTAGCGCTCGATCGCCGACAGTGGTGTTCCCGGGATGGGCGGCGGCGCTCCCGGGGAGGTCGTGGGCACCGAGACGGCCGCGCTCGTCTCGTCGATCGCCACTCCGCTGATGTGGTGCGAGAGGTGGTGCAGCTCGATCGTGGGAGAGTCGGCCATCACGACGGCGCGTTCGATCGCGTTCTCGATCTCGCGCACGTTGCCGGGCCACGGATATCGCACGAGCGCCGCCATCGCGGCCGGAGAGATGCCCTCGATGGGCTTGCCGGACTCCGCGGCGAAACGCGCGAGGAACTTCTCGGCCAGCAAGGGGATGTCGCTCGAGCGGTCGCGCATCGGCGGCAGGTCGAGCGAGACCACGTTGAGCCTGTAATACAGGTCTTCGCGGAACTTGCCCGCCGCGGTCAGCTCTTTCAGGTCGCGATTGGTGGCCGCGATGATGCGCACGTCGACCTTGATGGGCTCGTTGCCGCCGACGCGCTCGAAGACGCGCTCTTGCAGCACGCGCAGCAGCTTCACCTGGATGGAGGGAGAGATCTCGCTGATCTCGTCGAGGAACAACGTGCCACCGTCGGCGACCTCGAACCGCCCTTCGCGCCGCTTGACCGCGCCCGTGAAGGAGCCCTTCTCGTGACCGAAGAGCTCGCTCTCGAGCAGGCTCTCCGCGAGCGCCGCGCAGTGGAGCTTCACGAACGGTCTGCCGGCACGCGGAGACGCCTCGTGGATGGCTTCGGCGACGCGCTCCTTCCCGGTGCCGCTCTCTCCCGTGATGAGCACCGTGGCGCGGCTCGGCGCCACCTGCGCGATGGACTTGAAGACCGACTGCATCTTCGCCGACTCGCCGACGAGGTTGGCGAACCGGCGCTCGCGCTGCAGCCGTTCGCGCAACATCCCCGCCTCGCGCAGCAGGTTGCGGCGCTCGATGGCGCGGGCGACGAGGAGCGACAGCTCGTCGGTGTCCACCGGCTTGGTGACGTAGTGGAGCGCGCCTTCGCGCATCGCGAGCACCGCGTCCTTCACGTTGGCGAACGCGGTCATCACGATGACGCCCAGGTGCGGATCCTGCGCGCGGGCGCGGCGGAGCAGCTCGAGGCCGTCCATGTGCGGCATGCGCACGTCGGTCACGAGCACGTCGGGCGCGAACGATGCGAGCTTCTCGAGCGCGTCGCTGCCGTCGCGCGCGGTCTCGACGTCGTAACCCTCGTCCGACAGCAGGCTCGCGAGCGCGGTGCGTGCGTTGACCTCGTCGTCGACGACGAGGAGACGTCCGTGGGTGCGATCGGGTGTCGTCATCGCGCGAACTGTATC
>JADZFZ010000723.1 GCA_020854145.1 Deltaproteobacteria bacterium | reverse complement strand
CCTCTCGGTCGCGCGGAGGAAAGCTCGGGATGATCCGCTCCAAGCCGCGCCGCACCACGTCTGCGAAGCTGAGCTCGTACTCCGCTGCGATGCGTTTCCCCTCCCGGTACAGGTACTCGGGGAGCTGAACCTGTGTTTTCACCATGATGGCATTCTGCCATCACGCAGGCGACTGCTCCACCGTGCTCCGGCGCACACGCGGGCATCGACTGCTGGGTTAACATCGCGCGCGTCATGCGTGCTTCGAGTCGTGCTCTCGGTTCGCTGCTGCTTCTGTCCTCGTCCTGCGCGACGTTCGTCACCGCGTGTGGTGACGACGACGCGGACGGGCCTCCCATCGACGCCGGCGGCGACGTGCGCCCACCGGGGAACGATGGGGGGCCGGACACGGGCCCGACCGAGGACGCCGGTCCCGATGGCGCCACGCCGGATGCGGGTCTCTCGCCGGCGCAGCGCGACGAGTGCGAGGGCATCCACGCGACGCACTGCCTCTTCCCGTGGCCTTCGAGCCGCTTCCTCGTCGACGATCCCGGCACGGAGACCGGCCGTCGGCTCGAGATCCCCGCGGCGGCGCTGCCGCGCAACCGCGGAGGGGATCCGACGTCGCCCGATGCGTGGGAGGGCTTCGACGGCTTCAGCCCGATGACGTCGGTCATCACGACGTTCGCCGGAGAGATCGACGAGTCCAACCTCGCCGACGAGACGCGCATCGACGCGAGCCTCGAGCCGGGCTCGCCCACCGTCTGGATCGACGCGGAGACGGGCGAGCGCGTGCCCCACTTCGCCGAGCTCGATCACTGGCCGCAAGCCGAGGCCGACCGGCGCAGCTTCTACATGCGCCCGGCCGCGCGACTGCTCGAGAACCACCGCTACGTCGTCGCCATCCGCGACATCCGTCGGACGGATGGCACGGCCGTCGAGGCGAGCGATGCGTTCCGCGCGCTGCGCGACGACGAGCCGACCGACTTCCCCACCATCGAGGCGCGACGGGAGCGCTACGAGGAGATCTTCGGGATCCTCGAGGGGGCGGGCGTCGAACGCGACGGGCTGATCGAAGCGTGGGACTTCCACACCGCGTCGGGGTCGAACGCTTGGGGGCCGCTGATCTCGATGCGCGACGACGCGCTCGAGCGCATCGGCGAGCGCGGCGTCGGCTGCACCGTCACGGAGGTGCGCGACGACGTCAACGAGGAGATCTGGAGGCAGATCACCGGGACCTTCACGATCCCGCTCTACATGGAGAGCGAGTACGAGAACACGCGCGCGCACCGCGATGGCGAAGGCAACGTGACCTTCAATCGCATGGCCGAGGCGCCCTTCACGGTGGTGATCCCGCGCTCCGTCCGCGACGCCGCGATGGCGGGCGAGGCGGCCGCGCCGATCCTCGTCTACGGGCACGGGCTGCTCGGCACCTCCGATCAGGTGGCGAGCCGGGGCGCGCGCACCTTCCTGCAGCGCGCGGGCATGATCGGCGTCGCCACCGATTGGTGGGGCTTGTCGGAGCCCGACGAGACCGTCGTCGTGACCGAGTGGATCACCGACGTCGGCAACTTCCCGGTCATCGGCGAGCGGCTCATGCAGGGCGTGCTGAACTTCGCGGTGCTCGCGCGCTCGTTCCGAGGCGTGTGCGGCGATCTGCCGGAGCTCGCGGTGATGGATGGAGTGTCCGCCGCGGGCGACGAGCTCTACTACTACGGCATCAGCCAGGGCGGCATCATGGGCGCGAGCCTCGCGGGCATCTCGCCCGACATCGAGCGCTACGCGCTTCAGGTCGGTGCGATCAGCTACCCGATCATGATCCGGCGTTCGGTCGACTTCGAGCAGTTCGAAGTGATCTACCGGACCTGGTACCCGGACAAGCTCGACCGCGACTGGGCGATCGTCGCGATGCAGAACGCGTTCGATCTGTCGGACCCCGCGACGTTCGCGCCGCACCTGCTGGCCGACCCGCTGCCCGGCGGCCGCGCGCAGCGCATCCTCTATCAGACCTCGCGCTACGACACCGAGGTGAGCAACGCGGCGAGCGACATCGCCGCGCGCACGATGGGCCTGCCGTGGCTGAACTCGAGCGTCTACGAGCCGTGGAACGTCGCTTCCACGACGGCCGGGCCGTCCGACTCGGCGTACGTCATCTATCACGTCGCAGGCGTCGCCCCGATCCCGATGGGCACCGCCATCGCCGCGGAGGACAACGACGCGCACGGAGAGCTGCGCTTCCGGGAGCCCGTCCTCGAGCAGCTCGAGCGGTTCCTCCGGCCCGACGGGCGCGTGGAAGACACGTGCGGGGGCGATTGCACGCTCACGGCGCCTTGAGCCCGTCTGCGACTCGGGGGTCGGGCAGTATGGTCGACCATATAGAGACGACCATCGACCTTCCCGACGCGCTGCTCGACGAGGCGAAGCGCGTCGCGGCTCGCGATGGCGCTACCTCGCGAGAGCTGGTGGAAGCCGGGTTGCGCAGGGTGCTGCGCGAGCGGCGGGCGAAGGGCGTGTTCTCGCTGCGCGATGCACGCGTCGGGGGAAACGGTCTTCGTCCAGAGCTCCGCGGTCGCAGCTGG
>JADZFZ010000722.1 GCA_020854145.1 Deltaproteobacteria bacterium | reverse complement strand
GAGATCGCAGCGCCGACGTCGCACGTCCGGGGCACCGACCTCTCGCTCGCGATCGAGGCGCGCGATGCGGGTGGCGCGGGAGTCGCGCGCATGAGGCTGCGCATCGAGCCGTTGGGCTTCGAGCGCGTCGTCCCCGGCGTCGGCCCCGCAACGGTGGTCGTGCCGGCGCAGGACCTCGCGCGTGCGACGCCGATCGCCATCGAGCTCGCGCTCCTCGACGCGCACGGCGGGGCGCTCGCGACGCGACGTGTGATGGTCGAGGTCCGCGCGCCCGCAGCCCCGTCCCCCACGGCGACTCGCGAAGCGCCACCGCGGCCCGGACCGCTCGCGCCGATCCCGTCGCGGCGCACACCGCCCTCGTCGGTCGCGCGGTCTTCGTGGCTCGAGAGCCCGTGGCTGTGGCTGGCGCTCGGCGTAGCCGTCGCCGGTGGCGTCACCGCGGGCGTGATCGCTGCAACGGGGGAGGGCGACCGTGTCTCCGTGGGTGCGCCGGTGATCGAATGAGCCCCCGATCGTACGCGAGCATCGCCGACGAGGACGTCGCCGAGCCGAGCCCGACCGACACGGACGATCTCACCGAGCCAGGGCCCGGGCGGCGTCTCGGGCGATACGAGCTCGTCCGGCTGCTCGGCTCGGGCGGGATGGCGAACGTCTATCTCGCGCGCGCCGTCGGGCCGGGCGGCTTCGAGAAGCTCTTCGCGCTCAAGTGCATCCACGGCTTCCTCGCGCGCGACCGGCGATTCGTCCAGATGTTCCTCGACGAGGCGCGCATCTCGGCGCTCGTGTCGCACCCGAACGTCGCGCAGGTCTTCGAGCTCGGCGAGGACCGGGGCATCCATTTCCTCGCGATGGAGCTCCTGCACGGCGAGCACCTCGGCGCGGTGCACGCGCGGGCGCTCAGGGACGCCGGCGTGATGCCACCCGACGTCGTCGCGAGCATCGTCGGTTCGGCGGCCGAAGGGCTCCATCAGGCGCACGAGACCGAGGACCCGGACGGCAAGCCTCTCGGGATCGTCCACCGCGACGTGTCGCCCCAGAACGTGTTCGTCACCTACGACGGGCTCGTGAAGGTCACCGACTTCGGCATCGCCAAGGCAGCCAACCGATTGGTAGAGACCGACACGGGAAGCGTCAAAGGCAAGTTCGGGTACATGGCGCCCGAGCAAGCGCTCGGGTTGGTGGTCGACCGCCGCACGGACGTGTTCGCGCTCGGCGTCGTGCTCTGGGAGCTGTTGACGGGAAGGCGCCTTTTTCGCGCGAAGACCAACGCCGAGACGCTCCTGAACGTGACGCGTTGCGAGGTCGTCGCGCCGTCGTCGATCCATCCCGCGTGCCCGCGCGGGCTCGAGTCGATCGCGCTCCGAGCGCTTGCGCGCGAGGCAACCGATAGGTATCCGACGTCCGCGGCGCTCGCCGAGGATCTCGCGGGATGGCTGCGCGCGGAGCATCACAGGGTCGATCGCGCACGCCTCGTGCGGCTCATGGCGGAGCTGTTCCCCGAGCGCGCTGCGAACCGTCCGCGCGTGGGGGGCAGCTCGCAGGATGTCGCGTTGCCCCCGTCCGGCGCGCAGCCCGTCGTCGCGGCCGAGCCGAGCCATTCGGGCGTGCGACCGGGTAGCGGCGTCGCATCGGTCGGGACGGCGGAAGCGAAGACGGAGATCCTGCAGGGGCGGACCGGAGCGGTGGCCTCGCAGCTTCCGGTGGAGCGTCCGTCGGACGACGGCGCCGGGCCCGTCGACGGCTCGTCGCAGGGCGTGTGGTCGGCCGCCGTCGACGCGCACGACGAGCCGTCGATCGTGCTCCCCGTCAAGCGGTGGAGCACCCCGTGGATCGTGGGTGGAGCGACCTTGCTCGTCGGGGTCGGGATCGCCGCCGCGCTCGTCGTCACGCGCGCCCCGCCTGCGGCGACGCACGACACCGGGGCGCCTCCACGCCCGGCGCCCGCGGCTCGGGCGACGCCCGGACGGTCGCCCGACTCACGCCCATCTGCTCTACCAACGAGTGGAGCTGCACCTGCGAGCGCGGCGGCCCCCGCTCTCCGCGACACCCGGACCGATCCCGCGCCCCCCACACCGGCCTTCTCCGCGGGAGGGCGAGGGCCGCTCGTCGAGAATCCGCCTACCGTTTCCCCGAGCGGAGAGGGGGTCGGGGTGACGGGTGAGCGCCCGTCGGCGCAAGGGAGCGCTCCTGTCGAACGTCCCGAGCGGCCGCGCACGCGAGCCTCGAGCTCCGCCGATCGAGCGGATCCGCCGGCGATCGAGTCTACCGAACGGTGGGGTTACCTGAACCTGATCACGACACCCTGGGCACGCGTCTGGATCGATGGCCAGCCCGCCGGCAACACGCCCCTCTACCGACGTCGCGTCGCGGCGGGCACGCGCACGCTCGAGCTGCGCGCCGAAGGTCGCGGGCCAGCGCGTACGTTGCGACTCCACGTCGGCGCCGGCGAGACGGTCTCGCGGCGGGTGGATCTCGCGGCTCCGTGACGACCGTCCGACACGGGTGGCGCGGCTCGGGTGGGCTCGCGGCATACGCTGCCGTCGCGTTGTGCGCGGCGTGCGCGACGGACGACGAGGTCACGATCGTCATCGAGCGGGGATTGATCTGCGATCCGGGCGCGCCGCCCGAGAGCTGCCGGCTCGTCGAGCTCCCCGGCGACGCGGGACGCGAGCTGAGCATCTACCGCGCGTCGAGCGCGACCGCTTGTGACGCCGCGCTCGCGCGTCGCGCGATCTCGGGCGACGCGAGCGATCCCGATCGCGTCCACGCGCAGAGCTTCCGGGGCGGTCGGGGTGCTCCCGTCGGCGAGCTCGACGACGGGCGATACGCGTTCGTCGCGCTCGTCCGGGAGGCCGTGGACGGATGCCCGGTGGCCTGGTGGGGCTGCACCGTCGCAGCCCTCGGCGACGGGGATCGCGAGGTCGAGATCGCGCTCGAGACGCTGCCGGACGGAGTCGGTGGCGCGGGCTGCGGCGTTGGACGAACGTGTGTGATCGCGGAGGGACGATGCGAGTGAAACGGAGCTGCGTGCGCGTCGGGCTGACGGTCGTTCTGCTGTCGTGGGTCGTCGCCGCGGTCGCCGCGCAGGTGAGCCAGGCGCGCGCGCAGGAGACGGGAAGCAGCTTCGGCGGCGGTGACTGGGGATCGACCGGCAGCTCGTCGGGCTCGTCGTCGGACTCCTGGGGCGGCTCGTCGGGCTCGTCGTCGGACTCGTCGGGCAGCTCGTGGGGCGGCTCGTCGGGCTCGTCGTCGGACTCGTCGGGCAGCTCGTGGGGCGGCTCGTCGGGCTCGTCGTCGGACTCGTCGGACAGCTCGTGGGGCTCGTCGGGATCGAGCCGTCGCCGCTCGTCGGGAGGGAAGCTCGAGCCGGGTGTGATCATCGGGATCATCCTGGTGGTCGGCTTCATCTGGGGCGTCTCGACGGTCATCCGCATGGTGCGCGAGCATCGGTCCTTCGACCGGCTGACGCGCTCGGCCGGCACGGGCCCGATCATGACGCGCGCGATCTCGCTGCCGCAGGCGGACGTCACCGTCCTGCAGATCGCGATCGACTGGCGTGCCCGAAAGACCGTGCAGACGCAGCTCGACGCGATGGCGCGCTCGGGTCGCACACGCACCCCCGAAGGGCTCGTGGCGCTCTTGCGCGGTGTCGTCTCGTGCCTCGGCGGCGTCGAGCTCGCGTGGCTCTACGCGGGCGCGCTCAACGCGCGACCGAGCACGATGGCGCTGGCGCAGCAGACGTTCCTGAAGGCGACCCAGGACGCGCGCGCGCGCTTCAAGCGCGAGATCGTTCGAACGGTGGACGGGTCCACCACGGAGGAGGCCGCGCCGGCGATGCGCGCGAAGTCGCACGAGGGGCCGGGTGTCGTGGTCGTCACGCTCGTCGTCGCGGCTCGGCGGGAGCTGCGTGATCTGACCGACGTCCGCGACGCGGGGCAGATGCGAGACGCGTTACGCGACCTCAATCGGCTCGGTCCCGGAGACCTCGTCGCGATGGAGGTCATCTGGTCGCCGTCGGTCGAGAACGACCGCATGAGCACGGCCGAGCTCGAGGCGCTCTACCCGCATCTGAAGAAGCTCTCCGAGACCTCCATCGCGGGTCGGGTGTTCTGCAAGCACTGCAACGGACCGCATGCGGCGGAGCTCGCAGCGTGCCCGCACTGTGGTGTGCCCCGCGGGCCGGCTGCTCCGCCCGCTTCGTCTTCGTCGCCTTCCTCTTCGGCCGCGCCATCGTCGTCTGCTCCGCCGTCTCCGTGGAGCGAGCCCGTCGTGTAGCGGCGGCTCGCCCTGGATCGTCCGGGTCGTCGTGGACATCGACGGATGGCTGATACGCTTGCCGTGTTGACCGGGCGCGTCGCAGTGGCGGGTGCTCTCCTGGTCCTCGCCTCGTCGGCGGGCTGCGGCCCGGGCACGAGCACTCCTGGCGGCCGCGATTCCCGCGACATGGGGGAGCTGCCCGATGCGCGGAGCGGGATCGTCCCCGCGGACGGCGCCCCACCGGATCAGCCGCTCGACGCATCGCCCGACGGAGCACGGGATTCCGGG
Source organism: Deltaproteobacteria bacterium (assembly GCA_020854145.1). GTDB lineage: Bacteria > Myxococcota_A > Polyangia > Polyangiales > JADZFZ01 > JADZFZ01. The sequence goes on along the minus strand of JADZFZ010000722.1, from coordinate 2,118 downwards.
CTTCCGCCGCTGCCGGATCCGCCGGGCGATCGCACGCTCGACTACGTCCTTCGCATCATCCGGTTCGGCGTGGAGGAATCGCCCGGCATCACACCCGGCTTCGACGTCGACCACCACGTGACGCTCTCCGAGGACGATCCGATCGGTTGTCGTCACGTCGATGCGACGGCGCCTGCGCGTTTCGGCGGCGCGCCCGGAGTCGACAATCGCTTCGGCCCGCTGCTCGCGCAGATCAGCGAGCTCGGCGCCGAAGACGTCGACCCGCTCACGGTGTTCCTCCAGAACATCCAGGGCGGCTCCATCCTGCTGCTGGTGCGCATCGCGCACGTGGCCGAGGGCGACGCCGCCCGCAACGACGGCGACGTGTCGGTCGCGTTGTTCCTCGGGCACGTCCCCGGTGGCGGGCTGCCCATCCTCGAGCCCTACGACGATCGCGGCACGACCGTCATGACGCTCGCCGGAGGTCAGACGTTCCTGGTCGACCCCGCGACCGTGGAGGATCGCGATCTGTCGCGCCCGGTGATTCGCGTCGAGGACGCCGAGATCCGCGACGGCCGCCTTCGCGCGGGGCCCGTCGTGTTCTCGCTGCGCTTGCCCGTGCGCGACACCGCCATGCTCGATCTCGACATCCACGACGCCGAGCTCGTCGGGCACGTCGACGACGAGACGTTCTCCGTCGGGATGCTGGGCGGCTACGTCGTCAACGAGGACGTCGTGACCAACTGGATGAACCTCCAGGACGCGTTCCCGGACATCACGATCCCCTCGACGACCGTGCGTGCGGTGCTCCGGGGCGAAGCGGACATCGAGCTCACCGACGCGTTCGGCTGCGAGGGAACGTCGCTCGCGTTCACGATCGAGGGCGTGCACGCGGTCATCGGCGGCGTCGCTCCCTGATCCGATTCGCGCGACGCACGCGCGGGTGGCGCGCGCGCTCGCTCGGGTGCCCACGCGCTCGCGCGCGAGCAGACCGTGCCACTGCTTGCCGCGGGCGTGCCGTGCGAGCGACGGCGCGCGCGATCTCTCGGCAGTCGTCGCGTGGCGCCCGTCTTGCGAACGGCGTCGCCTCGGAGGGACTCCCATGGGGACGCGACGAAACGCTTGGCTGCTCTTCGCTGTGCTCGTAGGTGCGTGCGGGGACGAAGCCCCACCACCACCCGAACGCCTTTCGAGCCCGCTCGCTTCGGTCGACGAGTCGCGCATCCGGGCGTCCATCGCCGACGACGACATCGAGCTGGCCGTCCCGCTGCGTCTGGTGCGCTCGAGCGGTGCGCTCGAGGGTCGGCTCCGCATCGAGGTCGTGGACGTGCGTGGCGACGAGCCGCGCGTCCTCGGCACCGGATCCGTGGCGGTCTCGCAGACGGCGGTCGAGAGCACGCACCGCGTACGCATCGACGGCGCCGGCGACGGGCTCGTCCGCGCCGAGACCGCGCCCGTCGTGGTGCACTGGCGCTTCGAGATCGACGGTGACGACCTCTTCGGCAGGCGAAGCCTCTTCGCTGCGCTCGGCAACCTCGAGGTCCAGCTGCGCGGGCCGACCGAGCTGCCCGCCGACGGGACCTCGCCGTTTCGCGTGATCGTGCGCGACCCGCGGACGCAGGCGACTCTCGAAGGCGCGCACGTCGTCGCGATGCTGAGCCGCCCGGGAGAGACCTCCGACGACCCCGCGATCGAGACGCCGCTCTTCGAGGGCGACACCGACGCGCGCGGGGAGCTGCTCGAGCCCATCACGTTGCCCGACGGGATCGACGCAGGCGACGTGCGGGTGACGGTCACGCACGACGACGCGACCGTGTGGACGACGCGGGCGGTTCGCCGCCGCACGGATGGTCGGCTCTACCTGGGCACCGACAAGACCCTGTACAAGCCGGGGCAGGACATCCACCTGCGCCTGCTCGCGCTCGACGGTGCCGACCGCACGCCGGTCGCCGATCGCGCGGTCGTGTTCGAGGGGCGCGACGGCCGCGGGAACAAGGTGTTTCGCCGTCGCGCGCGCACCGACGCGTTCGGCGTCGCCGCGACCGTCCTGCCCACCGACCACCGCGTCAACGAGGGCGAATGGCGGATCACGGCGGAGGTCGAGGGCCGCACCGCCGAGGTGCGCGTTCCGGTCCGCCG
>JADZFZ010000721.1 GCA_020854145.1 Deltaproteobacteria bacterium | reverse complement strand
GCCGAGGATCTCGATGGCGACCGTGCGTTGCGCGGGATCGGTATCGCCCAGCGCCTCGAGCAGAGGCTTGAAAGCGCGGGTTCCCATGCGGCGCAGCTCTTCGCGCGCGGTACGAGCCTCGGTGCCGCTGCCGTGCCGGATCTGCTGAACCAGCGGCCAGGCGAGCGCGGAGTAGAGCTCGACGACCAGGCGTCGGAAGAGCGGTCGCTGCGGGTTGGCCAGCGCGAGCGGCAAGAGCGTGCGCTCGAGGTCGGTCAACGTGCTCGAGGCGAGGTTGAGCTGGAACGAGAGCCGCGCTGCGCGCGCCACGAGATCGTCGTCGGGCGAGGTGGCGATCACGCGACGAAGGAGCGTGTCGGCCTCGCGCGTCTGGTTCTGCGCGAGGAGCATCTCGGAGAGATCGAAGTACGTGGGGAAGAGACGATCGTCGAGCTCGAGCGCACGACGGTAGGACGTGATGGCACGCTCGCCGTCCTGCCGCGCGCGATAGAGATCGCCCAGGCGGACGTGTGCGCGCGCATCGTCGGGAGCCAGGGACACCGCGCGCTCTGCGTACTGCACGGCTTCGGCGTCGCGGTAGAGCGCGAGCGCGTGCTGCGCCATGCGTTGGTAATAGTCGCGAGCGCGACGCGGCTCGGCCTCGGCGAGCCGGCGCAGGACGTCGATCGCCGCAGTGAGGTTGCCTGTCTGGACGTGGACCTGCTCCAGTGTCGTGAGGCTCTCGATGTCGCCCGGCTCGGCGCGGGTGATGCGCTCGAGCACGTCCCGCGCGTCCGGGAGCTGTCGGCTGCGAAGCAGGGCTTCTGCCAGGAAACGGCCGGCCTCGATGTCGGGCGGCGTGGCGCCGAAGCGACTGCGGAGCTCGGCGATTCGCGTTCGGAGCGAGCGCTCGAGGCCCCAGATGGAGACGATGCGACGTCGAGCTTCGCGGCGTGCGGCGCGATCGCGGCCGGCGAGCTCGAGCACGCGTTGCCACGCGACGATCGCGGCGGCGAGCTCGCGACGACGTTCGAGGACGGAGGCGAGGCCACGCTGGTGCTCGATGTCGTCGGGATCGAGCTCGACCGCACGGCGGTACTCCTCGGTGGCCTCGACGAGCATGTCGTGGTCGGCGTACACGCCCGCGAGTGTTGCGTGGGCTTCGGCACGGTCGCGGCCACCGAGGATCCGACGCCAGACGGCGAGCGCGCGCTCGCGATGACCTGCGTCGAGCAGTTGCTCGCCGAGCGCGACGAGGTGAGCGGGATCGTCGGGATCGATGCGCACGAGCAGCTCGACCTCGCGTTGCGCGAGCTGCGCCTCGCCGAGCCGCGTGTAGACCTCCGCCAACGCCTCGTGCATGGATGCGTCGGCGCCGGCGCGGCGCGACGCGTCGGCGAGAAGGCGCAACGCTTCTTCGCGCTCGCCGGTCTGCACGAGGAGCTGCGCGAGCTCGATGACGTAACGCGGCTCTCCCGGTGAGGCGCGCAGGAGCGCTCGATACTCGGCGACGACGTCCGCGACCCGGCCCGAGCGCGAAAGGAGCTGGATGACGCGCAGGCGCGTCTCGAGATGGCGCGGGTTGCGCGCGAGCGCACGGCGATAGGTGGCCAGCGCCTCGGTCTCGTCGCCTATCTCGTCGAGGAGCCGTCCGAGCAGCGCGGTCTCCTCGAAGCTCTGCGCGCGGGCGGCGCGCATCTCGTCGGCGAGCTCGCGCAGACGACCGCTGCGGCGGTGAACCTCGACGATCGTCTCGTAGACTTCGGCGCGGATGCCGGCGGCGTTTCCTGCGGACGACAACGCGCGCCGCAACGTCTCGAGAGCCTCCTGGTCGCGTCCGAGCTCGAGCTGTGCGCGTCCGAGATCGCGGAGGATCGGAGCGAGCACGCGGGCATCTCCGCGTAACGCACGCGCGAGGCCCGAGAGCTCCTCCACCGCGCGCGCGAACATGCGTCGCTCGACGAGGGCACGCGCGAGCTCTTGGCGCGCGTAGGCGCTCTCCGGCGTCAGACGCCAGAGCTGCTCGTAGAAGGCGGCCGCGGCGTCGATCTCGTTGGCGTCGAGCGCCATCTCGCCGAGGGCGCGCAACACGTCCTGGCGGGCGGTCGTGTCGCGGGTCTGGGCGAGGGCTTGCTGATAGAGACGGCGGGCTTCCGCGGTCTGTCCGGCGCGACGCGCGAGCGCGGCGCTCGCGACGATCGGCGCGGAATCTTGCGGGCGAAGGGCAGCCGCTTCTGCGAATGCGGCGCGTGCTGCGTCCTGCTGGCCGCTCGCCGCGAGGACGTGCCCGAGCAGAAGGCGCGGAGCGAAGGCCTGGGCGTCGGCGGCAGCGCGCTGGCGCAGGTCGGTGACGAGCCCGTCGATGTTGCCATCGCGCTCCCGGTAGAGGTCCATGAGGCGCGTGAGCGCGAAGCCCTCGGCGGGACGTCGCAGCAGAATCGGGAGGTACCGATCGATCAGCACCTGCGTCCGCGACGGGGCGCCCGGCGGCGCGGCGCCCGGCGGGGTCTCGGGCGGAGCCGACGGCTCGCGAGGTGGCGGCGTCGGACGCGTCGGGCGGGTCGCCGGAGGCCGCGTCGGGCGCGTCGCGGGAGGGCGCGTGGGACGGGTCGGGCGCGATGGGCGCGATGGGCGTCCGGGACGACGGCCCGGACCGTCGACGGACCAATCGTCCTGTGCGGCGCCCAACGGGACGGCGACGAGCTGCGCGGTGGTGGCGACGACGAGCGCGAGAAACGCGTTCTGGAACCATCGCCTTCGCGCGATGCGCACGAACAAGACGATACGACCCCGAGATGCGCGAGCAAACCGGCGGCGCCACGCCGATGCATTCGCGCTGGAGCACGCGAGCGGCAGCGTCACGAAGGATCGGGCACGAACGGGGGCCGCTCCGCAGGAGTCGCCGGCGCGGGCGCGGTCGGCGTCGGCGCGGGCGGAGCCGGAGGCGGTCCCGCGGGAACGGTTGGCGCCGGAGCGGGCAAGGGCGGAGGCGCAGTCGGCGCGGTCACGCTGCCTGGAGGCGCGACCCGCATGGCCTGCCACATGGGCGCGTGGGACAGGACGTCGTTGACGTGCTCGATCACGTCGTCGCCCCGAAACGAGTCTCGCACGCTGCCGAGCCAGACCATCGCGCGCGGGTCGTGCGACAAGAGCACGGCCGACGAGATGCCCCAGAGCACGGCGCCGCTTTCCTCGCCCGAGAGGCGGGCCGCCACTGCGCGCATCGCTTGCTCGGTGCCGATCATGCCGAGCGAGATGGCCGCGGCGGAGCGGATCAGAGGCTCCTCGTCCGAGAGCAACGCGGCGAGCGGCGGTCCCGCTTCCGGTACGGCGAAGAGACCGAGCATGAAGATGCCCCGCCGTCGGTCGTCGTCTTCGTCCGACCGCAAGAGCGCGTACGCCTCTGCGAGCGACGCTCGATCCGGCGGGACCGGCGCGATCGCGCGCACGATCTGCGAGACCACCTGCTGGAGCGCCGGTCCGAGCACGCGCGGGATGTGCTCGTCCTCGAGATCGATGTTGCCCGAGAGCACCTCGTGCCACCTGCCATACGCGGGACCCTCCCAGATCGGGACACCGCCGCGCGTGACACGGCACGTGAGGTCGACCCACGCGTATGTGTCGGTCGGGCTGAAGAGGCCGGCGTAGTTGCGGAAGCGGATGGCCAGGCGATCGAGACGGCATCCGATGGACAGCTCGCCATCGGGTCGAACCGCGACACCGCGCGTCACGAGCTCCGCACGGAGCGCAGCCGTCACGAGCGCCTCGGGAAGGATCTCGTCGGAGACCTCGACGTCCTGTCGAATCTGCAGAAGGCCTGCGTAGCCCCTCACGAGCTCGAGCGAGGTGGTGCCGACCACGGGTGGAACGGCGGTCGAGGGAACGAGTCCCGCGTAGCGGACGCTTGCGAGCGGTGGCGCGGTCAGGAGCGGCCCTCCGCAGCCGGTGGTCAGCGCAGCCAACGCCACGACCGCGAGCACGACGTCCGCGGCGGACGCGCTCACCCGCGCACGTCGAAGACTCGTGCCGCAGGGACGCAGGAGTCGTCTCCACCCGGCGGGCGGGCAGGGCGAGATCACGGCTCCGGCTCTCGATCGGCCGACTCGGCCGCTGCGCGATAGCGCTCGCAGCTACCAGGATCGCCTGCTTCCTCGGCGAAACGAGCCGCCTTCTTGTACGCGTCGGCCGCACCCTCGCGATTACCCGCGCGCAGCAACAGCGCTCCGCGCGATCCATGGACCGCCGCCAGCAACGCCGTTGCCGCACCCAGCGTGGCTGCGTCCTCGGCGAGCGCGAGCGCGCGCAGCGCTTCCTCGAGATCGCCGAGGTCGTCGTGCATCCCCGCTTGCCGCAGCAGCACGCGGATGCGCGTCGTGCGCCGGTCCGGCGTCCCGTCGAGCATCGTGGCGGCACGCTTCAGCGCGTCGATCGCCTCGGTCTGCTTGCCCTCGGCGGCCCACACCGTCGCGACCTCCGCCCAGAGGTCGGCCATCGCGGTGCGGTCGACGACCTCCGTGCCACGGAGGGCTTCCTCCAGGAATCGGTTGGCCTCGACGAGGCGTGCGCGCGTGACCGACGTGCGGGCCAGCAGCGCGAGGATCCGCAGGCGGTCTGCACCGCCGCGCGGCGCGACGTCGAGCGCTTCGCGCAGCACCCCCTCCGCGCCGGCCACGTCGCCGGCCGCGAGCATCGCTTCGCCGAGCTTGCGCGAGAACACCACCATCGCGCGCTCGGCCGACTCCATCTCCCCGCGCAGCGCCTCCGCACGCGCGAGCTCGAGGCCGCGCCGCAGCCATGCGACGGCGTCGACCGCATTGCCCCTGCGGACCGCCGCGTCGCCACATCGCTCGAGCAAGAGCAACGCGCCGAACGGGTCGTCGCCGAGGTGAGCGTGGTGACCGCGGACCTCGAGCGGCGTTCCATCGATGGTGGCGAGCCAGTCGAGACACCGGCTGTGCAGCTCGCGACGAAGCGCGGCGGGCGTGCTCGCCTCGGCGACGTCGCGGATGAGCGGGTGCGTGATCTCGACCGAGCCCGCCTCGACCATCGTGAACCCGAGATCCTCGAGAAGCCGCAGCTCCGCGGCCACGTCGACGTCCTTGCCCAGCAGGGTGCGGATGCCCTCGATCTCGGCGACCTGACCGATGATCGCGGCCGCCTGCAACACACGGCGCGCGCCTGCCGGAAGGCGTTCGATCCGCACCGCCACCACGTCGGCCAGACGTGGCGACAACGTGATCTCGGCGTCGGTCCCGAGCAGCGTCAGCTGCACCACGAGCATCGGCGTGAACTCCCGCTCGTCGGCGATCACGGGAGCCACGTCGGAGCTCAGCCGCGGATCGGACATGTGCGCGGCGAGCTCGAGGGGCAAGCCCTTGAGCCGGACCGTGACGACGTCTTCGCCGAGCTCGTCGTTCGGGTCGGCGCTCGACACGAGGAGCAGGACCGGGTGGGGCTCGACTGCCAAGCGCCTGACGAGCTCGCGCACGACGGCGCGGCTCGGCGCGTCGCAGCGACCGAGATCGTCGACGAGCAACACGACGCGGCCCGACGTGCCACGCATGCGCGCGCGATCGATGGCCCACAACAGCGCGAGCGTGGAGGCCGCGATGCGCGCGTCGGGATCCACTCCGACGAGACCGCCTCCTTCGTAGAGCTCGGTGAGCCCCGCTCGGACCAGCCGCGATGGTCGCTCCGTGATGTCGAGCGCATCGATCCAGCGTGCTGCCGACGTCAGCGGGTCGATGTCGAGCAGCCGCCCCACGAGCATCCGGATCGCGTGATAGGCGACGGGCGCGGTGCTCGGGTGGGGCCCGGTCTCCGCGACGACGTCGCCGCCAGCCTGAGCCCTGTCGGCGACCTCGACGAGCATGCGCGTCTTTCCGACGCCGACCTCGCCGATCAGCAGCCCGATCGCCGCCGACTCGTTGGCCGCGGCACGCAGCTCCTCGAGGCGAGTGAGCTCCGCGCTCCTGCCGACGAGCGGAGGCTCGAGCAGCGCCGCCCCCGGACGCGTGACCTTCTCGCTGAGCTCGGGCGGACGCGGCGAGCTTCGGCTGCCCGGGACGACCGACGCTCGCGGGCGAACGCCGGTGACGCGTGCGCCACAGTCGTTGCAGAAGCGTGCGTTGGGGTTGTTCGCGGCGCCGCACGAAGGGCAGATGATGGCGGCGCCGGTGAGCTTGCCCGTCACCGGCGGTGGGTGCGAGCTCGTCCGGCCGCCCCACGCGTCGCGAAGCGCGTTGGCGAACTCGAGCGCCGTCTGGAATCGCTCGGACGGCGACTTCGCGAGCGCCCGCATCGTGATGCGCGAGAGCGCGGCCGGGATGCCGCGTTGGGGCGCGATCTGCGCGGGATCGGGGATCGGCGCGGTCATGTGCGCCAGCACGATCTTGGTCGCGGTCTCGCCGTCGTACGGGAGCTTGTCGGTCAGCATCTGGAAGAGCACCACGCCGACCGAGTAGAGGTCGCTGCGCGCGTCGGTCTCTTCGCCGCCGCCTTGCTCCGGCGCCATGTAGTCGGGCGTTCCGCAGACGATGCCGGGCCGCGTCACCGACGACTGAGGCAGGTCGAGCATCTTCGCGAGGCCGAAGTCCACGACCTTCACGAAGTCGCCGCCCATGCGCATGCGCTCGACGAGCACGTTCTCCGGCTTGAGGTCGCGGTGGATCACGCCGTTGTCGTGCGCTTCGGCGAGCGCCGCGAGGATCTGTCTCGTGATCTGCACGACGCGATCGAGCGGTAGCGGTCCCTCGTCGTACATGAGCCGTCCGAGGTCGCGCCCGCGGAGGAACTCCATGACGAGGTAGAGGAGCCCCGCCTCGGTCCGGCCGAAGTCGATGACGGCGACGCTGTTGGGGTGGTTGAGCCGGCTGGCTGCGCGGACCTCCGTGTAGAAGCGCGCGACGCTCGCTTGATCGCCGAGGAGGTGCGGGTGGATGACCTTGACCGCGACGGTCTTGGCGAGCGAGAGCTGCTCGCCTCGATACACGCGTCCCATCCCGCCGGAGCCGAGCAGCGTGTTGATGCGGTAGGCGCCCGAGATGACCTGTCCGAGCAGGGGATCCGCGGTGGGGGCGGGGATCTCCGAGCCCAGCATCATCCCGCACGCCGGGCAGAATCGGCTGGCGTCGGGGCAGGCCGCGCCGCATCGCGGGCAAAGGCGCGGCGACGCGGCGTCCGGCGGGGAGCCGGGCTTGCCCGTGCCCAAAGCGCTCTGCGGGTGATCGACCATGTGCTCGGTACGCGCCCCCCGAGGCCCGAAGGCTACCAAAAGGCGACCCTCGGCGAAGAAGAGTTCACACAGAGTCGCGCCGTTGCGAACCCGCGCCGCCGTTCCCGATGTGCGCGGCCGGATCGCACGGAGCCGCCGCCCGAGAGCCGTGCAGCCCACCGGCGACGCTGATAGCTTGGCTTGGTGGCTCGGGCTCTGTCAGTGCTCGTCCTGGGGATCAGTACGATCGTGCTCGGGGGTGTCCTTCCCGTCGGCGCGCGGCCCGGGGAGTGGTCGACGGCGTGGGTGGCGCTTCCGGCGGTCGCGCTGACGGCGGGGGTCGTGCTCCTCGTCGCGCGCAAGCACGCGATGGCGTCGGCCGTGTTGCTCGTGGGTGTGCCGGCAGGTCTGACGGTCGTCTTGGTCGCGGGAGACGCGCGCACCGAGTCCTTCGGTCTCGCGGGTCTCGGCGGCGCGAGCGTGGCGCTCGTCGCGTTCGGTTTTGCCGTCGTCCATGCGGTCACCGCCGCGCGTCCGCTCGCGCAGGTGACCGAGAAGGGCCTCGCCGGCGCGGCGCCGACCGTGGACGACGGAGCGCGCCGATGGCTCGGGCGCGCTTGGATCGGGCTCGGCGGCTTGGCGGCGGGCATCCTCGTCGTGGTGGCCCCATCGCTCGTGACGCGCGCAGAGCTGCGGCGTGGCTACGGCGAGGCCGCGCGTGACGTCGAGGTGCTCATCGCCGCGTACGCAGTCGGCGCGGGGTTGCTCGTCGTCGGGGTCGCGGTGGCAGGAGCGATGCGGCGCACGCGTCGCGACGGGTCGCTGCCGCGCCTGCGGATGAGCCGGGCGTTCGTGTGGCTGGCCGTGACGCTCGTGGCGTCGGTGCTCTTGCTGCTGCGCCGATTCGAGTGATCGCCTCTCGTTCGGCCCACATCGAGACTCGGAAAGTGGACTGATCGCACCGAGTTGGTCAGCGTCGCCGTGTTCGCGGAACCACGGCACGATGACTAGCAAGGATCCAGACTCGCCATCCTCGTCCGGGCGTGAGGCGGCCGTCGTCGCGGAGCTCGGGCCGTCGCCGGTGCCGCTCGCCGGTCCGGCGACGTTTCCCAGCCTGGAAGCGCCGACACCGCGGCGTTACGGCACGGTCGCCTTCGGCGTCTTGTTCGCGTTCGCGGGCGCGCTGTTCGTCGTCACGGTGTTGCCGCTCGTCGCCGAGGTGTTGCTCGGCTGTCTGCTCGCGGCCTTCACGTTCCCCCTGCGGGATCGCGTCGAGCGCTGGCTGCCCGGGCGTCGCATCGCACCGGCGGTCATCACGTTCCTGCTCGTGCTCGTCGTGCTCGTGCCGATCGGGCTGCTCGGGTTCACCGTCGTCGAGCGACTCGCGCACGCGGTCGACCGTATCCCTGCGCAGCTCGCGAGCGGCGACCTCGACGCGATCTGGCGTGCGTACGTGCCGCCGATCCCCGGCCTGTCGCGCCTCGGCGGCCCGCGCGGTCTCTCGAGCGCGATCGGGACGGCTGCGAGCGCCATCGCGTCGTCCCTCCCCAAGATCCTCCGCGGCGCGTTCAACGTCGGCATCGGCTTCGTGCTGACCTTGCTGACGACCTACTACCTGCTTCGCGACGGCCACTCGCTCTCGCACAGGCTCGTGCGCGCACTGCCCCTCGAGCCGCGACACACGCTCGCGATCCTCGGCGAGTTCCGTCGCGTGGCGAGCGCCGTCGTCGTCGGCACGCTCGGGACCGCGTTCGTGCAAGGGCTCGCCGCGGGCCTCGGCTACTGGGTGCTCGGGCTCGACGAGCCGCTGCTGCTCGCGACGCTGACGGGGATCGGTTGTCTCATCCCCATGGTGGGCAGCGGCCTCGTCTGGGTACCCGCCGCGCTCTGGCTCGTCGCGACCGGTGAGGTGACGCGCGGGATCATCCTGGCCCTCTACGGCGCCCTCATCGTCTCCACGATCGACAACCTCGTGCGACCGCTGCTCTCGCGTCGCGGGCTGTCGATCCACCCGTTGCTGGTATTTCTCTCTCTGTTCGGCGGGCTGGCCGCGTTCGGGATGGCCGGCCTCTACCTGGGCCCGCTGTTCGTCGCGCTGTTCGTCTCGGTCGCGCGCATCTACGAGCGCGAGATCGCGCCCGCCGCGACGCAGGGGACCGAGGTCGTCGAGGTGATCCCCGCCGACACGAGCCTGAGCTACCGCCTCGCTCAGGCGCTGAGCGCACGGCTCAAGCGCGGCAAGGCTGCGGACGAGAAGCCGGGCGACACGGGCAGAGGCAGCGGCGACCGCGACTGATCCGGTCAGCGCGGCGTGCGGGCTCGACGTCGTCGCACGAGCCACCCGCACGCGATCATCGCGGCCAACCCGCCCCACGCGAGCTCGTCGCGCATCGGTCCGCCAGGCACCGCCCGACAATCGCAGCCCCCGTCGTCCTCGGTCCCGCCGGCACCCGATCCCGCGTCGGCGCCCGGAGCGCCTGTGTCGGCGCCCGGAGTGCCTGCGTCGGCGCCCGGCGTGCCCGAGTCACGCAGGGGCGGGCCCGCGTCGGGAGCGGCAGACCCCTCGACCACCGTGCAGGTCCCCGCCGACTCGCACGACGGACGACCATCCGCGCCCACCGCGCACGCTTGGCCGGGGCAACAGAGCTGCACGCGATCGCCACACCCTACGGGGCCGTCGTGGAGCACGCAGAAGCTGCCTTCGCGCCCACAGTCGGCGGCGCTCGTGCACTCCGGGCAATCGCCCGCTCGTGCGACCGCCGGAGCGACGAGCACGAGCGTGACGACCGCCGCGATCGTCGCGGTGAGCGCGGATGCAGCGACGAGAGCGGCGCGGAGGTCGAGCGAAGGCGCGGACATGGACGCGGAGGCTGCCCCACCGGGCGCGGCGGGGCAAACGTCCGAGCTCGGAGGCACCCTCGCGCATCTCTACTAGACTGCCCGCGCGATGGCGCTCGGCGGCTTCAACTGTCCCTGGTGTCGGTACTACAACGCGGCCGACGCGGGACGTTGCGGGCGATGCGAGCGGTGGCTGCCTCCGCCCTTGGTCGCTTCGCTCGTGCGGCAGATCCGCGAGGTCGACCTCCTCGCGACCAAGACGCTCGCAGGCCTCTGCGTGATCGTGTTCGTCCTCGAGATGGCCACCAACGGTGGCGGGGATCTGCCGATCCTGACGGGGATGCGGGCCTCGACGCTCATTCGGTTCGGGGCCTTGCTCGGACCGAGCGTCGGCGGCGACGAGCTGGCGTGGTCCGAGCCTTGGCGCCTGCTCGCGTCGTGCTTCGTCCACATGGGCGTCCTGCACATCGCGATGAACCTCTTCGCGCTCGTCGACCTCGGCCGGCTCCTCGAGCGCGACAACGGTCCGCAACGTTTCGTCATCGCGTTCGTCGTGACCGGCATCCTCGGCTTCGTTGCGTCGACCTTCTGGTACCAGTGGACCGGCAGCCCCTACGTGACCGCCGGGGCGAGCGGTGCGGTCTTCGGCCTCGACGGCGTGCTCCTCGGGCAGATGCTGCTGCGCAGGGATCCGCGCTGGAAGTCGATGCTCGTCCGGACGCTCGTCTACAGCTTCGTCTTCTACTTCGCGATGGGGACCAACCAGGCCGCGCACATCGGTGGGCTCGCCGCCGGCTTTCTCCTGGGCGTGGCGTTCCAGCTGGAGTCGCGCCCTTGGAAGATCGCAGCGATCACGGTGCCGCTCACGGCGGTGTCCCTGCTGGCGAGCGTCGCGAGCGTCGGCATCTCCGCGTTCGGCCCGCTCTGGCGCGAGGTGCGTGCGATGGAGGAGCAGCGCGAGATCCTGCGCGACCTGATGATGGACGAGCAGACGCGCGCGATCCGCGGAGAGACGTCGCGTCCCGTCGTCGATGCTTCCGAGCCTTCCGGCGATCCGCCGCCGACCGATGGCGAGAGCGTGCCCTCCGTCACGAACGTCGAGGCGGACGGCGCGGCGCCCGAGCCCGAGCCCCCGGGTCAGACCGACGAGACCGACGGATCGACTCCGTCGGTCGTGGACGGTTCCTCCGCGCAGTGACGGAGGTACGCGGGCTCGTGCACCGCCACGAGCTCGACGAGCGCGTCCCAGAGCCACCTGGGCGGCCCGACGCGCTCGTGGGCGCTGCCGCTCACGACGTTCTTCCACGATGCGGCGTCCGCGGGAGTCAGCTGGCGCGCGTGCGCCCGCCCGATGACCGCGCCCAGGTGATGACCCACCGCCTCGCACTCGTCCGACTCGAGACGTGCGAGCGACGCCTTGAGATCCTGCGGCAGCAGCTCGCGCACCACGACACGACGCTTGAGCACCTGGGCCGGCAGCATCCGCCCACCGATGCTCGGCGACAGCACGAGCGCACCCGACGTGATGCGCGCCGCGTCGTCCTCGGGCGTTCGGCTGCCCGGAACGCGCGGTGCGCTCGACGGCAGCGCTTCCTTGACGTCGATCAACCTCAGAGTCTCGTCACCGTATTTCCGTTTTTTGCTGTTCCCTACGTGAACGAGGATCGCCGCACGCCACGCGCCGAGCGACGCGGTGCCTGCGATGCGGAAGGCGGCGTCCACCGCGTCCACCGGCAGCTCCGGGTCGGCGCCGACCAACGTCGTGACGAGATGTCGCACTTCCGGCAGCGAAACGAGCGCCATCAGCGCCTCGCGCTCCTCGTCGGTCAGCGGCCAATACCGCGCTGAGTACGCGAAGGCGCGATCTCCCGAAGGCCCGCGCGGAACACGATGATCGAAGAGGGCGGTTCGCGTCTGCTCGCCGGCTCGCTTGAGCAATTTGCGGAATCGTGGAGGCGACACGATCGGCATGTCCGCACCTGCGCGTCGCGCCTCGAGCTCGGCGCAGTATCCGTGCACGAGGCCGTCGAGCAGGTGCGCGATGTCCAGCCCGCCCAGCCCCGACGCGCGGCCCGCCATCGCGAGCGAGAGCGCGAGTCGCACGAGATCCAAGATCGGCTCTCCGATCGTGGTCTCGTCGAAGTCGTTCATCTTCAGCTTCGCGCGACCCCGCGGGTCGGCCACCGCGCCGATGTTCTCGCCGTGGCAGTCCGCGCTGATCCAGATGTGTGGGCCCGACGGCAGCGAACCAGAGAGACGCGACGCGACGACCTCGTAGAACAGACGCGCGTTGCCTCGCACGAACGCGTGCGCGCTCAGGGTCATCTTCCGATGCCGCCACGCAGCGAGCTTCTCGCGGCGCTCGTCGGGTCGTGCGACGTCGGGAGAGAGGCGGCGCGGGCGGTTCATGGAGCGCGATGGCTCGTCGGGGCGGCCGGCGGGTCGGAGGCCCGTGGCTCAGCGCCGTTCGGCCCGGAACCGTAGGGGCGAGGTGGTGTCGGTTCCAATCGGATCTCTTTTCGCACCCAAGCTGCCCTCATCCGGTGAATCCTATCGACGCCTCGGAGCCCATCGTCGGCTCCGACTCGCCCAAGGGGGAGAGTGCCCGATGCTCCGACGCTCGTCGATCGTGCGTCTTTCGTTCGTCCTGCTGCTCTGCGCGTGCGGAGGCGAAGACGTCGCAGAGGACGTGGACGCGACCCTCTCCACGCTCGAGCCCGTGCGCGGCAACGTGCAGCTCGGCGAACGCCCCGCGCCGGCGGTCGCGCGCACGTCGCGCAACCAGAAGATCACGACGGCCGGCGCGTCCATCGCGCGGCTCGTGCTCGACAGCGGGCCTCGCCTGCTCGTCGGCGCGGACGCGCGCGTCTCGGTCGCGGGCGCCGATGCCGTCGCGGTGGATGCCGGTCGCGTCTACGCCGACGTGATCGCCGGCGATCGGCTGCGACTCGAGACGCCCGCCGGTGCGCTCTCGACCGCGGACGGCGCGCTCTCGGCCGACGTGCGCGGCACGCAGGTCGTCGTGTACGTCGTACGCGGCGAGGTCGCGTGGGCGACGGGCAACGGTCGCGGCGCCGCCCACGCGGGCGAAGAGGTGACGCTCGCGGCTGGTCGCGCCACGACGCGTCCCGCGGTGCTCTGGGCCGACTGGACGGGTGGGCTCGCACGACCCGGGCCGCAGGGCGCGGCGCAGCCGGAAGGCATGGGCACGCTCGAGGCGCGCGTCCCCGACGAGATCGGGATGGCGCGTTGGCCGCTCGTCATCCGACGTCTGGACGTGCGCGTCTCGGTCCACGACGACCTGGCGATCACCGAGGTCGACCAGGTCTTCTTCAACCCCGCGAGCGACACCGTCGAAGGCCTCTATCGCGTGCGCGTCCCGCTCGGCGCCGTCCTCTCGCAGTTCGCGGTCGATCGCGACGGCCGGCTCGTGCAGGGCTACGTACGCGAGAAGGCGCAGGCGCGCGCCGCCTACGAGGCGCAGGTGTATCGCGGCTCGACCGACGATCCCGCGCTGCTCGAGTGGGTCGCGCCCGGCAGCTACAAGGCGCAGATCTACCCGATCCCGCCGGGCGCCACGCGTCGCATCGTCATCCGCTACGCGGAGTGGCTCTCGCGGCCGAGCGCGCAAGCGCCGCGTCTCTATCGCTACCCGATGGGCACGGGCGCCTCCGCCCCGCACGTGCAGGAGTTCTCCCTCGCGGTCGACCTCGAGAACGCGGGCGCGCAACGAGTCCGCGCCGGGATGGGCGCCACGGTGGAGGCCAACCAGGTCCTCCTGCGCCGGAGCGATTTCCGCCCGCGGAGCGACTTCTGGCTCGAGCTCGTCGACGGGGGCGCGACGGCCAATCGCCTTCGCGCATACCAGTCGCCCTACGAGCGGCCGCGCCGCGCGCCCGGGTCGCGGACCATCACCAACGAAGCCGACGAGCGCGACTTCTTCTACCTGCCCGTCGTGTTGCCGCAGTCGCTGGCCGCGGCGCGCGAGCGAGGCGGAATCGACGTCGTCGTCGTCGCGGACGTGTCGGCGGCGACCGATCGCTCGCATCTCGAGCTCGGTCGCAGCGTCATCGAGTCGGTCGCCTCGCACCTCGGCGCCGAGGACCGCATCGCGGTCGTCACGAGCGACGTCACCATCCGCGCGCTCGCGCCCGACCAGCGTCCAGCGCTCGGGCCCGCGTCCGCGACGCGCATCGACGCATTGCTCGACACGTTGGCGCGCACCGCCGCGGGCGGAGCAACCGATCTCGGGCAGGCCGTCGGCGACGCCGCCGCGCTCCTCGACGGGACGCGACCCGGCGTCGTGCTGTACGTCGGCGACGGGGCGCCCACCGTGGGAGAGCTCGGGGCAGCCGGCCTCCTCGAGCGTCTCGCGCGCCTGCCGGCGCCGGTGCGCCTCTACGCGGTCGCCGTCGGCGCCGACGCGAACCTCGACCTTCTCGAAGCGCTCTCGGCCGGCGGCGGCCTCGCGACGCGCGTCGAAGAGCGTGCGGATGCCGCGGACGCCGTCTTGCGTATTCTTGCACATGCATCGAGGCCCATCGCGCAGCGCGTGACCGTCGAGCTCGGCAGCGGCATCGACGGCGTGTACCCGCGACGCGCCGTCGACGTCGTGCTCGGCGAGCCCCTCGAGGTCGTCGGGCGCGTGCGCGGCGACGTCCCGCGCGCGATCGTCGTCCGCGGCACGATCGCGGGTCGGCCGTTCGCGCAGCGCTTCGATCTCGAGACGCGCCGCAGCCCCGTCGCGGCCGGGGATCTGCGCTTGCGCTGGGCGAACGAGCGCCTCCGCCATCTCCTGCTCGACGGCGCGGGGCGGGAGGCCGTGGCCGAGCTCGGCACCCGTTACGGCCTCATCACTCCGTTCACGAGCTACTACGTACCGAGCGCACGCGAGCTTCGCGAGATGGGCGAGAGCGCCTCGCTCCTCTGGCTCGATGCGCCGCGTGCCAACCAGCCGGAGCGAGAGTCGCTCGGCGTGGGACCGCGTGCGCCGTGGGCAAGCGCCTTTGCGTTCGTTGCGATCGGTGGATGCTCGTTGGTGTCCAGCGACCAGGAGGCTCCCGCGGTCATGGTGTCGGCGCCGAGCGGAGCCCGCTCCGAGGAAGGCACGATGGGGCGTGCCGACCCGGCCAACCGGTACGGCATCCAGGGGCCGTCGGACAATCCCGATCCGCAGATGGCGCGCGAGCAGGCGAGGGCGGCCGCGGCCTCGGCCGGCGCGCTCGGTGTGCTCGGCAACACGACCCCGACCACGACGGCAGCGGCGCCGTCGGCACCTGCGGAGCCGAGTCCCGAGGCACCTCCCGCGCCTGCGGCCGCGGCTCCGAGTGGCCAGCCGGTCGCGGCCAACGATCCGGCGCAGGCCCTCGGCGGGCTGATGGGCGATCAGATCGGCGAGAGCTTCGGCCAGGGTGGGCTCGGCCTACGCGGCGCCGGGCGCAGCGGCGGCGGCGTCGGACAAGGAACGATCGGGCTCGGCAACCTCGGCAACGTCGGCCACGGCGGCGGGTCGGGCAGCGGCAGCGGCTACGGCTCGGGCGAGGGTCGGCTGCGTGCGCGTGGCACCCCGAGCGAATCGGCGGCTCGGCCGACGCGGGCGCCCTCCACGCGAGAGACGCAGCAGCAGGAGCGACGCCGCGACGGCACCCCCGGATTCTTCGGGGGCGAGTCCGACGACGAGGCGTCGAACGCACCTGCTCGCGACCGGAGCGGATCGAACGTCGACATCGCGATCATCGACGCCGAGGAGAGCGAGGACGGCGACGACGACGGGCGCGACACGACCGTCACCGTACGCGTCACGCGCAGACCGCGCGCGCGCTGCAGCGATGCGGCACGTCTGCCGCTCGAGGATCGGCGTGCCCTGTGGCGCGAGCGGCTCGGGCAAACCTCGGGATCGTACGCGTGGGTCAACGCCTATCGACGCGCGATCCGCGAGTGCGAGGCGCCCGGCTGGCGCGACCGACGCGCGATGCTCGACCTCATCCTCGAGCAGGCCGGTGCGGTCGGCACGATGGTCGACGTCTATCGGCAGCTCTCCGGGTCGGCGGCGGGCACCTATCTCCGCTCCGCGATCCTGCGGCGCATCCGGTCGCCCTCCGATCTCCGGCTCGCGCGCGACGCGTTCGGGCTCGGTGCGGAGCCCGACTGGCCGACCGTCGAACGACTCCTTCGGGAAGCTGCCGACGACTCGGCTCGCATCCGCCTCGTGCGCCAGCTCGTGCGCGACTATCCGTCGAACATGCAGCTGCGCCTGCGCCTGCTCGCGCTGCTCGAGCAGGCACGACGTCTCCCCGAGGCGCGCCGGCTGGCCGACACGCTCCGTGCCGACCCGATGGCCGACGCGACCGTGCGGACCGCCATCGGCGAGATGTACCTGCGCGTCGGCGATCGCGACGAAGCTCGTCGCGTGTTCTCGGAGATCGTCGAGTTCGCGCCGAGCGACGAGCTGGCGCGCCGGCGTCTCGGCGATCTCTACCGGGCGCACGGATGGTTCGAGGACGCGTACCGGCAGTACCGTACGCTCGCCGAGATCCAGCCCGGCGATCAGTCCGTGTCGCTCCTGCTCGCGCAGGCGGCAGCGGGCGCGGGCAGGGTCGACGAGGCGCTTCGTCTCGAGCAGTCGCTCGCGGAGACCGCCGAGCCGG
>JADZFZ010000720.1 GCA_020854145.1 Deltaproteobacteria bacterium | reverse complement strand
GTGATCGCCATCTCCATGCTCGCAATCGGGCTGTTCCCGCAGGTGCTGAGGAAGATCGTCGGCGACTCGTTTCCCATCGCGGTCTTGATCCCGAAGGGCACGAAGCTCGCGGACGCGCTCGCGGACGTGTTGCTCCACGGCATCACGCCCAGGAAGGGATGATCCTGAGCGAGCAGCTGCGCTGGTACGCTCGTCCATCCATGGCGCCCTCGAACCAACGGCTTCTTCCGATGGGCATCGCGTGCCTCGTGCTCGGCGTGGCGGCGCCTTCACGCGCCGAGCGCACGGTCGCGAACGACACGCTCGCGGAGTCCACGCCGGCGGCGGTCTCTTGCGGCTTCTGCGTGGGAGAGCGTTACGGCTCCATCTTGCGGGTGACGCCCAGCGATCTGCCGTTCGACGTGCAGAGCGTCCTCGTGGCGCTCGGCGCGGCACGCGTCGCGGGAGTGGCGGGCAGCCGTTGTGAGGCAATTGCCACCGAGCCGCTGCCCCGAACGGGGCGGGTGGAGATCTGGGTCGGGGCTGCGGAGGAGCCCAGCCCGCAGCCCGGTGGCCCGGACGAGCGGCTCCTGTGGTCGAGCGACGACGCCCCGCTCGTGCCGAGCCTGGCTGTCGAGGGCACGGAGGAGTTCGAGGTCAGCTTCAACGAGATCGTCGTGGAGGATGCCGAGCGGGTGACCGATGCCCGGTATCTGAGAATCGTGGTGGACATCCCTCGACCCGCGGAGCTCGTGGAGAGCCAGTGCAGCCGCAACGACTGGGGCCCCGATCCCGACGCGTTCCCGATGCGCGACGACGACGGGATCATGGAGCACGTCAACTCGGTGCTGTCGGTCGGAGGCGCAGGGCTCGGATGGGTTTGGTCCGAGGAGCTCGGCGTCAACGGCGACTGGGGTGTGCGCGCCGTGATCCAGACGCGTGCGGCGCCACCGATGGACGCGGGCGTGGGCGATGCGGGAATCCGCGATGCGGGCCCGAGAGCCGATTCCGCCGCCGCTCCTCGTGACGCCGGCCGACGAAGGGGCGACATGGGCAGCACGGCGGACGCCGGGGGCGATGCCGGGGGCGCTGGACGGTCTGGACCTTCGGGCGGAGCCTGCTCCGTCGGTGGGACGACTGAATCGAGCGCCGTGTGGTGGCTGCTCGGCGCAGCGATCCTCGCGCGCGCACGTCGTCGTCTGCGTGGGTGAGGAATCAGCTCGAATCGGCGTTCGAGCTCGGCCAAAGCAGACGGAACGAGATGGCCATCGTCTTGCCGGAGGAGGTGGAGACGAGGGCGCCGAATCGGCACTTCTCGACCAGCACGCCGTTCTGCATCGAGCCATCGGGCAGCTGGTAACGAACCGTCTGCGACTCGACCAGCGACGCGAAGACGCGTGCATCGGCGGAGACGGCCTCGAGCTCGTGCGGCATGCGATCGGCCGAGACCGGCGCGCCGTGCGTGCGGGCCCGGCGTACGACACCCTCGCCGACCCACAGCCACGTCTCCTGCTCGGTCGCGAAGATCACGACGGCAGGTTCCGGCGTTCCGTCGCGCCCGAGCACCTCGGCGAAGCCGCCGACGGGTCGCGTGGAGGTGGCGCGACCGCCGAGCCGTCTCCGCGCCTCGTCGACGGTCGGGGGGCCGCGGTGCACGGCGAGCGCGTCGTCCACGACCGAGGTCACGACCGGCAGGGTGACCAGCTTTCGCACCATGAGGGCTCAATCTAGCAGTGAATCGGGCCGGCCCGCCCCAGGCGGATTCTCCTCAACGCAGCCCGTGCCGCTTGAGCAGCTCCGCGAGGTGGGAGCGATCCATCTCGGCATCGCGCGCCGCCTTGCTGACGTTGCCCCCGGCGCGATCGAGCAGGCGCCGCAGGTAACGGCGCTCGAAGTCCTTCAACACGGCCGCGCGCACCTCGCCGTACGGCCCGTCGAGCGCAGCGTCGGCGCGAGCGGTGACGCCGTTCGGACGCGCCGGCGCGCCGCCGAGGCCGGGCACGTCCATCTCGGGGAGCTCGCCGAGCGCGAGCGTGGCGCGAACCACGTTACGGAGCTCGCGGACGTTTCCAGGCCACGGGTGCTCGCACAGCGCCACCATTCGCGACGGAGGAACGACCGCGTCGATGGGGCCCTCGTGGCCGTCGTCTCGAAGGAAACGCTCGACGAGCATCGGGACGTCCTCGGGGCGGTCGCGCAGCGGAGGGATCCTCAGCACGACCACGGCGAGCCGGTAATAGAGGTCGAGCCGATAGCTTCCTGCATTGACCTCCGCGCGCAGATCGCGGTTCGTCGCGGAGACGACGCGGACGTCCACCGCAATCTCGTTTCGCCCGCCCACGCGCCGAAAGCGGCGTCGCTCGAGCGCCCCGAGGAGCGCGGGCTGCAACGACGCGGGCAATTCGCCAATCTCGTCGAGGAACAGCGTGCCGCCGTCCGCGCGCTCGAACGCTCCGACGTGCTGGGTGTCGGCGCCCGTGAACGCGCCCTTCTCGTGTCCGAAGAGCTCGCTCGCGACGAGCGACGGGGACAGTGCGCCACAATCCACGGTGACGAAGGGTCGGTCCGCACGGGGACCGAGATCGTGGAGCGCGCGGGCGGCGAGCTCCTTTCCGGTGCCCGACTCGCCGACGAGAAGGACGGGCACGTCGCTCGACGCCGCACGGCGGAGCTGGGCCATCAGTCGTCGCATCGTGGGCGTGCGTCCGACGAGCGCACCGAGCGAGTCGCCTTCGTGCAGCTCGACCGTGACCTCCGCGCCTTCGCCGACGCGCAGGGTGCTGCGCCCGATCGTCAGGGTGCTTCCGGAGGCGACCACGGCGCGCTCGATACGGACGGGCCCGCAGGTCGTGCCGTTGGTCGAGCCCTGATCGATCACGAGGATGCCGTCGCTGCGGGCGACGAGCTCCACGTGGAAGCGGGAGACCGTCGCATCGTGCAGGACGACTTCGTTGCTCGACGCAGTGCCGATCGAGAGGGTGTCCGACTCGGCCACGTGGCTCAGGCCGGCGTCGGGCCCGTCGGTCACCTCGATGCGCAGCGTCCGCACGGGGAACCCCGGCGCGCCGCTGGGTTGGGTGGAGACGGTCGGGGACGACACGCGAGGAACGTAGCAGCGCATACTTCCCGGGTTGACGTCGAGAGCGACCTCGAGCCCGAGCCCGAGCCGCCGGTCAGGGCCGCGCCCACTGCGATTCCCTTTCGGGGCGAAGCTCGCGATCGTGTCGGCGCTGGTCGCGTCGGCGCCGGTGGTCGTGCTCGGCGTGGCGCTCGTGGAGATCGATGCCCGGGCGTTGCGCGACGCCTATCGGGAGATCGAGCTCGCGATCGTCGGTGACGTCGCGCGCACCATCGACACCGAGATCGGCGCGACCGAGGACACGTTGTCGGCGATCGCGAGCACGCTCGGAGACCGCGAGGCGAGCCAGGACGATCGGCTGCGCATCGTCACGACGCTCGTGGCGGGTGCGCGACGTCTCGATCACGTCGCGGTGTTCGATCGGAGCGGTGCGCTCGTCGACGTCATCCGGACGTCGGGAGCGTCGGGGGCCCCGGAGGGTCGGATCGACGTCCCACGCCCGCCGGAGAGGCTGCCCGAAGCGGTTCGCCTGGCCGCGGATGGTGAGAGCGGCCTCGGCGTCGGCGAGGCGGTGACCGATGGCCGGCGGGCGCCGCGGCTGCTCGTCGTCGTGCCCGTGCGGAGGCACCCCGCGACGGATCGGATCGGGAGCACCGGATACGTCGGGAGCATGCTCTCGCTGGATGCGGTGCAGGCCCGCGTCGAGCGGCTCGCCGAGGCACACCTCGGGGATCCGTCGAGCGCGCTCTTCGTGGTCGACTCCGAGCTCCGAACCCTTGCGCACACGGATCCCGAGCGGAGCGCGGTGCTCGCGTCTGCGCGCGACGAAGGCATGTTGCGAGGTTTCGGCGGTCGGCTTCCGCGCGAGCGTGTCATCGCCGCGAGCGAAGCCGTCGGGCGCGACGGCGAGCCGGTGCTCGGGTCGCTCGTGACGCTCGACTCTCGTCCGTGGGCCGTCGTGGCATCGGTCCCGACGAGGGTCGCCTACGCGTCGCTCGGTCGCGTGCGGCTGGCCGTGCTCGCGGGTGTCGTCGGCTCCATCGTGCTCGCGGTGCTGGCGGCGTGGCTGGTGTCGCGCCGATTGACGGCTCCGGTGCGCGCGCTGGCCGTGCTCGCGAAGGACATCGCGGAGCGCAGGTTCGACGCGAGAGCCGACGTGCGCTCGCGCGACGAGCTCGGACAGCTCGCCGACGCTCTGCACGACGCGGCCGGCGATCTCGCCGCGAGCGAGAGGCGAATTCGCGAGGAGGCGGCAATCAGGCAGGATCTGGGGCGCTACCTGCCGGCGCCGCTCGTCGAGAAGGTGGTCGCGCGCGAGCAGGACATGGGCCTCGGCGGACGTCGTTGCACCATCACCGTGCTCTTCGCCGACGTGGTCGCGTTCACTCCGCTGGCGGAGAAGCTGGAGCCCGAACGCGCCGTGGCGATCCTCAACGAGCTCTTCACGTTGTTGACCGAGGTCGTCTTTCGTCACGGCGGGATGGTCGACAAGTTCGTGGGCGACTGCGTGATGGCCGTGTGGGGGGCGCCCGAGGAGTGCGACGACCACGCCGAACGAGCGCTGCTGGCGGCCGAGGACATGTTGCGCTGGCTCGAGACGGCGAATGCGACGTGGGAGTCGCGGTTCGGGGTGAGCCTGCAGCTCGCCATCGGGGTCAGCTCCGGGGCGGCGGTCGTGGGCAACGTCGGCTCGGAGTCTCGGATGGAGTACACCGCGATCGGAGACGTCGTGAACGTCGCCGCGCGACTGGAGTCCATCGCACGTCCGCAGCAGATCCTGGTCACCGAGGCCACGAAGGTCGCCGCCGGCGATCGATTCACCTTCGTCGATCTCGGGCTGCGGGCGCTCGCCGGCCGCGTCGAGCCCGTGCATCTGTTCGAGGTCGAGCCGTGAGCGACGACGCGAGGCGTGCTCTTCGCGCGGGTGACCTCGTGGCGGGACGCTTTCGTGTGGTCGGAGATCTGGGCGAAGGAAGCAGCGGGATCGTGCACCGCGCCGCGCAGCTCTCCCTGGGACGGGACGTCGCGCTCAAGGTGCTGCGTCCTCGCTTCGCGATGGATCCAGTGGCACGCGCGCGATTCACGCGCGAGGCGCGCGTCGCCTCGACGCTGCGCCATCCCAACGCCGTCGAGATCCACGACTTCGGCGACGACGGCGCGATCGCGTTCATCGCGATGGAGCTGCTGACGGGGGCAACGCTTCGGGCGATTCTGGAGGCCCGGTCTCGCGCGGGCGCCGATGCTCCACTCGAGCTCACGCGCGTTCTCGCGATCGGCTACCAGATGGCCGACGTGCTCGCCGCGGCGCACGCGGTGGCGCTGGTGCATCGCGATCTGAAGCCGGAGAACGTGTTTCTCGAGCCGACGGTCTCCGGGGAGCGCGAGCGCGTGGTGGTGGTCGACTTCGGGCTGGCGTTCATCGCGGATCACGACGAGCTCGGCCGTCACACGGTCGAAGGTGTCGTCGCGGGGACGCCCGCCTACCTGTCGCCCGAGCAGGCCAGGGGCGAACGCGTGGGACCGCCGAGTGACGTGTACGCGCTCGGGTGCGTGCTGTTCGAGCTGCTCGCAGGAGCGCCACCGTTCGAGGGAGACACGGCGCGTCTCCTGAGCCGTCATCTGTTCGTGCCGCCGCCCAGGTTGCGCGAGCGACGCTCGGGGCCGCCCGTGCCCGTCGCGCTCGATGCGCTGCTCCAGCGGATGTTGCGCAAACGAGCCGAGGAGCGACCGACGGCGGCAGAGGTCCGCGCCACGCTCGGGTCGGTGGATCCAAGCGCTGCCGAGCCCCACGCGCGCGGAAGAGAGTCGTTGCCGTTGGTCGGTCGCGAGGCGCGGATGCTGAGCCCGACGCCGCGCGGCGTGCCGGACGAGAGCCCATCGAGCCGCGCGCCCGACGATGACGCCGAGGTCGCGATGGTGGGTCCCGTCGATGTGGAGGTGCAGCTCGCGCTCGCGGCCAATGGGATGATCTGTTTTGCGGTTTCGGACGACCATCCCGTCTCGGGCGCGACCGCGGTGCTGGCGCTCGGTGCGACCGCCGCCACCGTTCGGGCGTTGACGGCGCACGGAGCGCCCGTCGTGACCGACGCGGAGCGTTCGGATATGGAGCGTGTGGCAGCCCTTCTCCGCGCGGGTGCGGACGAGGTCGTGTTGCGGCCCCTCGAGATCGAGGACGTCGTGTCGAAGGTGTCGCGTGCGCTGGGGAAGGCGCGACGTCGCGCGAGGCGCGGGTGATCGATCGCCTCATGTGGCGTCACGGACCGACGCGGCACTTTGCGATGTTGGTGTGTATGTTGGTGAGCGGTCTCGGCGGCGAGGCGACGCGCGCCCAGGATCGGGCGGACCCGGCGCCCGTGCTCCGGGAGCACGTCGTCGGTGCCGGCGAGACGTGTGCGTCGATCGCACGGCGCTACTTCGGCGACGCGCACCGGTGGGATCTGCTCCACGAGCACAACCCTGGGCTGGGACCGCCGCCCCACCGGCTCGTGGTCGGGACGGTGCTGCGCATCGTCGTTCTGCGGCGCGACCCGTCCGATCCCGAGGCGCGGGTTACGGCATCCATGCGGCGCGTGGAGGCGCGCGCGCCCGCCGACTCGTCGTGGCGCGAGGCGCGTCGCGGGCTCTCGCTGACGCGCGGCTGGCGCGTGACGACCCACGACCGGGCGTCGGCGGAGATCACGTTCCGCGACGCCAGCGTGATCGAGATGCGACAGCACACGTTGGTGATCGTGTTCGGACCCACCGCCCGAACCGCAGCGCGTCGCTCCACCGAGGCAACGCTCGAGCGCGGCGCGCTTCGAGCGCGATTGGCCGAGCTCGCCGGCGAGGTGCCCGTGGCGGTGGCGACGCCGGACGTCGTGGCCGAGCTGTCCGGAGGTGAGGCGCTCGTGAGCGTCGACGAGGTCGGCACGAGTCGAATCGCGAATCACACGGGGCGCGATGCGGTGATCGTCGGACGCGGTCGCCGCGGCGCGCGCGTGCGGTTGCCTCCTGGGACGGGTGCGCGCGTCTCGCGCGGAACGACGGTGATCGCGCGTCGTCGCCTGCTGCCGGCGCCTTCCTGGGTGACGCCGCCGGTGGAGCGAGTCGCGGCGATCGCGGGTCGTGGCGGCTCGTTGCGTGGAAGCTGGGCGCCCGTCGGGGATGCGGTCGGCTATCGCGTCGAGCTGCTTCGCGGCGAGGGCGGGGGCGACCTGATCGCGGCGATGGAGCTGGGTGCGAGCGCGACGCGCTTCGAAGCGCACGGGATGCCCGAGGGAGTCGTTCGCGTGCGCGTGTCGGCGGTGGATCGCGAGCACCTCGAAGGACCGCCGTCGGCCGAGCGGGTGGTCCGTGTGATCGCGCTCCGCGTCCGTGCTCCGGGTGCGCCGACGGCGCCGGCATGGGTCGACCGACCGGCGGACCCGTCGGCGCGCGCGGAGATGCCGCGTGTGCTGATCGGGACGCGCGTCGAGCCGCCCGATGGCATCACGTGCGTGGGCGCGAGCACGCGTGCCGCCGCGTCGGGGGTCGTGCGGCTGGCGGAGCTCGGGCGCACGGACTTGCGATGCGCTGCGGAGGACGGGAGCGCGATCGAGCCGCTCGTGCTCGAAGTGGTGCCGCTTCGCGTGGCGCTCGCAGCCGAGCGCGGTCTGGGACGGCCCGGTGGGATCCCGCGCGGCGCGAGCGTCGTGCTGCGGCTCGCGATCACGAGCGACGTCGAGGTGCCTCCCGGCCTGCGTGCCGAAGGAACGGAAGGCATCGAGGTGGGCCCGATCGCGCGGACGTCGGGCGGCGCGTGGGAGCTGCGGGTGGGGGCGCTCGAGTCGGCTCCGCGGGTGGCGACCGTCCGATTCGTCGCGGGCGATGGCTCGCGCGCGGAGGTGCTGGCGACGCTGCAGCTTCCGATCGTCGGGGTCCGCCGCCGGGTCGTCGCGGCGGCGCCGGCGCGCAGGGTCGAGCGGCATCCCGGCGCGGAGGAGACGTGGGGGCTCATGCCGCTCCGCACGAGCGTGGGTCTGCGCGACGAGCGCGCAGGCAGCGGCGCATGGGCGGCGGCCGCCGTCTTGTCGGGCCGCCGCGATGGGGACGCCGTGGCCGTCCGTGGGGCGGCGGGGCTGCGCCTGCGGGTCTTCGACGAGCCGGTTCGTCTCGCGGTCTCGTTGCCCGTGGAGCTGGTGACGGACGATGCGGGCGCATCGCCGCTCGGCGGCGCCGGGAGCCTCGATCCGGTTGTCGAGGCGTCGTGGTCGTTGGTCGAACGGGGGCGGCTCGGCGTGGCGCTGGAGGTGGGCGCGTGGTTGCCCATCGCGTCGGGAGGAGGCTTCGAGACCACGCGTTGGGTTCCGTCGCTGGAGGCATCGCTGCGCGTCGGATCGCGGTGGACGTTGCGCGCGCGGCAGGCGGTGATCGTGGAGGCGCGCGAGGAGGGCGCCCGATTGTGGGCATCGGCCTACGGAGCGAGCGTCCGCGTGCTCGGGCCGCTGGGCATCGGGGCCGAGCTCGATGCGACGATCGGACGCGAAGGAAGCGAATCGGTTGCCCTCGTCGCGCCCGTGCTGGCGACGTCGCTCCATCATCGGCTGTTCGCCGTGGGTCTCGGGGTGCGTCTGGGGCTCGGCGATGCTCGAGACGAGACCGGGCGCGTCGCCTTCCTCCTGTCGGTCGGCGGAGGCGCGGGTCGCGGCCCGTGACGTCGACTGTGGGGTGAAGCCTCGAGGGTCGAGCCGGCGCCCGGCTCGGTGCGCTGGTAGGCGAGGCGGGCACGGCCGGTGCCTATTCGCAGGGGATGCGCAACGCGGCGATTCTCTCGATGGCAACGACGGCGATGGCGGCTCTGGTCGTTCTCACTGCGGCGAGGCCAGCGAGCGCGCAGCTCCGGCGGGGCGACGGCGCCAGCTTTCGGTTGTTCAGGCCCGCGGTCGACTCGAAGGGGCAGCTGACGGTGGAGGGGACCGACATTCTGGGGCACCTCGATCTGTCGTTCGGTCTGGTGCTCGATTGGGGGAGGGGCCTCTATCGGGACGCGGTGCTCGAGGGGGGCAACGACGACGTCACCCGCGTGATCGACAATCAGTTCACGGGCACATTTCACGTGAACGTCGGGCTCTGGAATCACCTGGTCGTCGGCGCGCAGGTTCCGGTCCACGTGCTCGACGGACCAGCATCGGTGATGAACGACGGGTTCGCTGCACCCATGGACGGCCTGTCGCATCAAGGGATCGGCGACCTCGTGCTCCACGCGAAATGGAGAATCCTGCGGTCCGATCAAGACCCAATCGGGCTCGCGGCAATCCTCGGCGTCGAGCTCCCCACCGGAGATGCCGAGCGGTTCTCGGGCGAGCCCGGGTTTGCTCTGTGGCCACGATTGGCGGCCGAGTGGGCGCCGACGCGCCGATTCCGGATCGACGCCAATCTCGGGTATCGATTCGTCACGGGGACGGGATCGCCGCTGTCGTTCTGCGAGAGCGGCGCGATGCGATGCGCCGGGGGCGCGGGCGACACGAGCACATTCTCGTACGACGATGCGCTGACGTTCGGGCTGGGAGCGAGCTTTCGCGTCGCGCCAGCCATCGACGTGGTCGTCGAGGGATACGGAAACGCCGTGTTGTCGGGGCTCGGAGAAGGCGGGAGCCGTGCAATGCCCTTCGAGCTCGTGGGCGGCGTCAAAGTGTTCGTCGAGCGCAACAGCTACCTGCTGATCGGCGGAGGCACGGGCGCCGCGAGCCAGGGGTTCGATGCCGCGTCGGCGCGTGCGTTCGTGGGGTTCGTCTTCGAGCCCAGCATCGGCGACCGCGATGGCGACGGCCTGCGCGACGACGTCGACCAGTGCCCGGACGACCCCGAGGATCGCGACGACTTCGAGGACGAGGACGGCTGCCCCGATCCCGACAACGACCGCGACCTCATCCTCGACGACGACGACGACTGCGCGCTCGTTCCGGAGGATCGCGACGGAGACGCCGACGAGGATGGTTGCCCCGAGTCGGCCGATGGCGACCGCGACGGCGATGGGATCCTGGACGAAGCCGATCGGTGCCCGGACGACCCCGAGGATCGCGATGGCTTCCGAGACGAGGACGGCTGCCCCGATCCGGACAACGACGAGGACGGGCTGCTCGACGCCAATGATCTGTGCCCGAACCAGCCCGAGGATCGCGACGAGTTCGAGGACGAGGACGGCTGTCCAGACCCGGACAACGACCAAGACCGGATCCTCGACGTGAACGACTCGTGCGTGAACGAGCCCGAGTTCTACAACAACGTCGAGGACGAAGACGGTTGCCCCGATCACGGAGGGGTGGAGTGGGGCGAGGGCGTGCTGATGACGCTCGAGAAGATCTACTTCGAAACGGACAGCGCGGTGATCCAGGAGCGCAGCTTGCGCGTGATCGACGCGGTCGCAGCGGCGCTCATCGGCAATCCTCAGGTCCTTCTCGTGGAGATCCAAGGGCACGCCGACGAGCGGGCGACCGACGAGTACAACATCCGCCTCACCAGGGACCGAGCGGCGGCAGTGCTCGAGGCGCTCGTGCAGCGGGGAGTCGAGCGAGGTCGATTGAGGTCGGCCGGATATGGCGAGCGATGCCCCGTGGATCCCCGGCACAACGCGGCGGCCTGGGAGGAGAATCGTCGAGTCGAGTTCAAGCTGCTCCGAACGACGGAGGGTCCGACGGGGGTCGACATCGCGTGTCCGGCCGGTCGCGAGCTCGTGCCGACGACTCCCATCTGAGCGGCGGGAACCTCGGGGATCCCGCGGGTTCCCGAAAGGGCCCGATCCGGAACCGCATGTGTTCCGCGGGCGGACGGATCGTGCGCGATGCGGCGTGGAGCAGCGATTGCACGAATCGGAGGCGGCGCGTGGTGCGCCGTTCGAGGGCAGACCCAACGCAGGCGGCAGGGACAATGTTCGGACGCAAGAAAGTCGAACCGAGGCAAACCGTCATCCTGGAGGGCACGGAGGTGCTCGGGACGATTCGCGCGAACGGCAACGTGCTGATCGAGGGGATTCTCGACGGAGATCTGAGCAGCGAAGGAGGAGTGTCGATTGGCGCGAATGGGCTCGTACGCGGTCACGTGATCGGCGGGTCGGTGAGCATCGCGGGACGAGTGGAGGGGACGGTGCTCGCGCACGGACGTCTCACGATGCAGAGCGGGGGACGCCTGGTGGGCGACGCGCAGTACGGAACCCTGGAGGTCCACCGTGGAGGGGTGATCGAGGGGCGATCCATGCCGTTGGGGCCGACGTCGGCCATTCCCCCTGCATTGCCGGTGCTCGTCGCGACGCCGATGCCGGCATTACCCGCCACCATCGCGGAGCGTGGTGAGCCGACACCGTCCGCGGGCGTGCCGCTCGAGGTGCAGTCTGCCGACGAGGCGCCGCCGTCGCGCCCGTCGGTTCCCCCGCCGGGGCCCAATGGGAATTATCGGCGGACGGTGATGCGTATGCCGCCGCCGCCTCCGGCGAGCAACAATGGGACGGCTGCGGCGGCGGGAAACGGCGCGGCGTAGCCGACTGCGATCGGAATGGAACTGCTCGCCTGGGAACGTAATGATCTCGAATGGTTGAGAACGTGGATCCTGTCCCCGGTCAATGGCCGAGGACGAGGCGGAAGGTGAAGGTGTTGAAGGCGTAGTCCTCGGCGGAGAGGTGCAGGAGGCCGACCGCGGTGCCGAAGTAGATGCCTTTGGTGGCGAATGCGTCGATGCCGGCTTCGATGCCGAATCCGACGAGCGAGCGCGTCTCGGTGACGGAGAATCGGGTGCCGACGAGGATGCCCGCG
Source organism: Deltaproteobacteria bacterium (assembly GCA_020854145.1). Lineage (GTDB taxonomy): Bacteria > Myxococcota_A > Polyangia > Polyangiales > JADZFZ01 > JADZFZ01. Next base: position 17,334 of record JADZFZ010000720.1, on the reverse strand, counting down.
GTGTTGACCATCGAGACGTGGGGCTGGTAGCGGCCGGGATGGCGATAACCGACGTGCCCGGTCACGCGGAGCTCGACGTCGTCGTGGTCGGGGCCGGCGTCGCGCACTCCGAGCTCGCCGGTCAATCCCAGTCGCAGCCGACCGGTCGGTGCGAATCCGCCGAGCTCGACCGCATGGGTCGCGCCATTGTCGTAGCCGTCGTCGAGGTAGAGATAGCGGTAGCCGATGACGAGCCGCGGGTGAATGAGTCGCACGCGGCGGCGTCGCCGACGACGTCTTCGGCGCCGACGGCGCGGCCTCTCGCCTTCGGGCTCCGGCGAGGCCGTGTCGCCCGCGCCGCTCGACGCAGGGCCGGTGGGCGGCGGGCCGTCACCCGGCGACGCGGGCCGAGAGTCGCCGGGGAGAGGCGACTCGGGCGAGTCATCGGCATCGCCTGCGTCGGTCGCGGTTCCGCCGGTGTCGTCATCGTCGTCCTGCGCACGGGCATTCTCGATCGCGAGCGTGTCGGCGACGAGAGCGACCAGGAGCAGCGCGACGAGACGAACGGGCTGGCGCGCGATCACGGCCCTCCATCGGGCGTCTCGCGGTCGGGCTCCGAGTCGATCGCGTCGAACATGCGGTCGATGTCCTGGTTGCGCGGATCGGGATTCGCCTCCAGCCGCACGAGCACGGACCCGAAGGACGCGGCGAGCGTACGTGCTCGACCATAGCGACCCATCATGGAGGGCTCGCGCCAGGTGAGATCGAACCCGGGGTCGTCGGTGTCGCTCTCGATTGGAGCGGTGCCGTCCACGAGCTCGTGGCCCGCCGACAGGATCTCGCCCTCGATTCGCCTCGCAGCGGCCTCGGGGGCCTCGGCCAGAACCGAGATTCCCAGTCGATAGACGCGTCGTCCGGTACCCGCGAGCTCGCCGTAGGGTGAATCGATCTCGAGGGCGAATGCGTCTCCGAGCGCTCCGGCCAGCGTGGGCGGCTCCTCCCACGGCGGCGCGGCATACCAGACGCGGAATCGCCCCATCGCGTCGTCGTGCTTCTTCAGGCCGACGTAGCGATTGCCGCTGTCGGTGAGGCAACCGGTCGTCAGCGCCGTCCACGGTGGCAACGCGAGCAGAGCCACCACGAGCGTCGCCGGTCGCCTCACGCCTCGACTCTGGTAGGCGCACCGGAGCTGGTCAAGGCTGGCTCGGGCTCGGCGGCGCTCCGGCGTCGGCGGCGGGCGGCGGCGCAGCGCGAATGATCGGCGGCGCCGGCGGAGGTGCGGGCGCGACGCGCGGCGCGACCTCGACGACGGCGTCACCCGAGACGGTGCCCCCGAAGAGCACGTCGCCGAGAGGATCGGTGGCCAGCCGGACGCGGCGACCATCGGGCAGCGTGACGTCCGCGACCGCGTCCACCAACGGCCGGCCCGAAGCGTCGACCGCGCGCACGCGAAGGAGCGTGCGACCACGGCTGTAGACCGCGCCCGCGCGCTGGCCCGTTCGGAGCCGCCACGCGTCGTCTGCGCGTGCGCGGACGTTCGTGTCGTGGTCGAGGATTCGCGCTGCACGCAAGGCGGCTGCGTGTCGGGCGCTCGCGACGAGGCCGAGCGAGCGGGCGGCGGCGGCGCGAACGCGGGCATCGTCGTCTCGGCGGAGCATGCGTGCCAGATGGTGCGACGCGCGGCCGTCTCGCAGCTCGCCGAGCGCGAGCGCCGCCGACACGCGCGTGCGCGGCTCCTCGTCCAGCAGAGCCATGCGGAGCGCTCGTCGCGCGTCTTCCGTGATGACGTCCGCCGACGCGAGCGCGAGCGCGGCCTCGGGAGCTGCGGGATCGCGCTCGGAGACGAAGCGCGTAAGCCACGGCCGGGCTGCGCGCGACCCGCATCGCATCGCCGCTACGGCGAGGGCTCGACGGGCATCCGCGTCCGACTCGCGGGCGATGGCCCGCGTGACCGGCGCGTCGCAGTCGGGCGGCGCGACGGCCGCGACGGCGGTCGCGACCATGCGACGAACGGCCACATCACGGCTGCCGAGCCTACGCAGCAGACCGCGACCCGCATCGGGGTCGCCGGCGAGCGCCGCGCTGATGGCCGACGCGAGGCCGGGGCGCGAACGTGCGCGCGCGATGACGTCGGAGTCGTGCTCGCCGCGCTCGAACGCAGCCGCGGCCATCGCGCGGATTGCGAGGTCCCCGTCGGTGCCTGGAATGCGCGCGACGCGCTCGAGCGCAGGACGTCCCGCTCGATCCCGAAGGTCCGCGAGCGCTGCAATCGCGAGCGGTCGCGCGCGAGGGTGCCCCGACGTCGCCACTCTCTCCAACCGCGTCGCCGAAGCCGGGTCGCCACGGAGCGCGAGCGCCGCGAGCGCAGCGCGTCGCTCCCCCGGGCTCGGCGAGGATGCGAAGCTCTCGAGGGCTTCTCTGGCGTCGGTGCGATCGATGCGCGCCAGCACGCCGAACGTCGCGGGTCGCATTCTCGGGTCGCGGGAGGCGGCGACGACCTGGGCGCTGACGCCGCGATCGACGCACGTCTCGAGCGCGTGCGCAGCCGCGAGCGCGAGGTCGGAGTCTCGATCGGCCAGACGTGCCGCGAGCGCGGCCGCCGCGCGTACGTCGCCAATTGCCCCGAGCGCTTCCACGGCGTGAAATCGCGTGCTCGGGTCGGCGGCGTCGAGCAGCGCGGCGAGCGCGGGTGTGGCGCGCGGGTCGCGCAATCGACCCAGCGCTCGAACGGCCCATGCGGTGGACGCGGGGCGCGCGAGCGCGCTCAGCAGCGGACCGACCGAGACGTCGGCGTCGGGCGGCAGAGCCTCGAGGACGTCTTCGTTCGGCGCATCGAGGAGGATCGTGACGAGCGCGGATGCGCCCGCAGCCCGCGCCAGGGGATCGTGTCTCGAGCGTGCGAGCACGCCGAGCGCAGGTACGGCGGCGCCGCGCTTGCGACGGTCGAGAGCCGTGGCGAGCACGAGATCGCGCGCGGGCGGGGTGCCGTGGATGGCGAGCGTTCGGAGCATCGCGCTCATCGCGAGCGGGTCCGTCTCCGTGCGCAGACGCTCGACGAGCAGCGCGACCACCCAATCGCTGCGGGGTTCCCATGCCAGGGCGTCGGCGCCGCGGATGCGCACGGATGGATCGCGGCCCGAGAGGTCGCGAACGGCCTGCGAGCTAGGGATGAGCGGCCACTCGGCGTGCGCCGTACCGGCGATCACGATCGCGAGCACCGCGATGCTTGGGCTCCAGCGATGCCTCAATCGAGTGGAGCCAAGCGGGATCGAACCGCTGACCTCCTGACTGCCAGTCAGGCGCTCTCCCAGCTGAGCTATGGCCCCGAAAGAGGCGGCATGGCTAGCATCCCCGCGCGAAGGGGTCAACCGACGGATTGGAGCTGCTCGTCTGAAACGCGTGTGATCTCCGCTGGTTGATCGAGGCGATCCTGTCCCCCCGGCGGTCATGCCTCCGTGCAGGAGAGCGGGGAGAGGGGGTCGCCGGGAAAGACGGGGCCACGGTAGACGTGGATCGTGCCGCCTGGCTCGTCGGCGGAGCGGCGGTCGGGGCAGGTGGCTTCGAGGTCGAGCGGGGCACCATCGACTGCGACTCCTTCGCCGGCCGATTGGCGGATCTCGCAGGGCAGGCCGCGACCCCAGACCGCGCTGCCTTCGCACAATCGGACGACCTGGGGCGCGCCCGAGGATCCGAGGGAGCAGCGGACCGAGACGGGCTCGCCGGGTGTGCACGCAATCTCGGCTGCGGGTGTCTCGTCGAAGCCGCAATCGCGTCCGGGGCCCAGCTGACCTCGGCGGCACGGTCCGGTGACGAAGCTGCCGAGCCTGGGGACGGAGACCGCGAGGGTGCCTTCGTTGTCGTCGTCGTAGCCGGGCGTGAAATCGCACATCGGTCGATCGATGGGCTGACCCGACTCGCCGACCATGTCGGTCGGCTCGAAGACGAGCTCACCCGACGCGTCGGTTCGAGGCGCGCCTTCGCAGAGGAAGTCGTCGGGGTTGGCGTCAAATCGGAGCTCGACCTCGCGCGCGCCCGCAGTCGTGTCGAGATCGGTGATGTCGATCCACTGACAATCGAGCCCTGCGTAATAGTCGTCGCCCCAGCCGGCGGCGATTCCCTGGTAGCCGCAGCCGTCGTAGCGGTGCGAGAGCGCCGTTCGTTCGTCGTTGGCGTACCGGGTCGTCGACAGCAGGCAGAACGCGCGTTTGTCGCCGGTGAACGATTCGCCGTCCGCGGCGACCTCGAAATCGCCGTAGAAGCGGAAATGGTGATGCATGTGGCACGCGCTGTACTCGTAGACGTTGTGCGTGGCGAGCGCGGAGCCCTCGACTTCTCCCAGGTGGAGATCGGCGTCGCCGACGTTCTTCAGGCTCGCGTCGAAGAGCAACAATCGTCGCCAGCCGGGGCCGCCGACACATTGCTCGAGCAGCGTGCAATCACCGGGCTCGACGTACCGATAGACGACGCGGTGATTCTGGAGGCCCGCGGGCTGGTCTGGCAAGCCTTCCGTGAGGACCTGCAGATCGGGCGCGCCTTCGGTCGTCGCCGAGATGCGGATCCGCGACGCGAGCGATTCGTCCCAGGGCAATCGCTCGAATCGAAGCACGGTCTCCACGCGGCCGACGTTGGCCTCGAGCGCTTCGTTGCAGCTCTCCGGCCACATGCGCGTCTGCATGTGGCAATTGAGGACGCCGTCGGCCGTCTCGAGGCACGAATGGTCGTAATACTGGAGGGCATTCTCCGAATCGATGTTCGAGTAGAGATCGGTCTCGCGCATGCACGCGAGGCCCGTACGCGCGAGCAGCAGGTCGGGCTCGACGGGGAACACGAACGGCTCGTCCCACGTGCCTCCGACGGTCGAGAGCGCGGGCTCGGAGGTCTCGACGCTCTCGGCGTCGGTGAGGAGCCATCCACGCATCGTGTACCCGAGCCCGACCACGTCGTGGCCGTCGATCGTCTCTCGGACCGGTGCGCCCTCGTCGAGCTCGATCTCCCATTGCTCGGCCGGCGGAAGCGGGAGCTGGGCCTTGAACTCGCCGGAATCGAGGAGCGCGAAGTATCGACGGTAGGTGAGGCGCAATCGGGTCGACGAGATCTGCGCGCGCGCACGCGCGATCCAGACATCGCGCGGCTCGGCGAGCACCACCTCTGCGGCGCGGCCGCGAATCGACTCCGGCAGGTCGTCGAGCACGACGCCGACCACGCTCTGGAGCGTGAGGCCCACGAGCGCGCCCGGGTCGTCGGGCCCGGCATCGGGCGGCGGAGGCGGCACGGCGTCGCTCGTCGCGTCGCCCGGCGAGGAGTCGCTCGGACCCACGTCGATCCCCGCATCGTCGTCGGGTGAAGACGCTCCGTCGTCGTCGCCGCACGCCGCCAGCGTCAGCGCCACCCAGACTGCAGCTCCACGAGTCATGGGGGCAGCGTATCAGCGCGCGAGCAGCACGACCGTGCTCCGGGCGTTGACCAGATAGTGGTCCTGCGGGTCGAGGAGCACCTCGGCGCCCGCGTCCAGCAAGTCGTGGCCAGGCTCGAGGCTCGTGTCCAGGACGCGATGCCACCGGAGCTCGTCGGGCAGCTGCGGCAGACGCACGCCCTTCAGCTCGTGGTGGGCGTGAAAGACGAAGAACAGCCGGTAGTGGCCGGCGGGGGCATGGGCTTCGGAGCCGTCGAGCTGATAACAGAGCGTCCGCAGGCTCGGGTCTCCCCAATCGGGCTGTCCTCCGTCCACGCCGAACCACAAGACGTCGGGCAGCTCGTTCCCGTCGGAGTCCCGACCCGACAAGAATCGTCGTCGCGCCAGGACGGGGAATCTACGCAACAAACCGATGGCCTTGCGGACGAACTCCACGTGTTGCCGATTCACGTCGGCGAGGGCCCAGTCGAACCAGCTGATCTCGTTGTCCTGGCAATACGCGTTGTTGTTGCCCAGCTGGGTCCGCAACATCTCGTCGCCTCCCAGCAGCATGGGAGTGCCCGACGAGAAGAGAAGACAACAGATGTGGTTCTTCGCGAGCCGACGGCGCATGCGGTTGACGTCCGCGTCGTCGCTCGGGCCCTCGACGCCGACGTTCCACGAGTGATTGTCGTTGGCGCCGTCGCGGTTGCTCTCGAGGTTCGCCTCGTTGTGCTTTCGATCGTAGCTGACGAGGTCCCACGACGTGAAGCCGTCGTGGCAGGTCACGAAGTTGATGGAGTTGTACGCGGAGCGCCCATCGTCGCCGTAGAGGTCTGCGGAGCCCGCGACGCGTGCGGCCAGCTCGGGCACCACGCCAGCGTCGCCTTTGACGAACCGGCGGACGGTGTCGCGGAATCGTCCGTTCCACTCCGACCAATCGATGGGGAAGTTGCCGACCTCGTACGTGCCCAGATCCCAGGGCTCCGCGATGAGCTTCACGCGCGCCAGAACCGGATCCTGCGAGACGGCGTCGAAGAACGCGCTGCCGATGCGGAATCGCCCTTCTTCGCGCGCGAGCACGGAGGCGAGGTCGAATCGGAAACCGTCGACGTGCATCTCGGAGACCCAGTAGCGGAGCGAGTCCATCACCAGGCGCAGAACGGGAGGGTTCGCGAGATCGAGCGAGTTGCCGCATCCCGACCAGTTCATGTAGTAGCGGCGCGGCTGGTCGGGCGGTCCGGTCAATGCGTAATACGACGCATTGTCGATCCCCCGGAGTGACAACGTCGGGCCGAGCTCGCTCCCTTCCGCGCTGTGGTTGTAGACGACGTCGAGGATCACCTCGATGCCCGCGCGGTGCAGCTCGCGGACGAGCGTCTTCATCTCGTGGACCGAGGCGCCGGGCTCGCGAGAAGCCGCGTAAGACGACTCGGGCGCGAAGAACGAGAGCGTGTTGTATCCCCAGTAGTTGGTGAGCCCGCGCTCACGGAGGAAGCCCTCCACGAAGATCTCGTGGATTGGCAGGAGCTCCACCGCGTTGACTCCGAGCGCTTTGAGGTGCGGGATCTTCTCGACGAAGCCGAGATACGTCCCCGGGTGGCGCACGCCGGACGAAGCGTGGGCGGTGAATCCCTTGAGGTGCACCTCGTAGAGCACCAGCTCCTCGAGCTGGACGGACGGAGGACGATCGCCCTGCCAATCGAAGCCGGAGTCGTCCACCACGATGGAGCGGGGCACGACGGGGGAGCTGTCACGCTCGTCGAACGAGAGGTCGCGCTCCGGTGAGGCGGGATCGTACGAGAGCGTGAGGTTGTCTCGGTCGTCGACCTTGCGCGAGAGCGCTTTCGCGTAGGGGTCGATGAGGAGCTTGTGCTCGTCGAAGCGATGCCCGTTCTTCGGATCGAACGGCCCGCGGACGCGATACGCGTAGGCTTGCCCGCCGCCGACGCCGTGCACGAAGCAGTGCCAAACGAGCTGGCGCCGGTGGGGCATCCGGATGACGTCGGTGGGCTCGTCGGAGCCCGGGGCGAACAGCTGCAGGAACACTTCGGTGGCGTGCTTGGAGTAGACGGCGAAGTTCACGCCGTCGGGGTACACCGTCGCGCCGAGCGGCCAGTGTCGGCCGGCGGACAACGTCTTCGAGGTACGATGTACGAGTGACGGATGAGCGCCCACGGAGGCCGGATGGTACTCGACGGCGCGGAGCGCCGACGTCGCGAACGGCGGCCGCGTGTCGGGCCGCGGCGCTCGTGCTCGCCATCGGCCACGTCGCGATGGGTTGTGGCGACGACGACGGTCCGGGGACCGTGAGCTTCGACGCGAGCCCGAGGGACTCGGGAGCCGAGCCGCCCGACGCTTCGGGGCAAGACGGGGCCGCGCTCGATTCTGCGGTCGACGGCGGGGCGACGGACGCGGCCACCGACGGCGCGTCCGCCGAGGGTGGCTCCGGCGACGGCGGAGCGACCGACGGAGCGTCGTCCGCTCCGCCCGCGTGGGTCACGTCGCTGGAGCGGTGCGGCAACGACACCGACGACGACGGCGACGGGATCGTCGATGGAGATTGTCGTCCGAGCTTCTGGTCGGGCGTCTTCGTGCCCGACCTCGCGGACACGGTGGTGCTCGACCACGTGGCGTCGTTGTCGGGGCGCACGCAATCGGTGCTGCAGACCTACCGGAGCACGTCCGCGGTCGGTGCCGAGCGCCTCGCGACGGACCTGCAGCGCATCTGGGATCTCGACGCGGTCGCGCACGTGAACCTCGAGCCGTCGGGCTACTCGCCCGCGCAATACGCCGCCTCGGCGACCGATCCCGCGATCGGCGAGGACCTCGATGCGGTGGCGAGCGAGTTGGCCTCGGCGCTGGCGGCTCGCGCGCGCGGGCGCGTTCTCCTGACGTTCGGCGCCGAGATGAATGGCGATTGGACGGATTGGGGTTGTCTCGCCGTCGACGATTTCGTCGCGCTCTACGTGCGTGCCCACGATGCGGTCGTGAGCGCGCTCGACGCGTCGGGGGTCGACCGGCGGCGGGTACGGTGGGTGTACGGGCCGAACAGCACGTCGTCGGCGGGGTGCGGCTCGGCCGTCGAGTACTTCCCTGGGTACGACCGCGTCGACTACCTCGGCATGAGCGCGTACCGCTCGGAGGGCGCCTCCGTCATGGACGCCGTCATCCGGCCCATGAAGCGCCTGTCGCAGGACATCGGGCTGATGCCGTCGTGGCGGGTCGATCGACTGATCGTCCTGCAGACCGGGACCCGGCAGGTCACCAGCGACGACGGAGACGCGTGGACGCGCGAGCTGTTCGACGTCGCAACGGGTGACCCGGAGTTCCTCGGCCTCATCTACTTCAACGCCGACGACTGGACGTTGTTCAGCCTGGCGACGGGACCGCGCGATGGCTTCGACGGCTGGGTCGAGGCCATCGGTGGGCTGCCGCAGGCGACGGTCGGCCTCGACGGCACCTTCACTCCCTATTTCTGGGACGTGGTCTCGAGCCACCCCCGGTTTCCCGAGATTCAGAGCCTCCGTGCGGCGGGGCACACGTTCGGCTGCTCCACGGCGCCACCTCTCTTCTGCCCGGACGACGCCGTCACGTCACCCCAGGCCGCGGCGTTGCTCGCCCGCGCCTTCCGTCTCGCCGAGACGGACGTCGGCCCGCTGCTCTGCGGTGCGGCGTCTTGTCCCGACGCGCCCATCACCGCGTCCGCGCTCGCGAGCGTGCTCGCTACGCTGAGCGGCACCACCGTCGAGGCCCTGTCTCGGGCGGGCCACCTCGACGGGTGCGATCCGTCCACGGCCTGCGGCGACGAGCCGGTCGTCCGCGCCGATGCCGCGTCCTGGATCGTCCACGTCGCGTCGGTCCCGTCCGCGTCGCCGCCTTGACGCGCCTCGGAGCGTGAGCAGACCCACGCGTCGACCCGCGCGGCGGGGAATAGGCGTGGGTTGCTCGGGTTCGAGCGCGCGCGGGGCTCCCTTTGGCCTGGCTTGACAGGCCTGGACCCCCGGCTAACTCTCCGCCGCCCTTAGAACCTCCGTCGCCGTTGCGGCGGACCTTCCACAGAGCCCGACGAAAGCCCAGACATGCCCGAGCCCACGGTCGCGATCGAGGTCAGCAACGTCTCGAAGAGTTACGGCGGGACGCGCGCGGTAGACCGGATCAACTTCCAGGTCCCGCGCGGTCAGATCCTCGGATTCCTCGGCCCGAATGGTGCCGGCAAGACGACGACGATGAAGATCCTGACGTGCTTCATCGCGCCCTCCGACGGGACTGCGCGCGTGAACGGTCACGACGTCTTCACCAACCCCGTCGAGGTCCGGCAATCGGTCGGCTACCTCCCGGAGTCGAACCCCCTGTACACCGAGATGACCGCCCTCGAGTACCTCGAGTTCTCGGCGGAGATGCGCGGCGTCGGGGGCGACACGGGCAAGCTGAAGAAGGTCGTGGACGCGACCGGTCTCGGCGATGTGCTCGGCAAAGAGATTCGCGCGATGTCGAAGGGCTATCGCCAGCGCGTCGGGCTGGCGGGGGCGATGGTTCACGAGCCGCCCATCCTGATCCTCGACGAGCCGATGAGCGGGCTCGACCCGAATCAGGCTTCGGAGATTCGGGATCTCATTCGCGAGATCGGCAAGGACCGGACGGTCATCCTGTCCACGCACAACCTCGCCGAGGTCACCCAGACGTGCAATCGCGTCCTCATCATCGCGCGGGGCAAGCTCGTCGCGGACGACACGCCCGAGGCGCTGGTCAAGGGCGCGGGCCGACGGGTCCGCTACTACGTCTCCTTCCTCAAGAAGCCCGATGTCGAGACGGCGGCCAACAGCGCCGAGCCGTGGCCCGAGATCGCGAGCGCGGCGGAGGTCTCGAAAGCGCTCGCCGCCGCTGCCAAGGAAGCGTCGGTCACGGAGCTGCCCGGCGACGACGGCACCTATCGGTTCGAGATGATCTCGTCGGGTAGCGGCGACCTGCGCGCGCGGATCTTCCATCTGGCGGTCGAGAAGCGCTGGACGCTGATGGAGATGCGCCGCGAGGGTCAGAACCTCGAGGAGATCTTCCGCGGTCTCACGACGGATTCACCGGGTGGCGGCAGGCGCTCCGCCGACGAGGGCGGGACGAAGAGCGAGGCGGACGAGTCATGAAGGCGCTCACCATCGCGAAACGCGAGCTGCGGAGCTATTTCAACAGCCCCGTCGCGTACATCATCGTTTGCCTGTTTCTCCTGATCCTGGGCGTCTTCTTCTGGCAGACGTTCTTCCTCGCCGGACGCGCGACCTGCCGGGATCTCTTCCGCTGGGTCGCGCGGCTGCTCGTGGTGGCCGGGCCCGCGATCTCGATGCGCCTCGTCGCCGAGGAGAAACGCACCGGGACGTTCGAGGTGCTCGTCACGATGCCGGTGCGTGATCGCGACGTGATCCTCGGGAAATACGCCGCGGCCGTGGGCCTCCTCGTCGTGATGCTGGTGATGACGTTCGGCTACCCGATCAGCGTCGCGCAGCTCGGCAAGCTCGATTGGGGTCCGGTCTACGCGGGGTATCTCGGCCTCTTGCTCCTCGGTGCGTCGTACATCGCCATCGGGATCTGGGCGTCGAGCATCACGGACAATCAGCTGATTGCACTGGTCCTATCGCTCGTCATCGGCGGGTTCCTCTATTTCGTCGATTGGTTTCTGCCGCTGATCCAGGGATTCTTCCCGGATTGGCTGCAGTGGATGGTGGACGTCATCGAGTGGGTATCGCTCGACTACCACTTCCAGAGCATCATGCGCGGGGTCATAGACACGCGCGACCTCGTCTATTTCACCTCGATCATCCTCGTGTTCTTGATGCTGGCCTTCCGGTCCATCGAGAGCCGGAAGTGGAAGTGACGCCATGTCCGGCACGACCCAGAACAAGCTCTTCGCGCGCGGTGAATCGGCCATATTCCTGGTGGTCGTCACCGCGGTCCTCGTGGTCCTCAACGTCCTGTCGATCGGCATCTTCTATCGCGCCGACCTGACGGAGCGCAGGCTGTTCTCGCTCTCCGACGGCAGTCATCGCGTGGCCTCGCGGTTGCGCGACAAGATGACGATTCGCGCGTATTTCACCGAGGATCTGCCGCCGCCGTTCAATGCGACGTCGCGGTACGTGCGCGACCTCCTCGAGGAGTACGCAGCGGCGAGCAACGGGCGAATCCGGCTGGAGTTCGTCGATCCCACGGCGGACCCCACCGCAGGAGAGAACTGCGACACGCGCCCCATCACGCAGCCTTGCGCGTCTCGGGACGGCGTCAACAAGGTCGCCCACCAGGTCATCGAGCGCGAGGAGCTCTCGATGAAAGAGGGCTACCGCGGCATCGCGTTCCTCTATCTGGGTAACACGCGCCAGATTGCCGTCGTCGAGGACACGGCCGGTCTCGAGTACGAGATCACGACGATCCTCAAGGAGATGACCGGCGAGCGAATGCCAGTCGGTCTGTTGACGGGTCACGACGAGCCGACGACCGAGCAGGGTCACAAGCTGCTCGCCGAGCGGGCCAAGACGTACAGCTTCCGGTCCGTGGATCTCTCGGGCGGTGACCGCGAGGTGCCGCGCGAGATCCGTGCGCTGATCGTGTCGGGCCCGACCAAGGAGCTCAACGAGCGCGAGCTGCGCCGAATCGATCAGTACCTGATGCGCGGCGGCTCCGTCGGCATCTTCACCGGCAACGTGAACGTCGAGATCGAGCAGGCGCCGAACTTCACGGCGGCCGAGGCTACGCACGGCCTCAATCGATTGCTCGAGGGATACGGGATCCGGATCAACAAGAATCTCGTGTTCGATCGGCAATGTGTCCCGCTGCCGGCGCGAGGCCCCGGCGGGATGCCGGTGCTGCTGCCGTACCCGGCGTGGCCCGTCGTCTCGTTCAACGAGCAACAGTCCGCACATCCGGTCGCGTTCCGGCTGCCGCAGGTCGTGATGCCCTTCGCGAGCGTGTTGTCGCGGCCGCGACTTCGCGCGAGCAAGAGCGTGCGCGTGACGGATCTGATGCGCACGACCGACGAGTCGTGGGTGCAATCGGGCAGCTACGAGCTCGACCCGATGCAGCGATGGAGGCCCGAGGGACGTGGTGGCCCCTTCACGCTGGCCATCGCGGCGGAGGGCCGGCTGCGATCGGCGTTCGCCGGGCGGCCGGCGGCCGAAGGCGGCGAGTCGTCGGAGAGCGGCAACATCGAAGCTCCTGCGACCGCGACGAAGGACGCACGGCTCCTGGTCGTCGGCTCGTCCGGGTTCGCCGACGACAACATCCTGGCCTTCCTCTCGCGGATGCAACGCTCGCAGACGCCCAGCAATCTGGCGCTGCTGCTCAACGCGGTGGACTGGCTCGCGCAGGACGCCGACCTGGTCGCCGTGCGCGCGAAGGAGGTCGAGGATCCGCAGGTCGAGGCACCTCGCGAGCTGCGGCAACAGATGCAACAGGCCAACGAGCAAGAAGAGAACGCGCAGACCCGAAGGCAGCAGCGGGAAGCGCAGCAGCGACGAACGCAGGCCGAGGCCGAGTGGGACGCCAAGAAGGCGCTCTACAAGTGGGGCAACACGTTCGCGTGGCCGCTCCTGTTCGCCATCTTCGGCATCGTGCGGTGGCGTCTGCGCTTGGCGCAGCGAGCGAGCGTGAAGCTCTGAATCAGTCGAGGAGCGCGATCCCATGGATTCGCTGAAGCAGTACCGAGTGCCCATCGCCCTCGTGGCGTTCGTGGGCCTGGTGGTCGCGGCCTATTTCGCGACCCGCAAGCCGGCCCCCGAGCCCGACTCCGGGCCCGATCTGACCGTCATCCGCAGCGTGGCGAAAGACCGCGTCGACGAGCTGGAGATCCGGCGCCCCGACGAGCCCGCGATCAAGCTCGCGAAGCGCGACGGGCGGTGGCGCGTCGTGTCGCCCGTCGAAGCGGACGCCGATCAGTCGGCCATCGACACCGCGCTCGACCGGCTCGCGGACCTCGAGGTGCGAGGCGTGGCGGCGACCCGCCGCGAGACGCACGAGGAGCTCGAGATCAACGAAGCCAAAGGGCTTCGCGTCATCGCACGCGGACGCGGCACGGTCCTGACCGAGCTCGTCATCGGTGCGTACCGCAACGGCAAGACGCTCGCGCGCCGCCCCCAGGACGCGACCGTCTACATGCTCGAGGGCGCGATCCGGTACGCGTTCAACAAGGCGCTGAAGGACTGGCGCGACCGCGGCATCGTAGACGTCGCCGTGGGCGACGTGGTCGAGGTGCGCTTCCAGAACGCCAACGGGACGTTCGCCTTCGTCAAGCGCGAGGACGAATGGGTCGTCGCCGATGGCGCCACGGCCATCGAGCGGTTCCAGGCATCCAAGCTGTCGTCCATCGTGTCGTCGATCGCGCGCCTTCGCGCGACCGATTTCGCGGAGAGCGACGTCACGGCGGAGACCGCCGGCGTCGGAGCCACCGTGACGGTGGGGGACGGAGGCGTCGCCAACGTCGCCGTGGTCACCCTGCGTACGCGTGCCGGTGACGCGGGGCCCGCACGCGAGATCACGGTCCGCATCGGCAATCCTCGTGGCGAGGGAGACCGCGAGTTCTACGCGACCCGCCAGGGCACCGACACGATCTTCGTGATCTCGAAGTACCTCGCCGATCGACTGCGACCCGCCATGGACGCGTTCCAGTCGGCTCCCGACGCGGGCCCGCGCGCCGACGGCGGCGCCCCGCCGCCGCCCGAAGACGGCGAGGGCGAAGGCGAGGGAGAGCCAGGAGGAGCGCCTCAGGGCATCCCGCCCGAGATCATGCGGCAGCTGCAGAAGCAGCTCGGCGCCCGCGGCGGCGCGTCTCCGCACTGAAGGGTGCGGGTGACGAACGACCGCTCGTGCTGAGCGGGCCCCTCGACGCGGCTCGGGGCGAACGGCTGGGTATCTCTCGTCCCACGCGAGCGCGCGACGGCGAAGTCGCAACACGCCCGAGCGTCCAGCGACGGGCGTGAATTCGGGACCAGGCCCCCTCTCCCCGAATGGGGAGAGGGTCGGGGTGAGGGGCGAGCGCTGGACGAATTTCGTGCGTCGAGCGCGGGAATGGTCTCGCCGAGCACGTGGTTGTGCCCACGAAGCCGGCAGTCAGACCAAAGGAGACTGCGAGATGCCGGCAGACCTCCCCGACACGCTGACGCTCTGACAGGTGAGGGGGCGCGCATTCCCGTGTGCGCCACCAGGAAAATCGCGGCTGCGACCGACCCCGCACTCTCCTCCCGACATGGTGCGCGCGGCCTGCAACTCCTCCCTCCATCCGACCGGTAGCCCCGGGTGACGTCGCCCTCCGACCCTCCGACGTCACCCCGGGGCTGCCACTTTTTCTCGCGGTCGGCGTCGTTACCCGTCTGCCAGTTATTTGGAGGTAGGCGGATGTAGGCATACTCTGCCTCGGCCCAGTGACATGCTCGGGCGGAGAGGGACCCTTCCCATGAGATACGTCGGCAAAGAACGGCGAATCCACAAAGTCTTCGTGACGCGCAACACCGAGTACCACGTGCGCGGCGAGACGTGCGTCGCGGTGAAGGATCGGCGGTCGGGGCAGTGGCTGCGTGCGCACCTCGCCCTCGCGCAGAAGCTCGCCGGAGGGCTGCGCTTCCAGCTGGGCGGCGGCATCGTGCCGAACACGGGCATCCCGGAGATCGGCGAGTCGCTGTACTTCGCCGCAGGCGGCAAGGACCTCGTGACGAGCGCGATCCTGACGGTCGATCGGCCGCCGAAGGACATCGTCGCCCAGTATTGAAGGGGGGACGGACACCCTCCGAGCGACCCTGTCGCCGCCGGGTGTTGTAGCTTCCGACGGTGACCCTCCGGCCGCTCCTGCTGCGTCCCGACAACTTCACGCCCGCCACGCGCACCCCGTGGGGCGGGACGAAGATTCTCCGCGACTACAAGAGAGGCCTTCCGATCGCGGCCGACAAAAGAGGCGACGATCGGGTGGGCGAATCCTGGGAGATCAGCGTCGAGCCGGACTTCCCTTCGGTCGCGGAGCTTCCCGGCGGGGGCGAGATGCCATTGGCCAGGGTCCTCGCGGACGATCCCGTCGGATGGCTCGGGGAGGATCACGCGCGGCGCTACCACGGCTCGACGCCATTGCTCGTGAAGCTGCTCGACGCGGCCGACGACCTTTCGGTGCAGATTCACCCCACCGACGACTATGCGGGGCTCGCGTCCGGCGAAAGCGGCAAGCCCGAGTCGTGGCTCGTGCTCGATGCAGAGCAGGGGTGTGGCCTGTACCTGGGCCTCGCGGCGGAGGTGAATCGTCGCGAGGTCGAGCGTGCGCTCGCGAGCGGCGGGGATCTCGCGCCGCTCATGACGTTCGTGCCGGTCGTGCCCGGAGACTTCTTTCGGATCGATGCGGGCACCGTGCACGCGATCGGGCGTGGCGTGACGCTGGTCGAGCCGCAGTTCGTCGCCCCGGGACGCCGCGGCGTGACGTACCGCTTCTGGGATTGGAATCGGCGCTACGACGCGCACGGGCAAATCGACCCTCGGGGCAAGCCCCGCGCGCTCCACGTCGAGCACGCGCTCGCGGTGACGCGGTGGGACGGTCCGCGCGGCGAAGCGTTCGTCGAGAGCATTCGAGTCCGCGAGGACGGCACCTCCCATCAGGTGCTGGCGCACACGCCGCACCTGCGCGTCGAGCGCGTCCGATGTCCGGCGGAGGCGGGCTCGCCGGTCACCGTCGAGGTGGACCTCGTGGACCGGATGACCGGCATCACGGTGACGGCCGGCCAGCTCGAGATCGTGCAAGCGCACGGCGAGGGACGGGCGCCCGGCCAGCGCGTGTCGCGGGGGCGGTCCGCGGTCGTGCCGGCGGCGCTCCGGCAGGTTGCGCTCGTGCTCCATCCGGGGACCGAGGCGTGCGTCACGGCCGCCGGTCCGTGACGGCTTGACGGGGTGGGCGCCGTCCGAAACATTGCGCGCTCCCGTGGGTCGCGCGTGCGCCACGGCTTGGAGGCGAGATGAGCGACGAGGCTCGCTTGAGCGAGTACCCCACGGGACCCGATGGCACCGCAATCCCGCGGGTGAGCATCGTGATCCCCGTGTACAACGAGGAGGCGATCCTCCATTCGGCCGTGGTCGACCTCGTCGATCGCCTGCGCGAGCTCGGATGGCCGTACGAGATCCTCCTGGCCGAGAACGGATCCTCGGACCGCACGGTCGAGGACGCGCGCGCGCTCGCGGCGCGGTTCAAACAGATTCGGGTCTTCTCGCTCGGCGAGCCCAACTATGGAAAGGCGCTCAAGCGCGGCATCCTCGAGGCGCGGGGCGAGTTCGTCGTGTGCGACGAGATCGACCTCTGCGACACGGGGTTCTACAAGCGGGCGCTCGAGCTGCTCGAGAACGACACGTGCGACCTCGTCGTCGGCAGCAAGGTGCTCGGCGGCTCGTCCGACGAACGACCGGTGATCCGTCGCGCGGGCACCAAGGTCGTCAACGGGCTGCTTCGCGTGGCGCTCGGATTCCGCGGAACCGATACCCACGGCCTGAAGGCGTTCCGTCGTGCGCCGCTGGTCGAGATCGCGCGTACGTGCCTCGTCGATCGGGACCTGTTCGCGAGCGAGCTCGTGATACGCGCCGAGCGAGCGGGCATCCGGATTCGCGAGATCCCGGTGCGGGTGCTCGAGAAGCGGCCTCCGTCGATTCACCTGTTCCGTCGGGTGCCCAACGTGCTCAAGGGCGTCGCGCGGCTCGTCTGGGCGATTCGCATCCAGGGATAGTCCCGGGGCGTCCGTGCCGTCGAGGGACACGAGGCTCGCGTGCGTCAGCGTCGATCTCGACGAGGTCGGCTGCTACCACGCGATCCACGGGTTGGGTCCGCCGCATGGCGACGTCGCCCACGCCGTCTACGACCACGCGGTCGAGCGACATCGGGAGCTGTTCGATGCGCTCGGCGTGAATGCGACGTTCTTCGCGATCGGTCGTGATCTCGATCGCGACGACAATGTCCGACGTTTGCG
>JADZFZ010000719.1 GCA_020854145.1 Deltaproteobacteria bacterium | reverse complement strand
CTCGCGGCTTGTTGCCCGACGATGTCACCGTCGCGCTGCTTCGTCGGCCGTGACCGCTGCAGTCGATGCTCGCGCTCAGTCGGGGCGGCGCGCCGGAAACAACGGAGGTGAACCGTGGGGGCGGCGGCGGAGGAGGAGGGCGCGTGGGAGTGGCGGCGGCGGGGCGGCGGCGGTGTCGGGGTTTGAGTGGAGCGTGTCGGCGGCAGACGCTCCTTCGTGACGTCGGTCGGCACGGGGCCGAGCTGCGCACTGCCCGTTCGATGACCCAAGAGAGGTGCTCGCAGAGCGCGCAGCGTGTCGGTTCGCGACGTTCAGCGCATCGAGCGCGGCGAGAACATGACGCTGCTGACGCTCGCGCGGTTCGTGCAGCTGCTCGGCGTCACTCCGGTGGACCTGCTCGCCGCGCCCGCGTCGCGCGAGGTGAGGCCGGGGCGTCCTGCTCGCGGGTTCGCGATAGCGCAGCGACACACGCAAGAGTCAGGCGCATCCGTCCTCTACGGCATGCTTCGCGGCACGGCGCTCGGCGAGCTGGGCACGCTCCTCGATCTCGGCACGTCGTCCCCACCAGGCGCGGCACCGTCTCCGTCCATCTGCTGGCCGACGAGCGAGTGGCGCTTGCCTGGGGAGGGTTCGCCTACGGCCTCGAGCCGCGTGCTGCGGGTCTCGCCGTGGGACGAATCGGAGTCGCCGATTGGACGCGCATCGACCTTGCCGGCACACCGTACGATCCGGGGCCCGTCGTGACTGACTCGGTGTCGGGCATCGCCGTGGTGCGCTTCGTGAGCGACCCGAACGACATCGGTCGCAGCGGCATTCGAATCACACGCTACGACGACACGACGCTGGCGGCGTTCGACGCGACCGAGATTCCCACGCCCTTCGGCCTCGAGCCCCGCTCCATCGCATTGCTGGAATCGTCGAATGGGCCCGGAGTCGCATTCATCGAGCCCGGCGCCTCGCGCGAAGTCGACAATCTGTACGTCGTGCCGCCGAGCGACGCGCAATCGTGCGCGAGCGTCGCGGTGGTCCCGACCGCCGGTCTGGACGCCGCGGTCGAGCTGCCCATCGCAGCCACGTGGACCGGGGATGCCCCGATCGTTACGCTCGTCACGGTGGAAGGCACACTCCGGATCTACCGGACCGGCGTCTGCCACATTCGCCGGAACGATTCCGAGTGACGTGCGACTGCCGGCGTGTGGGGTTGGTGGTCTGGCTCTTGATGGGCTCCATGGTCGCGGCCTGTGACGGCACGGCGGGCATGGCGGGTGACGCGGGGGCGATGACGGGCGCGGACTGCCAGAGGACGACGGATTGTCGCGGAGGCGACTTCTGCGACCGCGGTACCTGTGCCCGCGTCGCAACGCACGATCAGTTTGGTCACGGTTATGGCGCACAGTGCGTCGGAGAGGAATTCTACCCGTCGGACCCGCGCCTCGGGCGCGCCGTCCATTGCCGGTACTACGAGTGCGTCGATGGCCACTGCAGCTCGTGCGTCTCGGACGCCGAGTGCGAGCCCGACTACCTATGTGTCGCGGCACCCGCGTACCCGGGGTATCCGGACCGGGCTCCCGACTATCCAGGCAGGCGGTGTACGCACCGCCTCAGCCTCGAGCATCCTTTTCCTCCGTGCGGCGTACCCGAGAATCCAGTGCCCTGCGGTCCGACGAGACCAGAGCTGCCGGAGCCGACTCTATTGCCCAACGCCGCAGACGATTGCCAGCGCATCGAAGATTGCCGCGGCGACGAGCTCTGCGACCGGGGCCGCTGCGCTCCCATCCTCGTGGACGCATTCGGACACGGCTACGGCGCTGCGATCATTCGCAGGGAGCCGCCCGCCCTCGGTGATAGCTGTCAGGGTTACCTGGCCGTCGGCCGCTCGTGCAGCTCCTGCCTCGGCGACAGCGACTGTTATCCGGAAGCGCCGTATTGCATCCGCTACCCCTACCGCCCCGAAGCACTCTCGTGTGCGCGTCATCCAGAGGCCGAGCACTACGACGCCGACGGCAACGTCTCACCGCACTTCTCGCACGTAGGCCCGGACGACTTGGGCGACGACGATTGGCTCGTGCGCTACCGTGAGTTTCTCGATTACCACGCGCTCTACCGGGAGGCGCGTGCCGTGGCGGGATTGCCCGTGCCGCCTGCGCCACCTCCCATCGCGGACGCCACCGCCGACGCGGGTGCGGGAGAGGGTCCGTAGATGTACATCGTGCGACTGACTCGGTCCGCGTCCGCGAGAGACGTGATGAACGATGCCGTCACGCAGCGTGTGCGCGAGGGCGTGGTCACCGGCGCGCTACCGCTCCACTGCCATTCGCTTGCGACCTACGTCGTCGACGAAGCCACACGGGGACGGCGCCATCGGCGGATCGACAGGATATACGCGATCGCACAAATGGTTGTATGTCCGTTCGAGGAACGGGAGCGCCGATGCGGAGCGCGCTGCATCGAGAGATCTGGACGAGGATGGCCGACGAGGAGGGCTTGGCAGATGACGCCGAGCGACTGCTCCCGCACGCCCAGCCTTGCTTCGTCGTGGGCTCGCAGACGCCGGGCATGGGACCGATCGGTGCCTCACGCCTCGGCGGCGTCCCCGATCTTCCGTCGGCGCTCGCCTGGCCCACACAAGGCGATCGACACCTCACGTTCGTCGCGCAGATCGATCTCGGTGCGCTCACGCCAGAGTGGGTGGATGGGCTGCCGAGCTCGGGGTGGCTGTACTTCTTCGTCGGGCGTGACGCGCCAGCGTGGGACGTGACGCATCGGGTGCTCTACTTCGACGGGCCGAGAGATGCGCTCTCCGCGACGACGGTGCCGTCCGGGACTCGCGCGATCGACGACGGCAGCCCGCGCGATTTCGTCGCGCATCAACTGACCTTTCGGCCGTCGTTCGTGTTCGACCGTGCGATCGAGACGGCGCTCGGTCTCGAGGAGTTCGCGCTCGAGTTCCTCACCGCGTCGCATACTCAGATCGCAGGGCTTCCCGTCGCCTGGGATACCGACCCGCGCCAGGACGCCTATCTGTCGAAGAGCGGCCTCGCGTCGTTGAGGCACCGAATGCACCTCGCCCCCGAAGATCTCGCCAAGGCAGCCCGGGACGCATGGGCAGCCGGCGATGACGAGCGTGCCGAGGAGATCGATCTCGCGACCGAGCTGCTTCGCGCCTACCGCGCCGACGAAGCGATGCACCTCGATCGCATGGCACGCTGGCGGGTTCTCTTCCTGCTGGGTTCCGCTCGCGAGGTCGGCATGTGCTGGTGGGACGCCGGCCTGCTGCAGTTCCTCGTTCACGACGACGACATGCGGCAGCGACGGTTCGACGGCACCTACTGCTGCGTGTCTTCGAGCTGAGCTCCGTGCGTGGCAAATGGGGCAATCACCAGCCACGGCGCCGACCACGTGGGCACGCACCGAAGACGCCGATGGCGCCGAACACCGCCTTGGTGCGCTTCAGCTCGTCGCCGCTCGACTCCGTGGAGATGCCATGTCGGGCTCCCGCCCGTGGACCGCGCAGGGTGGTACGGGTCCCCAGATTGCCCATGGTCACGCCCATCACGGAGCGGAGCACCCGGATTGGTGCGACTGCGCGCGTCGGAGCGTGGGGGAGCGTGGCAGGGAACCGCGCGACGTTCGCTGACTGCGAGAACGGCCGGCGCAGTTCGCTGGGCGAGGCTCCGCGTGAGCCACCAGACGACAGGACGTCGCCGCCTTCCATGGGACAGCAGACGACGGAAACCATGCGAGCGGTGATGGTTCCGGAAATTCTGCGGCTTCCCGTTCCGGAAATTCTGCGGCTCCTCGGAGGAAGGAGCGCGCGTGATGATCGCGACGATCGCGATGATGATGGTCGGGACGATGGCCCTCACGACCGG
>JADZFZ010000718.1 GCA_020854145.1 Deltaproteobacteria bacterium | reverse complement strand
CGGAGCGAGGCGACCCACGCTTCGTACTTCTCCTCCCACGAGAGGCCGCTGTTCTCGCCCCACGCGAGGCCCGCCGCGCGCGCCTCGGTCGTGTCGCGCTGGTCCCAGAGGTTGCGGACCTGCCACACCTGGCCGGCGCCATTGTCGGCCGACGTGCGGGGACCGCTCGGTCCGAGGATGTCGGCGGGCAAGTCCTCGGGGATGGGCTCGAGAGGACCGGCGAGACCCGTCTCGGCTTCGAGCTCGGCCGACGTGTCGGCGGCGCACCCGCCGAGGGCGAGGCAAGCGAGCAGTGCGGGGATGGCGTGCGTGCGAGACATGGCGTCCTCCGGTCGGCGCCATCCACCGCAGCGAGCGTGCCACCGCGGATCGTTCGGGCGACACGGGTGGCGCCTGCCAGGCGCCAGGTGGCTACCTCGATGGCCGTTGCCGGTGACGATTGGCCCGAGCGCGAGCCGAGCTCGCGACCCGGCGCAACGGGACGCATCTGCCACCAGGGACGGACGGCCCGCACGCTCCGATCGAGACCCCCTCACGCCTTGAGGTCGTGCGCCCAGCGGTAGACGTCCGCGTATTGCGCGGCGGCGCGGTCCCAGCCGAAGGGCTGGCGCATGGCGCGGCGCTGCATGGTGCGGAAGGCGTCGGGTGAGTCGCGATACGTGGCGGCCGCCCACGCGATCGTGTCGACGAGGGCGTCTTCGGTGAGGTCGTGGAGCTTGAAGCCCGTGCCCTCGCCGGTGACGGCGTCGTAGTTGACGACCGTGTCCTCGAGGCCGCCCGTCGCCCGCACGAGCGGCAACGTGCCGTAACGCTGGCTGTACATCTGGTTGAGACCGCACGGCTCGAAGCGCGACGGCATGACGAAGACGTCGGCGCCGGCCTCGATGCGGTGGGCGACGCCCTCGTGGAAGCCGACGTAGGCGCGGAATCGATCGCCGCGACGCGAGAGGGAATCGAGAACTCGCTCCGTCGTCGGGTCGCCGGACCCGAGCAGCGCCATCTGGATGTCGAGCTCGAGGATGCGATGAATCGCGGCGAGCAGGACGTCGGTCCCCTTCTGGAAGCTGAGCCGTCCGACCGAGCCGAACAGTGGAACGTCGGCGCGCACGGGGAGACCGAGCTCGCGTTGCAGGGCTGCCTTGCAGAGCGCCTTGCCCGACAGGTCGTCGGGATCGAAGTGCGCCGCGACGTGCGGATCGGTGCGCGGATCCCAGACGCTCTCGTCGATGCCGTTGAGGATGCCGATCAGGTCCGCCCCTCGGAAGTCGAGGACCTGGTGCAACCCGGCGCCTCCTTCCGGCGTGCGGATCTCTTTCGCGTACGTGGGCGAGACGGTCGTGATCTTGGTCGCGTGATAGAGGCCGCCCTTGAGCGGGTTGATCCCGCCGAAGTCCTCGAGCGAATCGGCGCGCATCTCGGACGCGGGGATTTGCGTGAGCGCGAGATCGTGGGCAGGGAACTTCGATTGGTGCGCGAGGTTGTGGATCGTCAGGACCGAAGCGGTCTTCGCGAACGGTCCCGCGCGCTCGACCGTGTTCAGCAGCACCGGCACGAGCGCGGTCGGCCAGTCGTGGACGTGGACGACGTCGGGTATCCAACCAAGGTGCTTGCAGAGCTGCAGCGCACCACGCGAGAGAAACGCGAAACGCGCGAGATTGTCGTGCGCGTAGGAGCCCGGAGGATCGTAGAGGTAGCCGCGTCCGAAGAGCCCGTGGTGGTCGAGCATGTAGACCGGCACGTCCGAGCCGGGCAATCGCGTCTCGTAGACGGCGCACCACGCCTCTCCTGCGCCGAGGGGCACGGCGAGCGGTGCGGGGTGCATCTGCATCCCGTAGAGCGGGACGACGTCGTAACGCGGCATCACCACGCGGACGTCGTGACCGAGCGCGGCGAGCGCCACGGGCAGCGCTCCCGCGACGTCGCCGAGTCCTCCTGCCTTGACGAACGGAGCGCACTCGGAGACCGCGAACAGCACCGACGGCGGGGTGGGAGGCATCGGCGAGAGGATGCCCGAGGGGACACGGGTGGGTCGAATGCGTTGCCCATCGGGAAGTCGGCTGCCAGCATCCGTCCATGCGTGGCCTCGTTGGGTGGGTGTGGGCGTGCCTGGTCGTGGTCGGGCTCTCGGGCTGCGACGGCTGTGAGCAGGGCGAGCCGGTCGGCGTCACCGATCGCGTGTGGGTGACCAACTTGCCCGACGATCCGCGCCAGTCGCTCAAGATCCTGTGGATCTTCGATCTGGAGGACGCCGGTCACATCGGCGGCTTCATCGTCGGCTCGCAGTACCGCAACCGCCACGAGCGCTTCCGGTACCACCCGCTCACGGAGGGCTCGGGGCGCATCGAGCTCCTCCAGGATCAGCGCGTTCACCGCGTCCGGGCCACGCGTTGCGAGCCCACCGAGGGATTCGATCTCTGCATGGTGCTGCACGGGGATCCGAGCGCGGGCCAGGGCGCGACGGATCCCGCGCACGGCAGCCGGTACCTGTCGCGCGAGGAGTGGGAGCGCGACGCGAGCGACGGCGTGCCGAACATGGAAGGCGTGCTCGGCGACTGACTACTCGGGGCCGGCGCGGAATCGTGCATCGATCTCCGCGGACCCGAGCGGCACGGTGAAGATCGAGAGCGCGAGGATGCGCCCGCTCCACCGGCGATCGCGCGTGAGCTCGTTGCCGAGCAGGAACCGATCGGTGACACCCCACCCGAGCGTGGCGCCCGCACCGTGGTCGAAGCGGTCGCGCTCGCGTCCATCGACGTAGAGCAACGTCAGCGGCGGCGCCCACACGAGCACGATGTGATGCACGGCGTCGGTGTCGTCGAAGACCTCGCTCGCCGAGGCGATCTCGCCGTCGCCGTCGTCGCCGTTCTCGTTGGTCGCCGTCGATCGGAAGCGCGCGATGACGTCGCGGCCTTCGGTGCTGCCGGAAGAGAGCTCGCCGTGTGCGATCGTGAACGCGCGGCGGCCCGTGTCGGTCGAGAGGGTGACGATGCGCCGCGGCCCGTTCTGGTCGGTCACCGTCGCGCCTGCCCACACCTCGACGCTGAAACCGAGCCTCGCGCGCGTCAGGAGCCGCGCGAGCGATTGGCTGGGATCGAGCCCTAGCTCGAGGTGCCCGCCGGCGAACGTCACCCGACCCGCAGCGACCTCGATCGTGTCGTCGCCCTCCTCGAAAGGCGACAGCGGGAAGCAGCCGAAGATGGACTCGTCGGGAACGAGGCCTCCCACGAGCCCGGGTGCGAACGTGTAGCGCACGAGCGGAGTCGCATCGGTCGGTGGGTCGGGCGGGGGACAGACGCCCGTCGCCGCGTCACCCGCGGGCCGCGCGTCGGGCGCCGGACCGCCATCGGGTGGCGCCGCGTCCGTGCGGCTCGCATCGCGCACGCGCGCGTCGAGCATCGCACCGTCGAGCGCAGTCGAAGCATCGAAGGGCGAGGCGTCCGAGCGCGGGCCGGTGTCGCGCGGAGCCGGGTCGGCGTCCGAGCGATCCCGCCCGAGATCGCGTGCGCCGTCCACGTCCCCGATGCCCGACTCGGGCGCGAGGCTCGCCATGCCCACGCGAGACAGCTCGCATCCGGCGAGCCACATCGCGCCACAGAGAACGAGCCGGTCGAGGCGCACGGCCCGATGGTAGCGTCATGTGGTCATGGGCACAGGCGCGCTCGTTCCCCCCATCGATCCTGCGGAGATTGGTGCCGTGGTCCGAGCGGCGATCGACGCGGGACACCTGTCGTCGGACGCGCCTGCTGTGCTGTTTCACGATCTCGGTCGCCTCGCGCGCGGGCTCGCTGTGCTCGCTTCGACGTTCCCCCCGTCCGCGCTCCACGCGGTGGCGATCAAGGCCAATCCCGTCGTCGGCGCCCTCCGCCACCTCGTCGCGCGCGGCGCCGGCCTCGAGGCCGCGTCCTTCGAGGAGCTCGAGATCGCGCGCGCCGCTGGATGCCCCGCCGATCGCGTGGTCTACGACTCACCGGCGAAGACCGAGCCGGAGATCGCGCGCGCCCTCGAGCGCGGCGTGCGCATCAACGCGGACAACGAGGCCGAGCTCGCGCGCATCGACCGGATGATGCGCGATCGCCCGAGCGCGAGCCGTCTGGGCGTGCGTCTCAACCCGGCCGTCGGCGCTGGGGCCATCGCCGCGACGAGCGTGGCGACGCGCACGTCGAAGTTCGGCATCGCGATCCCCGAAGACCCGCGCGATCTCGCGCCACTGTTCGATCGCTACGCGTGGCTCACGGGTGTCCACGTGCACGTCGGATCGCAGGGCGTGTCGCTCGAGCAGCTCGTCGCGGGTGCACGACGCGCGTGGGACGTGATCACGGCGGTGCACGCGGCCCTCGGCCGCACGCAGGTACGCTGGCTCGACATCGGCGGTGGGCTGCCCGCCGTCTACCGCCCCTCCGACGCGCCGCCGTCCGCGCGCGACTGGGCCGATGCGCTCGCACGGGCCGTCCCCGCGCTCTTCGACGGATCGATCGAGCTCGTGACCGAGGTGGGCCGCGCGCTGCAAGCGCCGTGTGGCTTCGCGATCAGTCGCGTCGAGCACGTCAAGGAAGCGTCGGGCGAACGCCAAGCGGTGATCCACGTGGGCGCCGACCTCTTCGTCCGGCCGACGTACGCGCCGAGCTACTGGTACCACGAGATCGCAGTGCTCGATGCGCGCGGGGAGCGCAAGCACGGCCCGAAGCAGCCATGGACGATCGTGGGACCGCTCTGCTTCGCGGGCGACGTGCTCGCGCGCGATCGGCCCCTTCCGCCGATCGAGCCGGGTGATCTCGTCTTCGTGCGCGACGTCGGCGCGTACACGCTCGGCATGTGGTCGAGGCACTGCAGCCGGGCGATCCCCGCCGTGCTCGGTTACGAGGACGCGCGCGTTGCCGAGCTGCGCGTGCTCAAGCCTCGCGAGACGCCCGAGGACGTCGTGCGGGCTTGGGGCGGCTGACGCGACCGGGCGAGAGCGCGCGCAACGTGGGCACGAGCATCTTTCGTCGGAGCAGCACGACCAGCCGCTCCGACAACGTCGTCGCCGCCTCCGTGAGCGCCGAGATGTCCGCCGTCGGAGCACGAGGCAACACGCCCTCGCGATAGAGGCGCAGCTCCGTGCGCACGAGGTTGCGCAGCGCCTCACCGTACTCGGCGAGCATGGTGACCGGGAGCATGTCCGCGGTGATCCCGGCGCGCCGGGCCGCGCCGAGGACGCGCAGGATCTCGAGGTCGTCGCCCGCGTACACCCGCACGCCCGCGTCCTGGTTCGACGTCACGATCCCCATGGATTCCAGCCAATCGAGCTGCTCGACGGGCACGCCCGACGCGATCAGCTCGTCGCGCGATCGCGTTGCCGCGGGGGCGGTCTGCACCAGCATGCGTGCGATCGCGGCCGCGACCTTCTCGTCCTCCGACTCGGTCTCCTCCTCTTCGAGGACACTCTTGATGACGCGAAGCGGCAGGAACCGCGTGCGCTGCAGCTCCTTGATGCGCTCGACCCGCGGCACGAGCGCAGGGTCGTAGTAGGCCATGTTGCGGCTCGTGCGGGCCGGCTCGATCAGGCCCTCGCGCACATAGTGCTTGATGGTCGCGGCCGGCACACCGCTCCGTCGAGCGAGCTCGGATGCCTTGACGAGACCTGCCGGCGGACGGGACGCGGGCGAGGAGTCGGCAGGCGAAACGGGCGATTTGCGCGGGGGCACGGTCGGACCTCGTGTCGTGAACCGTAGCGAAGCTCGCACGGATCGGGGCGAACGTTGCACGGGCCCACGATCCGTTCTACCCAGCGTCATGGCCACGATCTTCGACAAGATCCTCGACGGAGAGCTGCCCTGTCATCGCGTCTACGAGGACGCGCACGTGCTCGCGTTCCTCGACATCTTCCCGCTCTCCGAGGGGCACACCCTCGTGATCCCCAAAGAGCGCAAGGCGATGCTCCACGAGCTCTCCGACGAGCAGTCCGCCGCGATCGGTCGTGTCTTGCCGCGCATCGCCCGCGCGGTGCTCGAGGCCACCGGCGCCACGGCCTACAACGTCCTCCAGAACAACGGGGCAGAGGCGCACCAGGCCGTCCACCACGTGCACTTCCACATCATCCCGCGTCACGGCGACAAGGGCCTCGGGATCGGCTGGAAGCCGAGCAAGCTGGACGGCGCCGCGGGCAAGGAGCTCGCGGAGAAGGTGGCAGCCATTCTCGCCGCGTAGCGGTGCTGGCCGCCTGGGCTGGCTCGCGAACGAGCCCCGATGGCGACTTCTCGGGCCTACCTGCGGAGCGCGTCGAGGATGACCGGACCCGGCAACGTGTCGCCGGAGTCCTTGGCCCGGTGCTGGAGCACGACGCGACCGCCACGCGCGACGACGAGCACGCCGCCCTGCTGGAAGCGGTCGCCCTGCTGGCCTCTCGGCATGAAGCCCTTGGTCATCGCCCGCGCGGTCGAGAGGACGGCTCCAGGAGTCAACAAGGTGCCTCTTCCATAGTGCATGCCGAGGAGGCCATAAGCCTTCTTCTCGACGTCGCACAGGACGGGACAGCTCAGGCCGATCTCTTCGCGGAAGGCGCGCGCGAAGTGGGGAGCCCCGTTGCCGACGAGCGCGAGCGTCGCACCGAGCGGCTCGAAGGAGGCCACGTGGTCGCGGAGGGCCGTCACCTGCGCGCGACACGACGGACAGCCGAAGTGCCGGATGAAGACGAGCGCCGCGGTCTTGTCCGCCCAGAGGTCTCCCAGCCGGACCTTCTTGTCGTCCGCGTCGGGCAACGTCATCGCGGCGAGCTGATCGGGCACGGAGTCGGTGATCATGGCTTGACGACGATGGCTTTGGCACCGAACTCCAGCGTGCCGCCGGAGCCGATGACGAGGCGCTTGGCCGGGCCGGCGCCGAAGCCCAAGGAGATCTCGGTCGCCGTGACGCGGATCGTGGCGTCGGCACCGTGCTGGATTGTCACACCGTCCTGCGCGGTCACGGCCACCTTGACGTCCTTGATCCCCAGCGCCGCAGACGCGGGGCTCGCGCGCAGCTCGAGACGCGGGTTCTCCACGGCCTTCTGCGGATCGCCGGCGTGAGCGACCACTTCGACTCCGCCAGAGTACTTCAGGCGCTTGGTCGCTCGCTGTTCGATCGACTCGTGCGAAACGAAGTACATGCCGTCAGACACGCCCGAAGGCAGCGACTGGCCCGTCGCGACGATGAGCTTGCCGGCGGACTCCACGCGCAGCTCGGAGGTCGGGAGCTGCGAGTTGCGTGACAGGATCTGCTTGAACCCCACTGGAGCGGGCAACAGTCCTCCGATCTGGATCGTCTCGCCGTAGACCTCCACGCTGCCGAGACGCGACGCGATCTCGGTGCCTGTCTGATAGCTGACGACCCCGGCGGAGAGCAGCCCCGACACCCCCGCGCTCCGCCCAGCCGTCAGGCCGGCGTTCTGGACCGCAAACACCTCGGCGTCGAGGAGGCCCGTGATGGACACGCCTGGAGCAGCGATGTCGATCCCGACTCCCGCGTACATCGCGCCGAACTTGTCAGTTCCGAGCAAATACCCCGTAGGGGCGAACAGGTTGATCTGTGGATCCGCGGCGTAGTCCATGCCATCGATGAAGATCCCGAAGGCGGAGTAGGCCTTTTCCCACCAGTTCGTGCCGCAGAGGTCGACGGCCGCGGCCCGCCCGGCGCTCGCCAGGGCGACCTTTCCATCCATGCCGCCCCAGTACTCCACGATATCCGCCATCTTCTTCTTGTAGCCAACGGCTCCTTTGGGCACAGGCTCTTTCCCTGCGACGCCCCGCCAGGGCTCGTCCGGCGCCCAACCGGCCGCGATGGTCAGGGCCCCGGCGGCAAGCAGGCTGGCGTCGGCAGCCGAAGCGATCATCGCGGTCTTGTCCGCGAGGACGTACAGGTTGGACTGGACCGACTGGACCAGAACCTCCCCCTCCGCTTTGAGGATCATGTGGCTGTCGTCGTTCCGGGCATCGACGGTCACGTGTCCCCAGGTGGCGACGCCGAAGCCCGTATGGCTGATCGAATCGAGCGCCGCCCCGAGCGCCATCGTCGTGCCTTTGGCGTCGCCATGCGGCGTCGGCACGTGGATCTTGAGTCGCTGCTCGGTTCCGGCCACGCCGTTGACCGACGGGGGTGTCGTGTCGAAGGCCTTCAGGACGTCGGCGGAGTGCTGGATGGCCGCGTCCTGCTCGAAGTCCCTCTGGGACTGATCGTCCTGCTGCCGTTGGAGCGCCTCGTCCTGCGCTTGGTCGCGCTTCTGCTGATCGTCCTTGTCGGTGACTGCCTGCTTCTGCGCGTCCTCGAGCTTCTTGAGCCGGTCGTCTTGGGCCTTGTCCGTCTCGGTCGGACCGCCCGTGGCGGGATCGTCGGGTTCGTTGGCCATCGAGTCGTCCTCCTCAGGCGTCGTCTTCGAGCTCGAACAAGATCCCACCGTGGGATCGGATGGCGCTCTGCGTCGCGTTGGCGGAGTGCACCGGAGAGGTGGTGTCCGCGTTCGGGATGGCGCCTACGATGACGGGGCGGTCGGGGTCTCCGTTGATGTGCGCGACGATGACCTGCGTCCCGATGTGAAGCGGCATGTGCATGCCGTAACCCGCTCCGGCATAGGGCTGCGCCATGCGCACCCAACGGCTTGCACGACCCCCGGCCTTCGCGTTCGTGTCGAAGGGGAAGAACACCCGGTAACGGCCTTGGTCGTCGACCGGAGCAGCAGTGCTGCGCATCTCGCCGTCGACGATGGCGTAGACGAGACCGTCGATGCGTGGCTTGGGGGTCACCCGCGCAGGGCGATACGGAACGGAGAACGGAAAGAGCACGAGCTCGTTCCGGTAGGGCTTCGCGGCATCCGCTTTGTCGTCGTCGCCTTGGTCGATCTCGTGACGCACCTCCGCCACGACCAGCTCGATCCCGTCCAGCTCCGGACCGAGCTTGGCGGGCGCTTCCAACGTGAGCTTGTTGCCGGGTCGCAGGCCACGGATGTTGCTCGTGGCGCGCAGCACCTGATGAGGGAAGCCGAGCTCCTCGGCGCGCACGGAAGCGAGGCGTGGCGCGTCTGCGGCCTTGACGTGGTCGCCGAAGTAGACGTGGAGACCGAAGCCGTGTGCCTCGACGGCACGATCTGCCTGCACCAACGAGCCCGGAGCGCGCCAGTCGTAGTCGCGCACCACCGCCATGCTCGGTACCACCCTGCGCTCCCACGTCAGATCGGTCAGCGCCGGCTTGCTCTCGAGCCTGGGAGCCCACTTGACGAACTCGTGGCCTGCCGCGTGTGTGAACGCGGAGTTGTCGTCGGCGAGCACACGCTTGTTCTTCATCCCGTCGAACCAGTGGAAGATGCCTTCGTGCTCGAGCAGCCGACGGAGGAAGAGTGTGTCGGTCTCCTCGTACTGGACGGTGTACTCCCGTACCGGATAGGTCCGCGTCGTCTTGATCTCGTTCTTCCTACCCTGTTCCTTGAAGATCACGTCGGCGATCTTCAGGACGTCCTGGTCCTGGAAGATCCGGGAACGACGGAACAGGTCGCTCCGCCAGTCCGACGCGAGGACCTCGAACCGGTAATGATAGCGGCCGTCGCCGTCGCTCCCCAGGTACGTGATCGAGCGCGGGAAGGTGATCCAGTACTCGGGCTCCTCGATCTGGGGCTCGAAGAACCCGAAGATCAATCGCTCCGACATGGCCTGGTCGATGACCTCGTGGGACAAGGGCTGCTCGTGCTCGACGGCGAGATCCAGCCTGAACGCGTAGAGGCCATCCAGCGCTTCGGCACCCGACATCCGGAGGATGTGGGTGTACTCGCTGACGGTGGGTAGACCTTCGATCACATAGAGATCCAGCATCGTCGCTCTCCCTCGCCTCACGGCCCCCGGCGGGACGGCCGACGGGTCACATGCCTCTCATCGGATCATCACGATCGTCTGGGAGGGCTCCACCTGGATCCCCGCCGGCATGTTGGCGTTGCTCCCGTTGTGGGCGGTCTGCTTCAGGACGGTGACGACGGGCTGGCCCTGGGCCCTCACCTTCGTGCTGCCGACCTTGTAGGTCATCTTGTCCATGACGACCTGGGACACCATGCCCTTCAACGTGCCGGCTTCGTCACCCTGGCTCGAGGGGTGCGCCGTCGTCTTCACCACCGTGGGCTTGCCATCGATCTTGACCTTGATGGCGCAGGTGTCCTGCGATGCGCTGGAGAGCCGAACGATGTTGGGGAACGGGG
>JADZFZ010000717.1 GCA_020854145.1 Deltaproteobacteria bacterium | reverse complement strand
CGGCGCGGACGAAGCACCACGAGCGCGGCCATGCCCGCCAGACCCAGCAACCTGCCGACCGCATCGAGCGGGCCTTTGGCTTCGTAGCCTACGTTCTCGCCGCGATCCGGAGGTGGGTCGCGGCGGAGCGAACGTACGAGCGCCTCGTCTCCGTGCCAGCGCCCATCGTGCCCGCGCGTGGCGGTCCGCCCCGAGCGGATCGCACGGACGAT
This sequence comes from Deltaproteobacteria bacterium, assembly GCA_020854145.1. Classification (GTDB taxonomy): domain Bacteria; phylum Myxococcota_A; class Polyangia; order Polyangiales; family JADZFZ01; genus JADZFZ01. The sequence continues at coordinate 13,738 of JADZFZ010000717.1, read as the reverse complement.
GGCGCGCTCGTCGGTTGCGTCCGCCGAGATCCAGGTCGATCCGAGACCCATCATCTTGAAAAAATGGAAATCGGAGGATCCCACGGCTGCGATGGGTACGCCCCGAGCCCGAGCGCGTTCGTAGTAGCCCACGAGGTCGGACCCGGACCAGCCGCCCGAGCTACGCCGCCACGCGATCGGATGGACGACCTCGGTCGCATCGAGCTCGTCCAACACCGCGTCGAAACGTTCCCAGTACCGCCGCACGGGATGACAAGCGACGACGACTCCGCCCTGCAGGTGCGCCTCGCGCACGATCGCGCGCAGCGGGAGCAGTGGCGCGATCGCCGTGTGGATGCCGAGCGCCGCGACGTGTTGCCTACGGCTCGTGACCTCTTGGCCGACGATCACGATCGGCCCACCGAGGAGGTGCGCGAAGGCCCGCGCCAGCTGGCCCGGCAGCACCAGGTTGTGCTCGGTGATCGCGATGGCGTCGAGACCGTGCCTGCGGGCCGCGAGCACGACGTCGAACGGGCTCGCGACGCCGTCGCTGAACCGCGTGTGCACGTGGAGGTCCGCCCGCAGGAGGAACCGATCGCCGCGGCGGATGGCTCGCGGAGCGCTCACGTCGTCGATGCACGATCCCGCCAGCGTGCCGAGCCCGAGCAGCAGGGCGATCACGATCCCGCCCGCGCGGGCCGAGATGTCCCGCCGGCTCACGGGACCTCGAGCACGAGCGGCGGCAGCTGCCCCGTGAGCCAGAACCACGCGACGATTCCGCCGCCGTAGCCCAGGAGGAAGATCGCGAGGGCGCCGATCGCGCGAGACCGCGAGAGCGCGAGGCCGGCGCGGAACATCGCGTACGTGACCCACGTCGAGAGCGCAGTCGCGCAGACGAAGATCGGCATCACCAGCCCCGCGGTCGAGACGGCCTCGAGGACCTCGGCGGGCTCGGGGGCGAGCAGGCAGACCGCGGCGACGACGATCAGGAGCAGGTACCAGACACCGTGACCGCGGAAGTAGAGGTCGATCACCACCGACGCCGGCGCGCGCGATCGCATCGCACGCGCCGCGACGAGGACCCACGCCGACTGCATCGCCGGGAACACGACCCACACGGTCGCGGGCAACACGACGTGGTACCAGGCCAGGCGGCCGGCCGTGGTCAACGCGACGAACGCGCCGATGACGAGCAGCCAGCGAAGTGGTCCGCGCAGAAGCGTCCACGCGCCCGGAGTCGCCGCCTCGTGCGCGCGGGCGTAGCCGCGAAAGGGCCGAACGAGCACGACGAGGTCGTCGGAGATCCACGGCTCGCCTGCGCTCGACAACGTCAGACAAGCTATGCGCCGCGCGCCTCGGCGCCACCACCTCTCGACGCGAGGGGCCGTCGCCTGGTACGACGCGTTCCGTGGTGAGCCGTCTCCTCTGGGTTCCCGCGGTGGTCGCGATGCTCGGTCCCTGCTCGAGCAACGACACGCCGGCCGCGCCTCCGCCACTGCCGGTCCCGGCTTCTCCGCCGGTCATCCCAGGAGCACCGCCGGGCTCGCAAGCGCCCGGCGCACCGGGCGTTCCCACGATGCCGCCGCCCCCTTCGGCGCCTGGGGCGCAGCCGATGGGCATGCCCACCTCGACGACACCGATGCCGGTGCCGGGACAGCCCATCGCGCCTCCGGCCGCGCAACCCGCGGCTGCCCCCGGAACCGTGCGCGTGACGGTGACGGCGACATCGACACCTCCGGGCGCGACGGTCAGCACGCCCCAGGGACGCGTGCTCGGGACCACTCCGCTGGTGACGTCGGAGGTCATCCCCGCGCCTGCGCCCGGACAACCGCCGCCGACGTTCACGTTCGTCCTCTCGCTGCCCGGCCATCCGCCGCAGAACGTCAGCGCCGCGCCGCTCAACAACATCCTCGCGCTCGCGGCCACGTTCCCGCCCGTGGCTCCATCCATGCCCACGACGCCCGGCATGCCCGGGATGCCCACGACGCCCGGCATGCCCGGGATGCCCACGACGCCCGGGATGCCCACGACGCCCGGGATGCCCACGACGCCTGGGATGCCCACGGCGCCCGGCATGCCCACGACGCCCGGCATGCCCGGCATGCCCGCCGCGCCGGGCACCATGCACACCATCATCGGCACCGGCGGCGGCGCCATCTTCGACAACCACACGACGACGGCGAGCGCGTTCGTGTCGCAGTCGTGCATCGTCGGTCGGCTCCGCGTGATCCTCCGCGGCAGCCACACGTTCAACTCCGACATGACCGTGCGCCTCAGCTCGCCGAGCGGTCAGACGTTCACGCTGCAACGTCGCACCCGGCGGACTCCGTTTCGCACGCACACGGTGCCGCGCGCCGTCGGGCTTCCGGCGCAGGGCACCTGGAACCTGTCCATCGCGGACACCGTTCGGCTGGACGCCGGACGCCTGACTGCGTTCGTGATCGAGCTGACCTGCCAGTAGACGCTCGAGCGCGCCCCACGTCGCCTCTCCTCGGGGATCGACGAGCTAGGAAGAAACAGCCCCACCCAAAGGGTGGGGCAGGTGTTTCGTGCGACGTGGGTCGGCGAAGCCGGTGGTCAACTCAGCACGAACGGTCGTTCGTCACCCTTCAGCGCCCGAGCACCACGAAGCCGCGCACGGAGCTCGGCGTCTCCAGCGTGCTGCCGAACGACGCCTCGACCTCGACCGTGAGCTGATCCGCCGCGACGCCGGGGCGCACGCGAATGCGGACCTCGGTCGCGCTCTGGTCGTAGTCCCAGTCGGGCGCGCGCAGGCCCGAGCAGCCGATCAGGTTGACCGCGAGATCGGCGGGGTCGCGCGTCACGAGCCCTCGCAGCTCGACCCATCCGCCGTCGGCGAGATCCGGATGGTCGAGCCCGCCGTGGACGTCGAGCGCGATCATGCCTTCGCCACCGTCTCCTTCGGCGAACACCGCCAGGTGCGCGTAGCCGTGCTCGACGCGGCCTTCCATCCGATACGGCGTGGCGTCGAGCGTGATCGAGCCGAGTCGACCGGCGAGGTGCCCATCGATGGGGAATCGATCGTCGCCTCCGAGGTCGCCGGCCACGCCGTCGTCGTCCGACTCTCCCGCGATCGACGTGCCGGGGGACGGCACGCTGACACCGGCGCGCTCGAGCGGCGGCGGGCGTACGTCCGACGCGCACGCCCCCAGCGCCGGCGCCATCGCGAGCGCGACGACGACCGCGCGTCCCACACCCATCGCGCCCTCATCGGTCCTCGAGCTTCGCTTTCGCATCGCCGACCTCCCGACCGTCCGGTGGACGAACAAAGGCTATCAAGTGGGTTATCTCACGTCATCGGGGTTCTCGGGCACCCATGATTCGCTCCCATGATCACGGTTCGCCGCGCGGCCGATCGATTCCATACGCAGATCGATTGGCTCGACAGCCGCCACACGTTCTCGTTCGGAGAGCACTACGACCCGCGCCACGCGGGCTTCCGCGCGCTGTTGGTGATCAACGACGATCGAATCACTCCGGGCGCAGGCTTTCCCACGCACGGCCATCGCGACATGGAGATCGTCTCGTACGTGCTCGACGGCGAGCTCGCGCATCGCGACAGCATGGGCAACGGGTCGGTCATCCGTCCGGGCGACGTGCAACGCATGACGGCGGGCACGGGAGTGCGCCACAGCGAGATGAACCCAAGGCGCGATCGCGGCGCCCACTTCCTCCAGATCTGGATCCAGCCCGAGAGGCGCGGGCTCGCTCCGAGCTACGAGCAACGTCGCTTCGAGGACTCCGACAAGCGCGGGCGGCTCCGGCTCGTCGCGTCGCGCGACGGGCGCGAGGGCTCGGTGACCGTGCACCAGGACGTCGCGCTCTATGCCGCCCTCCTCGACGCGGGACAGTCCGTGGAGCACGACCTCGCGCCGGAGCGACACGCGTGGCTGCAGGTCGTGCGGGGCTCCGTGCACCTCGACGGGATCGAGCTCGTCGCGGGTGACGGGGCAGCGATCAGCGCGGTGACCCGCCTCCCGATCGCGGCCCGCGAGCCGACGGAGCTGCTCCTCTTCGATCTGGCGTGATCGCGAGGCCCGTCTCCCGGATACCCTCCCGGCGTGGTCGAAGGCCTGTGGCGGACGCTGGCGTGTCTGGCGGTCGGTGCGATCGCGAGCCCGTTCTGCGCGAGCTGCGGCAGCGCGTCCACGCGAGCCAGGCAGTCCGATGCGGCCGCCGCGGCCACCGCTCGCGGTGCGCCTTCCGTACGGCCCGCGACGCCAGCCGGACGCGTGATTCGCTGGACCCGACGCCCACCCATCGGCACGACGTGGATCGAACGCGTCCGACGCGAGGTCTCGCGCTCCGAGGTCACCTCCGGACGTGGGGGCGATCCGCGCACGGAGACGACCCGGCGCGGCCACTCGTTCGAAGCGATGGCGGAGGTCCTCGCGTCGGACGCTCGCCGGGAGGTCGTGCGGTACACGGTCGTGCGTTTCACCCGAGACGACGCGGCCCGGAGCACGGACGTCGTTCGGCCCGGCACCGTGCTCGAGATCGCGCGTGAGGTCGGTCGCGGGTGGGTGACGCGCTCGGGTCGCCCCGTCGACCGACGGCTGCTCACCGACATCGCAGACGTGCTGGACATCGGTTTCGCTCCTCGCGGAGAGGATCGCGACACGCTCTTCGGCAGTGGTGACGAGCCGCGCGAGCCGGGGCAACGCTGGTCCGCCGACGTCCGGGCGGTGGCGCACCTCGTCGCGCAGCCCGTCGAGCGTGTGGAAGCGACCGTGAGCCTGCGCGAGAGACGCGTCATCGACGGCGTGCCGTGCGATGTGGTCGCCTACACGATCGCCGTGTCGAACCGCGTCGTGCCCGACGTGCCGCCCGAGCTCGAGGTGGAGTCCGCGTCGCTCCGCATGGACGGCGAGATCGCTCTGCCGACCGACGTTTCGCTCCCTCCGCTGCGTTCGAGCGTGCTCTTCCGCGAGCAGCACGTGCTCCTGGGGCAGACCACCGGCCGGCGCACCACCCTGACGGCCGAGCACCGCACGACCGAAGAGCGAAGGATGCAGTCGTCGAGAGGGGTCCACGCGCCCGACGCAGCCAGGTAAACTGCGCGACGGTGCTCAAGTACATCCTCACCGTTCTGTTCGTGGTGCTCGTCTGGTCCGCGGCCATCGTGCTCGAGCTGCCGCTCTGGGTGCCGGCCGTCGTGTCGGTGCTCGCCATCGTCCTGCTCGTCGTCGTCGTGCTGGTGCAGCGGGCCCGTGCGCGGCGCGCCGCCAGCAACATCGAGCACGCGCTCTCCGCTCAGGCCGCTCAGCAGCTCCAGAGCGTCCGTCCCGACCAGCACGGAGAGATCCGTGCGATGCAGGACGAGTTCAGCAAGGCGATCAAGTCGCTCAAGACGTCCAAGCTCGGCGGCGGCGCGAACGCGCTCTACGCGCTTCCTTGGTACATGATCATCGGGCCTCCCGGCAGCGGCAAGAGCACGGCGCTGCGCAACTCGGGCCTCAACTTCCCGTACCTTTCACAGGCCGGCGGTGGGGTGCGCGGCGTCGGCGGAACGCGCAACTGCGAGTGGTGGTTGACCAACGAAGCGGTCGTGCTCGACACGGCGGGTCGCTACACGACCGAGGAGGAGGATCGAGACGAGTGGTTCTCGTTCCTCGACATGTTGCGCAAGAATCGCCCGGAGAAGCCGGTCAACGGCGTCATAGTCGCCGTCAGCGTCGGCGACGTCGCGGGCGCGGCCAACGAGGAAGAGGTGCAGGCGCTCGCGCGCCGGATCCGCGAGCGAGTGGACGAGGTGATGGCGCGCTTGCAGATGGTGGTGCCCATCTACCTGATGTTCACCAAGTGCGATCTCGTGCCCGGCTTCGTCGAGTCGTTCGGCGAGCTGGGTAAGCACGAGCGCGGGCAGATCTGGGGCTTCACGGTCTCGCTGAAGCAGAAGGTCAAAGATCCCTCCGAGCTCTTCTCGCAGCGGTTCGACGAGCTCACCAAGATCCTCGAGCAGCGCGTGCTGCCGCGCATGGGGCAGGAGCGGCGCGTCGACACGCGCGAGCGCATCTGGCAGTTCCCGCAGCAGTGGGAGGTGCTCAAGAACCACTGCGCCGAGTTCGTCGGGGCGTTGTTCCAACAGAGCATCTATCACGACAGCCCCGTGATGCGCGGCGTCTACTTCTCGAGCGGCACGCAGGAGGGCCGGCCGATCGACCGCGTGATGAACGCGATGGCCAGCGCCTTCGGCGTCCAGGGCCGGATGCCGCAGGGCGAGCCCGTGGTCGATCCGAAGAGCTACTTCCTGCGCGACGTCTTCTCGAAGGTCGTGTTCCCCGACGCGCTCATCGCGGCACGGAGCCCCGCGGAGATCAGCCGGCAGCGCAGGACGATCGCGCTCGTGGCGGGCGCCATCTTCCTCTTCGCGGGCCTCTTCTCGCTCTTGCCCGGCTATGCGTGGCTCCGCAACCGACGGCTCCTCGCGGCCGCGCGCGCGGAGGTGCAGAGGGTCGACGCGCACCGCCGAACGCCGAACGCCGGACCCATCACGCTCGACCTGCTCGAGCCGCTCCGCTCGCGCGTCTCGACGCTCCAGGGCTGGAGCGACGCAAGCCCGCCGGTGGGGCTCACGCTCGGGATGTATCGCGGCGAGCAGCTCTTGCCGCGCGTGCGGACGTTCTATACGCGCACCCTCCGCAGCGCGCTGATCGAGCCCATCATTCGCGGCGAGGAGACGCAGCTGCGCCAGTTCGGCCTCGCCTACGAGCGCACCACCGCGCCCGCGCCGGGCGACGAGTTCCGGCGACGTCACAAGAACCTGAAGCTCTATCTGCTGCTGACGTGGCCGAAGGGCCCTGGTGAGCCCGTGCTCGACGACGCCGCGCGCACGTTCCTGACCGAAGAGGTCGTCGAACGATGGGCCGCCGCGCTCGGACGACCGCCCAACAGCGGGCAGCGCGAGGCCATGAGGACGCACGTGCGCCTCTACCTGCAGCTGCTCGCGAACGATCCCAGCATCGCGATCCAGCGCGACGCGGTCGTGGTGCTGCGTGCGCGCGCGGCGCTCACGCGCGCCGACGTCATGGATCTCGCCATCGAGCAGGTCATCGGCGAGATCGAGCGCGAGGGTTGGGATCTCACTTTCCACGACCTGACGGGGGGCGCGATCACCACGCCGCTCATCCAGAACGTCAAGCGTGTGCGGGGCGCGTTCACACGACGCGCATGGACCGAGCGCGTTCGTGCTCGGTTGCGCGACCCGATCGAAGAGCTCCTCGGCGAGCCGTGGGTGCTCGGGATCGATCCGCGTCTCATCAACACCGTGCCCCGCGAGCAGCAGATCGTCCTGCTCCGCAACAACTACCTGCGCAGGTACATCGCCGAGTGGCGGCAGATGCTCGAGGGCCTGCGCATCTTGCGCGCACCCAACGAGGAGAGCGCGTTCGGGATGCTCGAGGATCTCACGCGGGGTGACCCGTCTCCGTGGGGCGTCATGTTCCGTCACGTGGCGATCAACACGGACCTCGCGGAGCAGGCGAGCGCCGCGGACCGTGCGGGCTCTCGTCTGACCGCGCTCGCGGCGGAACGTGCACGGCGCACCGCATCCACCAAGCTCGGCCCGGCCGCCACGACCGCGGGCGGCTCGCTGCTCCGCGGCCGCGGCCAGCAGGAGTTCGGCCATCCCGATCCCAATCGCCCGCTCGAGCCGTACGACGTGCGCGACACGTTCATCGCGCTGTCTCGCTTCGGCGTACCGCCGCCCACGCCGCCGACGTTGCCCGGGGTCCCGCCGACCCCTCGGCAACGCGTCGATCTCGACAGCTACGTCGAGCAGCTCATCTTCGTGCGTGACGCGCTCCGAGCCTTCGTCGTCGACCGCAACCAGAGAGCGCCTCTCACGACGCGGCTCACCGACGCACGCCGCGTCACGACCGAGCTCATCGGCCGCACCGAGTACACGGCGTGGCGCCCGTTCCTGTCGTCGATCCTGATGCCGCCGATAGACGCAGCGCAGAGCGCGCACGACGGGAACATGGGCGTTCGCGGCCGGACCATCGACTGACGGCCCCCGATCGATCGATGGGCCCAGAAGACGAGATCGCCGCGCTCGAGCTCGAGCTCGAGCGTGCGCGCGCCGACAACGCGGCGCTGGCCGATCGGTTCCGCGCGAGCCCGACTTCCGAGCTGCGCGACGAGCTCAAACGCGCCGCCCTCCGTCTGCACGCGATCCGCGATCGTCTCGCGGAGCTGAAGCCCACCGACGGCTGATCCGGCGCAGCGCTCGACGTCAGGCTCCCTCTCCCCGAACGGGGAGAGGGCCGGGGTGAGGCTGAGCGCACGCGGAGTTGACGAAGCCGCCGGGCTCCCAGACGCGCACGAGGAACCGAAGGCCGTCGGGCGTCGCCACGACGTGCACCTTCACGGCGGGCTCGTTGGGAGCGAAGCAGCAGTTCGTGCAGCCGCCGCCCGAGTAGGTCTGCGCGATGCTCTCGCGCTGCAGCGAAGCGCCGACGTTGTCGTGCCAGTTGCGCGCCGTGATGCCGAGCGGCCCCTGCAGCAGGGTCGTGACCCCGGCCACGTCGGGATCGGTGCAGTCCGATTCCGTGTCGCGCATCGGACCGAGCATCGGCTCGGGGACGGAGGCGGCGTCGCTCGGCGTGACCTCGAGCGTCGCCGCGGCTCGGCTGCACGCGCTGCCTCCCGGCGTCGCGCACCAGAGGACGTAGCGCGAGAGCGCCATGGGCGTCGCGTCGGTGGTCGCGCCCCCCGGCGTGTTGCTCGTGACGACCGAGGGCGCAGAGCCTGGCGTCGGCGTGGACGCACCCGCCGCGGCGCTGCAGCAACCCGAGACGAACGCGATCCCCAGCAGCGACGATCGCGACGACGAAGACCAGAGGGACGAGAAGGGACGCACGATCGCCGAGGGTAGCAACACCGCTGCGCCTTCGTCCGTGCGGAGCTGCAACTGCCCTGCTAGCCCTGCGCGATGTTGCGCAGCCAAGCCTCGATCCTCGTGCTCACGGCGCTTTCGTTCGTCGCATGCGGCCGCAGCTCGAACGAGCCCGGAGCCGTCGGGCCCGAGAGCCCCACCGACGAAGAGACGGAAACGGAGACCGCGTCCGCGACGTCGGACCAGTCCGGCACCCCTGCCGCCAACCCGCGGCGCACCGGCCAAGCACAGAGCAGCGGCGGCACGTCGAGGCCGGACGAGGAGGAGGAGCCGCCGATGCCGGGCGCGTTGCCGGCACCGCCCGACGTGGCCGCGCCCCCTGCGGACGCGGAGCGCACGGCGTCGGGCCTCGCGTCCAAGCGGCTCTCCCCCGGCACCGGCACCGCGCATCCGGGGCCTCGCGATCGCGTGCGCGTCCACTACAGCGGCTGGCAGACCAACGGTCGCATGTTCGACAGCTCCGTCGTGCGCGGCGAGCCGGCCGAGTTCCCGCTCGATCGCGTGATCGCCGGATGGACCGAAGGCGTTCAGCTCATGGTCGTCGGAGAGAAACGGCGCTTCTGGATCCCGGGCAACCTCGCCTACGACGGGCCGCGGGCGCGCCCCGGCGCACCGCGCGGAATGCTCGTCTTCGACATCGAGCTGTTGAGCATCGCGGCCGCCCCCACTCCGCCCGAGACGCCCGCCGACGTGGCGGCCGCTCCGCGCAGCGCGCAACGCACGAGCTCCGGGCTCGCGTCGAAGGTGCTGCGCGCCGGCACCGGGACGCGCCGACCGCAGGCGACGAGCCGCGTCGAGGTCCACTACTCCGGATGGACGACGGACGGACGAATGTTCGACAGCTCCGTCACGCGCGGCCGACCCGCGACCTTCCCGCTCGACGCGGTGATCCCCGGCTGGACCGAGGGCGTGCAGCTCATGGTCGAAGGCGAGCGCCGGCGCTTCTGGATCCCCGGCAACCTCGCCTACGACCGCCCGGGCGCACGTCCCGACGCGCCGCGCGGCATGCTCGTGTTCGACATCGAGCTGCTTCGCATCCTGGATTGACGATGAGCATCCGACCCACGCTCGAGTCGAGGCTGGCGTCGCTCGCCCCCGCGCACGTGCGGCTCGTCGACGAGAGCCACATGCACAGCGTGCCGCTCGGCGCGGAGTCGCACTGGAACCTGGTGATCGTCTCACCGTCGTTCGACGGGCAGTCGCTGCTCGCGCGTCAGCGCGCGGTGTGGGCCGCCCTCGGGGACGACGTCCGAAAGCGCCTGCACGCGCTGACGATGAAGACGATGACGCCGGCCGAGTGGCAGGCCGCCGGTGGCCTCGTCGAGAACGTCTCGCCTCCGTGCCTCGGGGGCTCGAAAGCGGGCTGAAGGGGTGGGGAGGCCCCGGTGAAGGTCGCGGCATCGATCGGGAGGTTGCACATCGTCGCCATCGCGGCGCTCGGCACCTTCACGTTCGGCTGGATCTTCACGGGCGAGCATCGGTTCGACCTCGCTGCCGTCGCGGCCCTCGACTGGTTCCTCGTGAACCTGCTCAACCGCGTCGTCGACCTGCGAGAGGACCAGCTCAACGGGATCACCGGCACCGAGCTCGTGGCGCGACACAAGCGCACGTTGGTCGTCGTCGGCTTCGGTGTGCTCGCAGCGTCGTTCGTCGGCGTGCACCTCGCCGTCGCCGCGACGTTGTGGCCGCTCCGCGCCGCGTTCCACGCGCTCGGCATGGCCTACAACTGGCCGCTGCTCCCAGGTGTGCGTGTGTCTCCGGGTGCACCGTCGCCGGGGCCCAGGCGTCGGATCAAGCAGCTCTACTTCTTCAAGAACACGGCGAGCGCGGCCGGCTTCCTGCTCACCGTCTTCGGCTTCCCGCTCGCTGCGAGCGACTGGGGCGCCCGCCTGCTGCCGGGCGTCGGTTGGCCCACCGTCGTGCTCGGCGCGCTCTTCTTCTTCCTCTTCGAGCTCTCGTACGAGGTGCTCTACGACCTACGCGACGCGCCGGGCGACCGCGCCGCCGACGTGCGCACCTACGCCGTCGTGCACGGCGAGAAGGTCGCCCTGCGCATCGTGGATGTGCTTTGCGTTCTGTCGGTGCTCTCGATCGCCGTCGCGTACGTCGCCGGGCTCGTGCCCTGGCGTCTGGCCGTTCTCGGAGTCGGGCCGCTCGTGCAGATCGCCCTCGCCCACGTCGTCGTGAGGCGCGGCATCACGTCGGCCGACTGCGTCGGCATCACGTGGCTGGGAGCAGGGCTGCTCTTCGCCTACCACGTCTGGGTCGCGCTCGGTCTGCCCGGCGCAGGAGCCTGACGACGTGCTGGCGATCGAGCTCTGGGCCGGCGCGATCGTCGTGCTGTACGTCGTGCTGCGTGCGCGCCGCGATCCGCGCCCGCCCGCCTTCCTGGCTCGCATGGCGCTGCTCGCGCTGGCCGCATGGGCAGCGGAGAACAGCGTGATCCGTGCGTACGACTTCTACACGTACGCACCCGAGTGGTCCTTCTTCGTCGACCGGGTGCCGTTGCTCATCGCGCTCATCTGGCCCGTCGTCGTCCATTCGGGGATCGACCTCGCGAGACGTCTCGTCGGGGACCGACCCGTGCCCGTCGCATTCGCCGTCGCCGGCCTCGTGCTCGCCGACGCGTCGCTCATCGAGCCCATCTGCGTACGAGCAGGCTTGTGGTGGTGGAGCGAGCCGGGACTCTGGAACGTGCCCGTCATCGGGATCCTCGGCTGGGCGGTCTTCGCCGGGCTCGCTGCCTTCGTGCTCACGACCTTCGAGGCGCGACGCGCGAGCCAATGTCTCGTTTTGCTGATTGCTCCGATCGCGTCGCACGTCGTCCTGGTCGCGCTCTGGTGGGCGCTCTTCCGGTGGATCGAGGGCGCCGTCGCCGAGCTGCCGGTCGTGATCGTCGCGTGGGCGCTCTCGCTGGCGCTCGCGTGGGGCGCCTCCCGCTCGTCCGCGGCCGCCCGCGTCCCGCTGGCCGAGCTTCTCCTGCGCGTTCCCGGCGCGCTCTTCTTCTTCGTGTTGCTCACGACCATCGCCCCGCCCGCCTTGCTCGTGCTCTACGCGCTCTCGTTCGCGGCGCCGTACCTCGCGCTCACGGTGCGCGCGGCACGCGTCGCACGGAGCGCGCGCGAGCTGCGGTAAGCTCGCGCCCCCGAATGACCGAGAGCATCCCGGAGCGTGTGAAGCGCATCGAGCTTCCGTGGAACCGACACGGCTACGATCCCTACGGGATCTCGCGCCGGCACCTGGTGGTCTTCTATCGGTTCCTCGCGATGCTGCGGCGTTACTTCGACGTGCGCGTCCACGGCATCGAGAACGTGCCGGCGCGCGGCGGCGCCATGCTGGTGGGCAACCACTCGGGCGGCGTGGCGCTCGACGGCGCGATGGTGATCGCATCGACCTTCTTCGACATGGACCCTCCGCGCCTCGCGCAGGGGATGGCCGAGAAGTTCCTCAACCTGGTGCCGTTCGCCGCGCAGTGGTCCTATCGTACGGGCAACTTCACCGGCTTGCCGGAGCACGCGACGAAGCTCCTCGGCGACGGCCGCCTCCTGATGGTGTTCCCCGAGGGCGCGCGCGGCACGGCGAAGCTCTACCCGGAGCGCTACTCGCTGGTCGAGTTCGGCACGGGCTTCATGAGGCTCGCGCTCTCGTCGCGCGTGCCGATCGTGCCCTTCGCGTTCCTCGGCGGCGGCGAGGCGATCCCGACGGTCTACAACGCGAAGACTCTCGGCAAGCTGGTCGGCGCGCCCTACGTCCCGTTCACGCCGTACGTCTTCCCCGTGCCGCTTCCGGTCCGGCTCGACCTCTTCTACGGCGAGCCGATGCGCTTCGAGGGCACGGGCGACGAGGACGACGAGCACGTCCACGGCTTCGTCACCGAGGTCAAGACACGCATCGCGTCCATGCTCGAGACCGGTCGCGCGTTGCGCAAGGAGGGCCGATGAAGGTCGTGATCCCGGGCATCGCGAGCCCCATCGCGCGGCTCGTCGCGCTCCGTGCGCTGGCGGCCGGTCACGAGGTGATCGGCATCGATCCGCGCCCTTGGCCCGGCGCACCGCAGGGCATCGAGCTGCACCAGCTCGACGTGCGCAAGCGCGCCGCGGAAGAGATCTTCCGCAAACGTCGGCCCGAAGCGGTCATCCACATGGCGACCGTGACCCATCTGGTCACGCGCACGGCCGAGCGCTTCCGCATCAACCTCGGCGGCACCCGCGCCGTCTTCGAGCACTGCCACACGTACGGCGTCGAGCACGCCATCTTCGTGGGCCGGCACACCTACTACGGCGCCGCTGCGGACTCGCCGCTCTACCACCGCGAGGACGACCCGCCGATGGCGGTGCACACGTTCCCCGAGCTCGCCGACCTCGTCGCCGCCGATCTCTACGCGATGACGGCGTTGTGGCGTTACCCGAGCCTCGTCACGACCGTGCTCCGGTGCTGCTACTCGCTCGGTCCGACCATGCACGGCACGCTGGCTGGCTTCGTCCGTGGCCCGCGTACGCCGATGGTGCTCGGCTTCGATCCGCTCTTTCAGTTCATGCACGAGGACGACATCGCGCGCGCGATCGTCGTCGCGCTCGAGAAGCGGATCCGCGGCGTCTACAACGTGGCAGGGCCTCCGCCGGTGCCGCTCTCGGTGCTCGCGAAGCAGAGCGGCTCGCGCCCGCTGCCGATCCCCGAAGCGTTGTTCCTCTTCCTGCTCGGGCGCATGGGCTTCCCGCGCCTGCCGCGCGGCGCGGTCGAGCACGTGAAGTACCCGGTCGTGGTCGACCCGGCGTCCTTCCAGGAAGCCACCGGCTTCCGCCACGAAGCCGACGAGGACAAGTGCATGCACGACTATCGGCG
>JADZFZ010000716.1 GCA_020854145.1 Deltaproteobacteria bacterium | reverse complement strand
TCCCGAAGATCCTGATGATGAAGCGCAAGACCGTCGGGATCCGCGTGCCGGATCACCCGGTCGCGCAGGCGCTCCTGCGGGAGCTCGGCCACCCGATCGTGTCGACCACCGCGGCCTGGGACGGCGAGGCGCTCTGCGACCCCGGCGAGATCGACGTCCACTTCCCGCAGCTCGATCTGATCGTCGACGCGGGCGCGGGCGGCCTGGTGCCGAGCACCGTCATCGACCTGACCGGCGACGCCCCCGTCGTCGTACGCGAAGGCGCCGGCCCGGTCGAAGGCGTGCTCTGATCGTTTCCGCCTGCCGACGTCCACCGATCAGGCCGGGATCTTGCCGCGCCCGCGGAGGCGGCAGCTCGGCGCGCCTCCGAACACCCGCGCTGCGCCCTCGTTGCGTGCGAGCGTTGCCAACCTCGGGACGACGAGCGCCTCGGAGCGCCGGATCCGGATCCACGGAAGCCACGCGCCGCGCGGCGGATCGGCGGCGAGCGCGCTGAGCAGAGGGGCGGACTCTGGCGTCGAGCGCAACCTTCGAACGAGGCGCCGCGCGATGGATTGCAGCGCGTCACTCCGCTGGGGAAGCCGACCGGCCGCGACGTCGGGCGTGAGAACCAACGCGGTGCTCGGCCAGGAGCGGGCGCGGTCGATGCCCCGTGCGAGGTCGGCTACCGACGAGCAGTCGAGCCATACGGCGTACGCGAGCGGCCACGCTGCGAATCGAGCTTGCTCGGCAGCCGCTCGCGAGGCTGGCGGCTCGTCGGTGGGGGGCAGCAACGGATGAACCAGCGGCGCGTCGGGACGGCGGCCGAACGTGGCGCGCGCGCGGCGACCCGATGCGACTCGCCATTGGCCCGACGCGAGCACGCGCGCTGCGGTCCATCGGGGCAACCATTCGGTCTGCAGCGCGGCGCGAACCGCGCTGGGTCGGTCTTCGCCGAGGTCGAGCGCGAGGGGGCTCGAATGTGCTGCGATGGTGGCATCGAGCTCGTGTAGACGGTCGAGGAGGTCGAGGCGTTGGCGCGCGCTCGACGCCGCCCAGAGCATCCAAGCGCCGACGGTATCGGCAGCTCCGCGATCGGTAGACGCCTCGCGATCCTCGACGACCAACCACGCGTCATCGGCATCCACGGCGGCATCGGTGTATGCCGGCGCCGCCGGACACGAGCATGCCGCCGCCAGGGAGAGCAGCGGCGCGAGCTGCCTCATCGACGGCGCGCGGAGAACTCGACACCTCGATGGGTCTGGCCCGACAACATCGAGAGCGACGCGTCCAGCTCGAACCAGAAGGATCCGTCGATCCGATCGGGCGTGCCCGCGCAGGATCCCTCGACGCGGCGTCCTTCGACGAGCAACCTGCACTCGCCTCCTACCGAACGTTCGATGCGCCATTCGCCGCCGAGCGCTCCGAACACCGAGGTTGCACTTCGTGAGCGCGTCGCTCGGAACGATCCCGTTCCCGGCGGCGTGAGCCAGTCCGCGGTCGCCCCGTTGACCGAGGTGCATTCGACCGCGAGCGTCTCGCCGTCGAACGAGCTGGTGCACGACGGCCGCTCGTCTCGCACGCGAACGCACGCACCGTTCAGGCAGGATCGAGGCGGGTCGTAACCATGTTCCGCACAGGACGCGTCGGTCGAGCAAGGAGCACCGACGAGAAGCGGGGACGCTGACCAGACACCGCCGAGCGGCAGGGGCAGTCCTCCCAAGCTGTCGACCCCGGCCGCGCTGCGAGCCAGGACGACGACATCGTTCTGGTACTCCGTGTGGCTGCGGCAGCCGCGTCCTTCGTAGTCCTCGCCGCAGTTGATCGCGGGACCGCAACCCGATTCGTAGGGATGGCAGTGCGCGGTCTGTTCGATGGCCGCGACGACGATGTCGCCGTCGCGCGTCGCAGTCAGATCGAAGCCATCGAAATCGACGACCCACTGCGTCGGCGAGATCGAGATGGTGCCCTCGATCGTGCCCTGCGGGCCCACGACCTCCCAAACACCCGAGAGCGCCGCGGACGCAGGTGGCGGCGGTGTCGCGACAGCGCTCGCGCCATCGCCGTCGCCACACGCGAAGAGACCGAGGACGAGTGCCAAGGCTCTGCAATCTCGCATCCGCCGAAGGTATCCGAGCCATGAGGGATCGGCGAGCGCGGACGAGGGGAGCCACCTCACTCCGCTCCCGGGAAAGGCGGGTGAGGGGCAGGGCGCCTCGTGTACTCTGGCGCGCCGCGACGAAGGAGCACGATCGATGGCACGACGTACCCCCAAGCGCCCGGCCGAGACCGGCGCGAAGCTGGTCCGACGCAAACGGACGCGGACGTCCGCGAAGCCTGCTCTCGCGACGCTGCAGAAGCAGCTCCACGACGTGCTCGATCTCGGTGACGCGGCTGCTTACGACGCGGGGATCCTCTTCGGGCAGATCGCTGCGGCAAGCCTCTACAAGGCGAAGTTCGCGACGCTCGAGGAGTACGCGGATGCCGAGTTCGACGAAGGCTACAGCACGCTGCAGCGCTATCGCCGCGTCGCGAACGCTTTCACGCGGG
>JADZFZ010000715.1 GCA_020854145.1 Deltaproteobacteria bacterium | reverse complement strand
GCGGCGGTCGCATCGGCAGCCGCCGGCACGTCGCCCGCCTCGTCGCCGCCTTCGGGAACGCCCGCGAGGGCCGCTTCGCCCCACTCGCGCAGCGCGAAGTAGCCGGACTTCACGCGCACGATCGGCGCGTCGCCACGGTCCTTCTTCACGAGCGTCGCCAGGCGTGAGCCCATCGTGACGTCGGGAGTCTTACCGACGTGCGAGAGGAGGTTCTTCTCGATCGCGAGCTCGGTGATCTTCTTGTAGTGGAGGGCGCGCCCTGCGAGGCGCAGGACCTCGGCGGCAGCTTCGGTGAACGTCATTCGTTTCGTCTCTGCGGAGCCGGAGGAAGCCCGAACGGGCGCTCCGCGGAAGGAATGTTGGGAACGACCCCGGGCGCCTCGGCGCCGGGGAGCCGCGAACCGCACCGTGCGGCCCGCGCACTGAGCGGCCGATGCGCAGCGCGCATCGAACCGCCACGAACCGAGAATGACAGCCTCCTGGGTTGCCGGAGGCTCCCGGCCCGGGACGTCGGACAGCCTCCGGCTGCCCGATATCCGCGGCGCAAAGTACGCGGCCGGCGCCGCACGGTCAAACCCCACGCACGCGAAGCGCTCGCGAGACTTGACGACGTGGGGCTCTTCGAGAGACTGACGAACGACGTGTGCGAGCTGCTCGGCCTCGACTGCAACACACCTACCGATGCCGTCTTCTCGTTCACGGGCCTCTGCTCCCGCGGCGGAAAGACCGGCGCCCACGTCGATGGGTGGGGCATCGCCTTCTACGATGGTCGCGCGGCCCGCGTGTTCCTCGATCCGCAGCCGGCGGTCCGCAGCCCCCTGGCGGAGCTGCTTCGCACGTGGCCGCTCCGCTCGCTCATCATCGTCGCGCACATCCGGCGGCGCACGCGCGGCCCCACGTCGCTGCCCAACACGCACCCGTTCACGCGCGAGCTGTGGGGACGGCACTGGACCTTCGCGCACAACGGGACCGTTCCGGGCGCGCGCCGGCTCAAGCTCGGGCGGTTCCGGCCGATCGGCACGACCGACAGCGAGCACGTGTTCTGCCACTTGCTCGAGGTGCTGCGCTCCGAGCTCGGCGACTACCCTCGTTCGCCGCGCACGCTCGTCGATCTCATCGCCAAGGCGTCGCGACGCATCGCGAACGACGGCACGCTCAACTACTTGCTCTCGGACAGCCACCGCCTCTACGCGCGATCGTCCACGAGCTTGTTTCACATCATCCGTCAGGCCCCGTTCGGCCAGGCCACGTTGTCGGACGACGAGGTGAAGGTGAACTTCGCGGACCTGACCACGCCTCGCGACCGCGTCGCAGTGGTGGCGACGCGTCCGCTGACGCGCGACGAGCGGTGGACCGCCGGCAACCCCGGCGAGCTCTGGGTATTCGAGAACGGTGCCCTGCGTTTCAGCGTCGACTCGCGCGGAAAGCAGGACGGTCGCGCGCAAGCGTTCCAGGCGCGTGGACGTGCGCGAGATCAGAGCCGCGCGGCCGACGGCGTGTCACCCTGACGAGCGCATGAGCGTCATCGACATCACGCGCGCCCACGACCTGGACCTCGAGACCGTGCGCGAGCGCGCCGAGGAGCTGGCCGAGCGGTTGAAAGAGAAGGTCTCCATCGACTATCGGTGGAATGGCAACCGCATCGAGTTCGAGCGACGCGGCGCGTCCGGTCACATCGACGTCACCGAGAGCGAGGTGCGCGTGTTCATCGAGCTCGCGCTGCTGCTGCGACCCCTTCACGGGAAGGTCGAGAGCAAGGTGCACCAGTACCTCGACGAGACGTTGGGCACCGCCGACGGATAGCGGTCCGTGCGCCGCCCGCCGTTTCTTGACCCACCCGGGGGCCGCTGTTACACGGGTGGCTCCTCGAAGACACGGTCGCGTCCTCGCCGACACGGTCCGATGAGGAGCCGCGACGAAGCGCGCCGCGGCCCGTGACGTCTCGGCCTCGGATTCAGGACGGAACGCCACACGTGACGGAGCGTCGGTCTGGTCGGCACGAAGCTCGCCAGGCTCGACCTCGTGAGAGCGCCGCGGGGCGCGACGAGGAGGTCGCATGAAGAGCAAGAGAATTGGCGTCCTGCTGGGAGGGACGAGCGAGGAGCGCGAGATCTCGCTCAAGACCGGCGAGGCCATCTTCACGGCTCTGCACGACCGCGGGTACGACGTCCGCAAGGTCTACGTCGACTCCGACATCGACGCGGTCCTCCGGCAATCGCCGATCGACGTCGCGTTTCTCGCCCTGCACGGCCGCTTCGGAGAGGACGGCTGCATCCAGGGCCTGCTCGAGATCATGGGCATCCCGTACACGGGCTCGGGCGTGCTCGCGAGCGCGCTCGCCATGGACAAGCTGAAGGCGAAGGAGATGTTCCGCCTCCACAACGTCCCGACCCCTCCCTACTACCACCTCGACGGCAAGGGCCTCGCGAAGCTCGAAGAGGTCCACGGCTCGTTCGGGTACCCGGTCGTCGTCAAGCCGCGCCGACAAGGCTCGAGCATCGGAGTGGGTCGAGCCAACGACCTCGCGTCTCTCCAGACCGCGGTCGAGGACGCGCTTCGCTTCGATCGACACGTCCTGGTCGAGCGGTTCATCCGAGGCCGCGAGATCGCGGTCGGCATCCTCGACGGCAAGGCGCTCGGCGCGATCGAGATCGCCCCGAAGCGCGCCTTCTACGACTACACGGCGAAGTACCGCGCGGGTATGAGCGAGTACTTCTTCCCCGCGCGCCTGTCGCCCGCGCGCTACCGAAACGTCTGCACCATCGCCGAGCGCGCGAGCGCGTGCCTCGATTGCTCCGGCGCGACGCGCGTGGACGTGATCGCGACCGAGGGCGAGAACGAGTACGTGCTCGAGGTCAACACGCTGCCGGGGATGACGCCGACGTCGTTGCTGCCCAAGATCGCGGCCGCGGCCGGCCACGATTTCGGCGACCTGTGCGAAGCGATCCTCCGCAGCGCCATCCAGCCCGCTGGCGCGAGGTCGTCGCGCAGCGCCGAGATGGCGACGACGACGACCGCCGTGGGTCTGGGCGCACCGTCGCTCCCATCCTGATCGACCGCCGTGAGTGCCCGCAGCCGCTGACCGCACGCGGTGGCCGACCCGCCGCCGCGTCGCGACTCGTGATCGGCTGCTACGGTTCGCTCGTGCGCGCCGCTCGCGTCGTACGGCACTCATCGCTCCTCGGCGCGATCACGGCATCCCTGGTCGCGTGCGTGGCCGGTCCTCAGCCCGAGCCACCGGGCGATCCCTCCGAGGCCGGCGTCGCTGCGGCGCGCGACTCGGGCCGGGCTCCACCCGACGTCGGATCGAGCGCGCCACCGCCGGCACCACCGCCCGAGCCCGATGCCGGCGCCGACGGCCTCGACGAAGGCGGCGTGACGCCGGTTCCGATG
>JADZFZ010000714.1 GCA_020854145.1 Deltaproteobacteria bacterium | reverse complement strand
GTGCGGGCGTTCGCCACCGCGGTGCTCGCGGCGCTCGCGTGTGGAGCCTGCAGCATCGACTACGACCGGTACGTCGGTGCGGGCGCGCGCGACGTCGGGCCGGGACGTGACGCGGGGAGCGATCTCGCGACGCCCGACGCGGGCTCGGACGCGAGCGCCCCCGGAGATGCCGGCGGCGACGCGCGTGAGCAGGACATGGGCGACGACGACGCGGGCTCGAGCGACGGCGGGTGCGTGCCGCGTCGGCCGCCGCCGAGGCCCAGCATCGAGGACGGGGACGACACGCCGCTGCGCTATTTCGCGATGCGCGCGCTGCGCGTAGGCAGCGGCGAGTCGTGGCGCACGCTGGGCTACGACCTCGATGGGCTGTGCACGGCGCTCGACAGTCCACTCTCGCAGCTCGGGTGCGCGCCGCGGATGGCGGCAGCCGGCTTCGGTCCGCTCGCCGACGCCCCCGAGGGTCTCGACAACGCGTACGGCCAGACGTTCGTCCCGCTGGTCCTGCTCGTGTACCCGATGTTCGAGGCGCAGCTGAACGCGGCGTTCGAGACGGGGATCGTCGGCGTGTTGATCCGCGTGGCCGGCTGGAACGGGTCGCCCGACGATCCGGTGGTCGACGTCGCGCTCGTCGAAGGCGTCGGGCTGGCGTCCACGGGGGACGCCGCTGCGCCGGCTCCGCGATGGGATGGATCGGATCGATGGGTCGTGGCGGATCGCGCCTTCGCTTCGGGCGATCTCTCGCGGCCCCTCGCGCGCGACTCGGCGGCGTACGTGGCCGGAGGTCTTCTGGTCGCGCGACCCCGCGACGGAACCGAGGTCCACCTGCCCGCGGGTCTCGCGCAGGACCTCGCGATCCGGCTCGAGGGCATGGTGCTGACCGCGCGTCTGGCGGCGTTCGGCGCCGCGCTCGAGGGCGGCATCGTCGCCGGCAGCTGGAGGCTGGACGACGTCTTCGCGGCGTTGCCGGGGCTCGGGGTCTGTACGGATCACATGCTGTACGAGGCGACGACGACGGCGCTCTCGCGCAACGCAGACGTCCGGGGTGGCGGTCGCGTCGCGCCGGAGCTGGAGTGCGACGCGTTGAGCGTCGGCTTCGGGTTCGAGGCGGAGCGCATCCACGAGGACGTCGTCGTCGGACGTGGGAACGAGCGCGAGGACACCTGCAGGCGGCGGGACGCCGGGACCGGGAGACACCGGTGAGCGATCGCTCGGCTCACCCGTCGCTGCGTCGCCGCGTGTCGGCGGTCGCGATGGCGTTTGCGCTCGGCTCGGGGGTCGCGGCCGCGGTGTTCGCGCCCGAGGTCCGCGCGCAGGAGCAGCAGCAGCAGACGGGCATGCCGACGGCCGACGAGCTGATCGAGCGCGGCGTGAGACTGCGCGAAGCGGGGCGGGACGAGGAAGCGCTCGCCGAGTTCAGACGCGCCTGGGAGATGTGGCCGAGCCCGCGTACCGAGGCGCAGCTGGCGCTCGCGTGTCAGGCGGTCGGACGGTGGGTCGAGGCGGCGGAGCACCTCGCGGCGGCGCTGTCTGCGACGCAAGACTCCTGGATCGCGCGAACGCGCGCGCCGCTCGAGCAGGCGATGTCGGTGCTTCTGACGCGGGTCGGACGGCTCGACATCACGGGCACCACGCCCGGAGCGCGCGTGTCGATCGGAGGGCGCGAGGTCGCGTTCCGCGAGGGTGCGTCGGTGTTCGTCGAGCCCGGCAGCGCGGAGATCGAAGTGCATGCGCCGGGCTACGTGCCGGTGACGTTGTCGCTCGACGTGCGCGCCGGCGAGATCGTGCGCGCGCGCGTGCGGATGAGACGAGATCCGTCGGCAGAGCCCGACGCGTCGAGCACCGCGGCGCCCGAGGTGCTCGAGCCGTCCGCGCCGACGCGGCCGCCGCGCCGCCCGGGTCGGCCGGCGAGGACGGGCGGGCTGGCGCTCACGTGGGTGGCCCTCGGAGCCACGGCGCTCTTCGGAGGGGCGGCCGCGCTCACGTGGATCGAGGCCGAAGGCGCCGACGACGATCTGGCGCGAGGGTGCGGCGCCACGCGGAGCTGCACGCAGGCCCAGGTCGACGACACGGGAGGGCCGACGTTCGTGACGCTGACGAACGTCTTCGTCGTCGGCGCGGCGCTCTCCGCGGTCGCGACGGCCGTGCTCCTGTTCGTCGAGTGGCCGCGAGCCCGCCCGACGCGCCGCATCTCGGTCGCGCCCGGCGGCTTCCGTTTCGAGCAGCGGTTCTGACCCCCGGGGCTCGGCTGGATGGATCCGCCCTCGCCGGGTGCCCAGCGAACGCGACGACTGGAACGATCGGTCCAGCGGACGCGCTACCATGCGCCCGGATGGACTCACGACAGCGCGCCATCGACGCGACGGCGGCCCTCTTGTGGCGGCAGGGGCTGCGCGCGACCGGCATCAACCAGATCGTCGAAGAGAGCAAGTCGCCGCGCGGCTCGATCTACTTCCATTTCCCGGGTGGCAAGGAGGAGCTCGCGGCCGCGGCGCTGCGATCGGCGGGTGCGGTGATGACCGCGAACATCCGCGGAGCGCTCGCGCACCGTGATGTGCGCACGGCCGTGAAGCGGTTCGTGCTGTCGTACGCGAAGGAGATGCGCGAGTCGGACTTCCAGCACGGATGCCCGATCGCCACCGTCGCCCTCGAGGCTGCCTCTGCCTCGCCTGCGATCCGCGAGGTGTGCGCGGGCGTGTTCGCCGAGTGGGACGCCCTGCTCGTCGCGCGCCTCGAGCGCGACGGGATCCGCGGAAAGAAGGCGCGAAAGCTCGGCGCGGTGATCCTGTCGGCGCTCGAGGGCGCGATGATCCTGTGTCGAACGCACCGGACGACCGAGCCGCTCGAGTGGGTGGCGGAGCATCTGACGGCGACGCTGACGGCCGCAGCCGCGCCGCGTTGAGCCTCGGGATCCGTCCCTTCAGGCGCGCGGTGCGTCGGACGCCACGAGCAGGTCGGGGTCCGGGACGAGGAGGCGTTCCATCTCGCGCGGCTCGAACTTGGTGAGCCCTCCCGCGTAGGTACGGCCGTCGGCAACGGACGTGCGGGTGGCGAGGTAGTCGGCCAACCGGTCGAGCGCGGTGGCGGAGAGCGGCAGGCGCGGGTACAGGCCGTGCGCGATGTTGATGTGCCGTGCTTGCGCACGGTTCCGGACGAACGCGGGCGGTCTGCGCGCCATGTACGTCGCGAGGATGGGCGCGGGCGCACGAAGGCCGACGGACCACCACGCGCGGCGCGTGCGCGCGATGTAGCCCGCCTTCGCGCCCATCGTCGCGGCGCGTCGGAGGAAGCGCTCGACGCGGGCTCGGTCGTCGTCGTCGAGGGTGTCGAGGTCGATCGGCAGATCGATGACGCGGCGCAGGCTCGACGCGTCGAGGAGCTCCGCGCCGGCGGCGAAGAGCTCGCGCGCTTTCGTGACCGTGGGATGGAGGAACGACTCGGGCACGTCGGTCGCGCCATCGACGATCCAGATCGCGTTGGCGCCGGTGACGGCGCCCCGGTGGACGCGGCAGAGATCGCCGAGCTCGACGTAGCCGACCGGAGGCCTGCCCCCGGAGCGGGGCCCGTCCGGACCGCGTCGGGTGGCGAGCAGAGGGCTCCATCGTGGCGCCGCCTCGAGCCGGTCGCGCCGGATCGAGCGGCCGCCGTCGAGCGCCCCGAGATCGTCGAGCGTCTCGACCCTGCGCACACGCAGCGACGGGGGGCGGCGACCGACCTCGAAGCACGTGATTGCGGCCGTCGTCGCAGCGTCGGCGAACGGTTGCGCGGCCGGCTCGAGGACGTGGATGCCGGTCGCACCGAGCACGCCCATCAGCAGGTCGCGCACGAGGCGTCCGTAGTTGACGTCGAGCCACTCGGCCGCGGTGACGTACGCGCCGCGGTCACCGGGCCGCGCGTGGATCGCGGTCGCCACGAAGAAGTGCACGTGGAGCCCCGCGAGCTGGCTGGCGCGGCAGCCCAGGCTCGAGGCCCGATCGACGAGCCATCGTTTCCACCGCTCGTCGAGCCGATGGTGGCGCACGTAGGGCGGGTTGCCGACGAACAGCGTCGGACCCGTCGTGCGCGGGAGGGTGCACGCGCGAAAGTCGGCGAGGTGCACCGTCGTGCGGGCGCCCGCGCCGATGGCCGCCAGGTCGCCGCGCGCGAGCATGGCTGCCAGCGGATCGATCTCGACGCCGACGAGCTCCGCGTCGGGGAACGTGGCAGCCGCCGCGAGCAGGTACCTCCCGGAGCCCGCGCCGGGGTCGACGATGCGCGAGGGCAGCGGGCGCTGTCGCCGCGCCCACGCGAGCATCGCGCGCACGATGGGCGCGGGCGTGTAGGTCGCGCCGAGCGGTCGGCGAAGCTCGGCAGACCGTAGCGCGCAGAAGCGTTCGCCGAGCGGGTCGCCCCCATCGAGGAGCTCGGCGCGCAGTCGCCGCACCACGGCGGGGTCGGGGCGCGACGCGGTGCGTGCGAGACGTTCCTCGGCGTCGGACCACCCCGCGACGTCTCGCGCTCCGAAGGCGAGCGCGATGCCTGCCAAGTCGGCGGCGGTGCGCGCGTCCGGAGACGGCATCAAGCGCCCCTTTCGCAGCCGAGCTGGGCAGGGCGGCTCGTGCACGGCCCGCCGTGATGGCCGCCGAACCTCGGGCTGGGCGCTCGGGTCCTGTCCAGCCCCGCTCCGCGGCCCGTGCCGTCGACGCAGATGCGCACGGCACACGGTCGGCTCTCGCGCTCGGAGAGTCAACGCCCGCGCACGCCGCGCGCGAGCGTGCGGCCGTCGGTCAGGCGATGAGCAACGCGAGCGCGCGTTCGAGGCTGAACGGTGCGGCCAGAGCGGGGTGGGGGCCGCTCTGGATGCGGTGCTGCTGGCGCACGGTGCGCGACGGCTCGCGGACCGGGTGCGCGCCGCTGGGATCACGCGCGAGCGCCGGGTCGTGATCGAGGTGTCGCTTGAGCTGCGAGCGCGCCTCGTGGACGCGCCACGCGATGGTGCCTTCGTTGGTACCGAGGACGACGGCGGCCTCCGCGTGGCTCAGGCCCTGGAGCACGACGAGCACGACGGTGGTGCGAAGGAGAGGCGAGAGGAGGTCGAACGCCGTGAGGAGGCGCGAGTAGGTCTCGCGCAGCTCGGAGGCGCGCCGGGGGTCGCCCCACGCGTCGGCCGTGACGGCCTTGCTGACGCGCGGGTCCTCCATGTCGACCGTGGGCCGGCGCTTCTTGTCGCGCTTGGCGTTGAGCGCGCGATGCAGCGCGATTCGGTAGACCCAGGTGAAGAACTCGCTGCGGCCTTCGAACTCCGGCAGCTTGTTGAAGGCGCGCAGGAAGGCGTCCTGGGCGATGTCGTCCGCGTCGCTGGTGCTGCCGGTCATGTGGAGCGCGAGCGCGTAGATGCGTGGGCGATAGCGCCGGACGAGCTCGCCGAACGCCTTCGGGTCGCCGCCGCGGGCTGCGTCGACCAAGACGCTCGCTTCTTCGCCCGCGCGTCGGGCGCGGTCGCGCGCGGAGGGCCCGCCGGAAGGAGGCGTGGGCGGGCGGCCGCTCGCGCTCTGCGTCCTGCGCACCGACGTCGGGACCGGCGGCGGTACGGCCCGGCGGGAGACCTGGAGCGACGCAGGCGATGGCACGGGTGGCGGAACGGCGCGGACGGCGGGCGGGCGACGTCGCGCGTCCCGTGGAACGGGCGGCGGACGCGTCGAGGGGGACGACATGCGATGGATCGAACCTATCACCCCCCGGGGCCTTGGGTCGAGCCTTGCAAGATCTTGGAGCGGCCCGTCCCGACGTCATTTCCCGGGCCTGCGCGCCACCGAGCCTCCGCGGCGGGTGCTCACACGACCGGGAGAGACGCAGGTCGGGAGGCCTCGCGCCTCGGGCGAGGTGCAGAGAATTGTGGTCGCCACTGGCGGTCCTCTAGAATCGCCGCAAGGGCGCGAGCCCTCGGAGATCCCGCATGGCTTCTCGGATCGTTGCCGTCGTCCTTCTCGCTTCTGCGGTCCTGGCAGGATGCGGGAGCAACCCACCGCCGCGTCGCGAGCGCGTGCCCGACACCCTCAGCGCACAGCTGCCGCCGGGGGCGGTGCGTGTGGCACCCGGTCGGCCGGCACAGACGGCGGTCGGGCCCGCGTCGCTCGCCGTGGCGGCGGACGCGTTGCCTCCCGGTGCCGTCGTCGCGATCGAAGGCGTGGCAGGCAACGAGCCGAACATCGAGCTCGACTGGCGGCGGGTCACTCCGCTCTACCGCGTGTGGCCGGGGATGATCCCGCGCGGGGCGGGGACCGCGATGCACACGCTCCAGCTGCCGCTCGCATCCCCCGCGGCGGAGCTCGGGCGTGCCGTCGATCTGCGTCGCGCGGCCGTGTTCGCGCGCAGCCGCGAGGGCGAATTCGTGCGCGTCGAGTCGCGCGACGTGAGCTTCGAGGCCGGCTGGATCCGTCTCGCGTTCCCGTCGCTCGAGCTCGACGAGGGCGCGAGCGAGCAGGTCATCTTCGTGGGCGCGCCCGAAGGCGCCTCGGACCTGACACAGTGCCAGGGCGCCGAGGCCGTGCTGCGCGAGAGGCTCGCCGCGCTGCAGCAGTGCAGCGGCTCCGACCGTTGCGAGGAGCGAACGTTCCCGATCGGCGGCGAGCCGTGCCTCCTGCCCGCCGCCGTCGGACGCGACGGCCAGGACGTGCTCGGCGCGATCGAGAACATGCGCCGCAGCGGCTGTCCGTTGCCCGCGATGGGCTCGCTGACCGGAGACGCTCAGCAGCTGCACGTGTGCGAGCGCGCGCCGCAGGCGACCAACGTCGCGTGCGTCAACGTGCGCTGCGTCTACGTGATCCCCCAGTAGGCGCGGGCGCCGGCGCCGGACGCGCCGCCGTAGCGCGGTGGCGTTCCGGCTCGGCACGGCGCTCGAGTCGCGGGCGATCGCTCAGGTCGGGCGTGCGGGCGTGCGGAACTTGCGGTCGAAGATGCGCACGCGGCGCAGGAAGAGATCGAGCACGAAGAGCGCGATGGCGAGGCCGACGAGCCAGGGCCAGAGGTCCTCGTTGCGTTGGACCTTCTCGCCGGCGGGATCGAACACCTGCCGCGGCGTCGGATCGGCGCGGCCCCGCGTGAGCGAGGCGAGGCGCATCAGCGCACCGGCGTCGGGCTCGCGCGCGGCGTACTCGCGAGGGTACGGGTTCGAGAGCTGGGCGAAGCTCTCGGCGACCACGCGGCCTTCGCGGCGGTGGGTCGCCTGGAGCACGAAGGAGCCGTAGCGATCGAGCGGCATCTCGGCCTCGTAGCGGCCGGGCGCGGTCTGCGCGAGGACGTGCTCTTCGTGGAGCGGAGCGTTCTCCGGGTTCGTCCCTTGGCGCGCGGCGCCACCTCCCGCAGAGGGGCGGGGCGCAGCGCGCACGCCCTGCGGGCCGTCGAGGGTGACGCGCGAGTCGAGCCCGTTGATGAACGAGTCGTCGTCGTCCACCGCGTCGACCACGACGCGCACGCGGCCGTCGACGATCTCGGCGCGCATGTCGAGCGTGGTGCGCCGCCGCTGTCGCATGTGCTCGCGCACGAGCTGCGACCAGAACTGGTTGTACGCGCTCCAGCTGATCCAGTCGGCGGCCCAGCGGTTCTTGACGTCGCTGGTCCACGCGAGCGACCAACCGAGGCCGAGACGCCAGCGCGCGAGGATGGGCTCGCCGGTGTCGCTCATGAGCACGACCTGCGCGGGATGCGGCTTCGCGCGGGTCGCGACGAACCCGTGGAGAAACGGCGCGCTGCCCATCGGGAGGCCGCGCAGGAAGTCGGCGGGTGAGACCACCGAGGGCTGGAAGTACTCCTCGACGATGGAGCTGCGCGCCACGGTCTCCGTCTCGCGCGTGAAGATGCGTGGGATGCGCGACGCGTCCTGCGTGAAGTACGCGCGTCCGCCCCCGCGGTCGGCGATCTGCTGCATGAGCGATCGGTTGACGTCGCTGCCGATGCCGACGACCGAGATGGTGATGCCTTCGCTCTGCATGAGCGGGACGAGGTCGCGCAGGATGCTCTCGGCCGTCTCGTCCTGGCCGTCGGAGAGCAGGATCATGTGCTTCGTGCGCGCACGGACGACCGTGAGATCCTGGAAGGCCATGTCGACCGCGGGCGCGATGGCCGTGCCGCCGCCGGCCGCGAGCCGGCCGATGTCGCGCTGGATGCGCAGCCGGTTGCGCGCGCTCTGCATGCGCACGATGCGCTCGGGCGTCGTGTGGAACCCGATGACCTCGAGGTAGTCGTCGGGGCCGAGGAGCTCCGCGGTCGCACGCGCGGCTTCTTTCGCGAGCTCGATCTTGATCCCGGACATCGAACCGGAGCGATCGATGACGAGCGCGAGCGCGAGCGACGGCTGATCGTTGCGTCGTTCGGCGTCCATGCGGACGGGCAAGATGCGCTCGATGCGCGTTCGGTAGTAGCCGCCGAGCCCGAAGCTGTTGGGCCCGCCCGCCATGAGGAAGCCGCCGCCGAGGTCGCGCACGTAACGCTCGACGACGAGCATCTGGTCGGGGCTGAGGTTCTCGGCAGGGACGTCGCTCAGGACGGTGAAGTCGAAGCGCTCGATCTCGGAGAGCGAGCGCGGGAACTCGCGTGGGCCGCGGACCTCGACCTCGTAGTCGCCGGTCGCGAGCGAGCGCGCGAGGTAGGTCGCGCGCGAGGGCTCGCCCTCGACGTAGAGGACGCTCGGGCGGCCGGGCACGACCGCGGTGATGGCGTACCGGTTGTTCGCGGCGAATCGATCGGCCTCGAAGTTGGACGCTTCGACGCGGTACGTGACCGTGCCGGGGACGTGCACCACCGAGCGAAAGGAGACGTCGTTGTCGCCTGCGACGAGCTCGACGTCGCGCACGCCGTCGATGTTGAGCGTGTCGCCCTGGTAGAGGCGCAGGCGCGCGCGCGTCGCGTAGCTCGAGAAGATGCGCGCTCGGACCGCGAACGGGTCGCCCACGCGGATGCGATCGGGGACGGTCAGCTCGCGGACGGCGACCTCGCGCGGTCGGCCTTCGCGGAACAGATGGTGCGACACGCGGACGCCGAAGCGACGGGCGCGCTCGGCTTCTGCGAGGAGGTCGCCCTGCGTCTCGATGCCGTCGGTGAGCAGGACCATGCGACGCAGCGTGCCGGGCGGGTAGAGCCCGTACGCGAGCTGCATCGCGGCGGCGACGTCGGTCCCTGCGCCCGCTTCGCGCGGCTGGGTATGGCGTGCGAGCGCAGGGATGCGGCGCGTGTCCGCGGGCAGACCGACGACGCGGGGACGCCGCGCGAAGGTGACGAGGTGGACCTCGCCGTCGCCGCGCGCGTCCCAGGCACGTTGCACGACGTCGCGTGCGCGCTCGAGCGACGCGTCGGGGACCGACTCGGAGACGTCGACGAGGTACACCGCGGCCACGCGGGTCGCGTCCGTCGTGCGCACGAGGCGCGACAGTCCGAGCACGGCTGCGGCGATGACGAGCGCGCGGACGAAGATGGAGATCCACCGCTGGATGGGCGCGAGGTCGGCGAGCGAGCGCATCGCGATCCACACGAGGATCGGGAGACCCGCGAGCACGGCGAGCATCTCGGGGTTGACGAGCTGGTAACGCTGGCCCTGGTAGACGCGCGTGAACGCGTCGGGCGGAAGCGGCGCGATCCACCGGAGGTACGCCGCGATGAGCGCGACGATGACGGCGACCGTCACCAGCAGCCCGACGAGCGCTCTGCGGCGCGTGCGGCGTACGACGTTGGTCACGGCGTTCGCGGCTCACCGGGTGTGCACGCCAGACGCAGCGGCGTGACGCCCGTGTCGGACGCCCCGAGCACGACGACACCCTCGGGGGTCACGGCCGTCGTGGTGCGACGAGCATCGGACGCCGGCGGAGCGACCGCGTCGCCGGCGGCGACCGTCCCCTGTCGCACGAGGCGCACGCGCAGGCGACCGTCGGCGACCACGGAGGCGGCGATGCCGCCCGGCCCGCGGGCGAGCGACACCGCGCGCCCGCGGATCAAGGGTCGTCGTGAGCTCGGCGCGCGATCCTGCAGCGGCACCCGCACGATCGCGAGCGTGCGATCGGTCGCGCTGACGGCGCTGGATCCGTCGGTCGGCGCAGCACGATCGATCCATCCGACGTTGGTCCCGGACCCGTCGGCCGTGACGACGATGCGCTCCGGCCTCGCGCCCTCCCACGCGCCGCCGATCCACCAGCGCGGTCGCGAGCCGCCGGCCTGGGGCCAGCGCAGGACGTGCACGTAACCCGATCCGGTCGCGTTGCCGGCTGCCCACGATGCGGCGACCGACGTGTGGCTCCAGCCGATCCCGAGGCCCGAGTCCACGCGGCGTCCGAGGGGCACCACGCGCTCCACCGTGCGCTCGCGGACGACGGCGATGCGCGTGCGCGCGCGCTCGGCACGATCGAGGACGGACACGGCCGCACGGTGGCCGGCCGCGGCGGCGACCACGATCTCGCGCGGCTCGCTGGTGCGCAGCGGGAGGATCTCGGTGGGCTCGCCACGCGCCGAGCCGTCCGGGGTGATCCATCCCAGGTACACGGGGTGCGCTTCGGTGCGGCGCGTGATCGGCCGCGCTGCGGGCGGGCCGGGCGCCACCTCGTCGAAGCTCTGGCGCGGTCCGACCCAGCCGACGGCGAGCGCGCCGTCTCCCGCGTCGTCGAGCGTGACCAGCCCGGCGTGCGGCAGGACCGCGAAGGGCCAAGCGACGCTGCGTGCGGCGGCGCCTTCGGTCGCGAGGTCGACCACGACGAATCGCACGCCCGCAGCCGCGGTCTCCTGCGGACGCCCCTGCGCGCGCGCCACCGCGACGACGTGGGTCGCGGTCGCCGCGGATGCGATCCAGCCGATCGGCTCGGGTGAGCCCGGCTCCCGCAACGGAAACGTCGCAGGCGCCGCGGCGGTGCAAGCGCCGCCCGCGCCGAGGAGCGTCGGGAATCGATCGCCTTCGGGCGCGACGGAACCCGCCGTCGCGACGGCGCTCCGGCTCGGCGGCGCGAGACGACACGTCGCGCTGAAGCGCGTGCGCGAGCCGTCGATGCCGACGGCGAGGCCCTCCGCACCTCCACGGCCATCGGGCACGACGACCGCCGAGACGACCTCGTGCGCGCCTTCGATGCGGAGCACGCCGTCCGCGACGTGATCGCCGCGAGCGACGCGCAGGTGCAGCGCCCCGTTGCCCTCCGCGTGCGCGACCGTGACCCACGGGCCGTTCGACGAGCGCGCGATGGCGCGACCGAACCACGGCGTCGGCAGCGTGGTGGCCGCCGTCGTCGGATCGTTGGGAACGAAGGCCATGGTCGTGGCGACGTTGCCCTCGCGCTCGTCGACGTCCCACGCGATGACGAAGCCTTCGGGGCTCGCGCCGAGCTGCATGTCGCCCGGGGGCTCTCCGCGCCACGGCGTGACGTCCCGGTAGTCGATCGGCTCGGCTTGCCCCGGCGTCCAGATCCCGAGACGCACGAAGCCGAAGCCGCCGTCGTTGCT
>JADZFZ010000713.1 GCA_020854145.1 Deltaproteobacteria bacterium | reverse complement strand
GCCGTGGGCTCGCCGATCACGGCGTGGCGTACGCCGCCGATGCCGTGCTCCACCAGCGCACGCGCGCCCGCCATCGTGGTCTCCTCGTCTGCCGTCGCGACCACGACCAGCGGGCGCACCAGATCGGAAGCGTCGATGTCACGGATGGCCTCCAGCGCGAGCGCGAAGAACGACTTCATGTCGCTCGTCCCGAGGCCGTACCAACGTCCGTCCGCTTCCGTCAGCGCGAACGGGTCGTGCCGCCATCGCGCCGCGTCGTAGGGAACGGTATCGGCGTGGCCCGCCAACATCAGGCCAGCCTCGCCGCGACCGAGGGTGGCGACCATATTTGCTTTATTTGCTTGTCCTTCGACAGACGTCACCATCACGTCGAAGCCGCGGTCGTCCAGCCAACCAGCGAGCAGATCCACCACGGCCCGATTGCCGACGTCGAGCGCAGGATCGACGCAGCTCACGGAGGGGGTCGCGACGAGCCCTCCGATCATCTCGCGGAGCGAAGGCGCGTGGGCCACGACGCCGAAGGTACTACGATTGGCGGGCGTGCTGACCCTCGTGTCGGGAATGGCCTTCGGTCCTGCGGGAATCGCAGTCGTATGGGCGGGATCGCTCGGAGCGGCCCTCGCGTGGATGCGCTCCCCCACTGCCGTCGGACCGGACTGGTCTCGTCACGTCGGGCGCGAGCGCGCGACGATGGGACGGCCCGACGTGGCGTTCGCAGGCTCGGACGCGATCGTCGTCACGTGGTGCGAGGACGACGGCGGCCATGTCGCGGTCGTGAACACGGACGACGGATCCTTCGTCTCGGGTCCGTTTGCGTTATTCCCCAATGCCAGAACGACGGCAACGGCGACGCGAGGGCGCGAGGCCGTCGTGGTCGCCGTCGACGACGAAGGGATCGTGATGCGCCGGGCCGCACGGGCCGACGACCTCGGCTCGGCTGCGCTCGAACGAATCGTGTCCCTGCGCGGCCTCGACGCCATCGTGGCCGTGACGGAGCTCGGTCCTGGTTGGCTCGTCGTCTACTCGCTCGCGAGCGAGCGTCTGTTCGGCGTGTGCGTCGTGGGGACCGGGACGACGCGCGACGTGCGGCACAGGATCGCTGGGCAGATCGTGTCCCTCCACGCAGGCTCGGCGGGCAGCTCGGCCGCCGTCGCGCTCGGCTATGCCGGGGCCGACGCCGAGCGCGTGGAGGTCGCGCTCGTCGCGAGCGACGGGACGCTCAGCCAGCGACCCCATCCCTATCTCGAGGATCTCGGCGCTCGCTTCGTCGCACCGCACGTGCAGTGGATCGAGAGCCACTTCGTCGTGGCGGCGGTCGAGGCGAGCGAAGGCACGCTCACACTCGCGGCGAGCGGGACGCGCATGCCGACGGGACTGACGGGGCTACCCCGCGAGGTCGTCGTCGGCGCGTACGCCGAGCGCGTCGTGGCCGTGGGTGTGACCGAGGTGGACGGTAGGCCCGTGATGGTCCGCGCGAGCTGCGATCCCCGCGGCGGCACGTCCGCCATCGGCACGATGGAGCTCGCGCCCGTGGACTCGGCGCTTCGCCTGTCGCGCCGCCGCTCACGCCAGATGCTGGTGGACGTCGGCACGAACGTCTCGGGCCCCGCGTATCGAAGCGCGGAGTCGTCGGTGCTGATCGCGGCCGAGCGGCTCGAGGTCGAGCTGCGACGCCCGGGCGCGAGCGCACGCGTGCGCGTGGAGCCCGAGGAGACCGGCGAGGACGGTCGGTGGCGAGTCACGTTCGCCGCATGGCGCGACACCCAGGGCGACGCGCCGGCACCCACGCCGAGCATGGTGAGGCTGGTGCGTTGGGTGCGTGCGAGGTTGTCCACGGAGGCGCGTCAGGCATCGGCCGCGGCGCGAGGATGGGCAGAGGCCATCGCAGAGATCCTGGACGCGGAGATCGTGCGTTCCGACTGGGTCGACGGTGCTCGCGCGGTCACGCTGTCGACTGCGAAGCTTCCGAGCTCGGAGACCACCTCACGTGCGTTGACCCGAGCGCTCGAGCTCTGAGCTCGAGCCGACCCACGACCGCGAGAGCACGATGATCGCGACGGCTACCGGCATGCAGCCGAGCAACGCGACTTCGGAGGCAACTGCACCCCACGCACGCAGCGCGCCGACGGCCACGAAGTTCGCAACCGTGTGCCACACGATCGAGACCAGCACGATCCACGGCGCCCTGCGCGTGATCGCGGCGACCACGAGGCAGCTCGCCGAAACGTGGAACGTGATCGCCATCAGACGTTCGAGCGCCGCGAGCAACGGAGCCCCGGCCGGCGACGCCCAATAGGCTGCGATGGCCGCCGACTGCGTGGCGTCGAGGCCCATCGCAGCGGGAGCGTCGCGCGCCGCAATCATCTGCAGGAACGCCGAGCCGGCGAGCAACCCGAAGAACATCGACTCGATCCCGCCGTGGCCGACACCGAAGGCCAGAGCGTCGCCATGCGAACGTGCCCGGCGTACAACGAAGCGGAGCACGAGATATCGGGCGGGCTCCTCGCAGAGACCCGCCGTCGCCGCGAGGATGGCGACCTGTGCGTAGCTCGGCAGCCCGCCGGGACCGAGCACGCGCACGGCCTCGAGCACCTCGTTGAGCGGCATGTGAACGACCTGCGAGCTCATCCACGCGAACGCGCCCGCCCCGACGACGGGCCACGATCCCCAGGCGGCGCGACGCATGGCGAATGCGATCCCGATGGGAGCGCCGAGCATCACGGCGAGCTGCACGAGGACGGCGGCGATCAGCACGTCACTTCCAGCGCGTCAGGATGCTCTCGCGACCGAACACCCGCACCGCGATGCGGAGGAGCACCACGTCGACCACCAGCAGGACCCCCGCGCCGAGAAGCAGCCATTCGAGCTGCAGCATCGCCTGACCGAACAGGCCGCCCATCAGGACGGCAGTGCCCGAGCCGATGAGCGGCACCACGAAGAACGCGGCGACGCCCTGTGCGGCCTTCGGATCGTTGAACCGCGCGGAGCCCATCACCGCCGCGGTCGTGGACAGCAACGCGAGCAGGGGCGCGTAGAGCGCCATCCCGATGGTCCAGGTCGGGCGCACCAGAAAAGCGAGCACTCCGGGTCGCCCGACGACGGCGACGGCGACGCACGCGACGACGTATGCCAGCCAGCCGAGCACGATCGCGGGCAACGCCGCGGCCAGCGTCTTGCCGACGAGCAGCTCCGTCGTGGTGATCGGCGTGGCGAGCACGGCCTCGAGGCTCCGCGACTGCTTCTCACCCACGATGCTGTGCGCGGCGATCGCCATCGGGATGGTCGCCGGCAGGAGCAGGAGCATGAACATCAGCTGGTCGTTGAGGAGCACGTTCATGCCGACCGCAGGCCCCAGCGGCTGCAGCTCGGGCGCGAGAACCAGCTCCTCGCGTTGACCCGGCCGAGGTCGCTCGTCGGGCATCTGGGCGAGCATGACGTTCAGCCCCACGACCGCGACACACAGG
>JADZFZ010000712.1 GCA_020854145.1 Deltaproteobacteria bacterium | reverse complement strand
GGGCTCAGGGCGCCGGGGAGCGGACCTCCTGGTCGCTGCCGCCGCCGGGCGCGGGGTCCACGATGCGGAACTCGACGCGGCGGTTGCGCTGGCGGCCTTCGTCGCTGGTGTTGGGCTCGAGCGGGCGGTTCTCGCCGAAGCCAGCCGAGACGAGACGAGACGCTTCGACCTCGTGGCTGGTCAGCCAGCGCAACACGGCGCGAGCTCGGCGCGTCGAGAGGCGGTCGTTGTGTCGAGCGCTGCCTTGATCGTCGGTGTGGCCTTCGATCGAGATGCGTCGGATCTCGGGGTGCTCGCGCATGATCCGCGCGACGTCCTCGAGGATGGGGATCGACACGGGCAAGAGCACGTCGCGGTCGACCTCGAACTCGATGCGCTGGAGGATCTCGATGCGGTCGGCTCGCAAGATGACGCGAGGGCAACCCTGGTTGTCCGGCGGTCCGGGATCGGTCGGGCAGCGGTCGTCGGTGTCGAGCACCGTGTCCTGGTCGTTGTCGGGATCGGGACAACCGTCGTCGTCCGCGAAGCCGTCGCGATCCTCGGGCACGAGCGGGCAGCCATCGGGCGTGTCGAGGATGCCGTCCTGGTCGTTGTCGGGATCGGGGCAACCGTTCTCGTCCTCGAATCGGTCGCGATCCTCGGGGTCGTCGGGGCACTGATCGTCGGGGTCGATGAGGCCGTCGCCGTCGCGATCGCCCGGCTGCTCGGGCTCGGGCTCGGGCTCGGGCGCCGGCGGGGGCGCCTCG
Organism: Deltaproteobacteria bacterium; assembly: GCA_020854145.1. Classification (GTDB taxonomy): domain Bacteria; phylum Myxococcota_A; class Polyangia; order Polyangiales; family JADZFZ01; genus JADZFZ01. Next base: position 36,219 of record JADZFZ010000712.1, on the reverse strand, counting down.
CGCGGCGGCTGGGTCCAGCCGATCATCAGGATGACGCGCGCATCGGGTGAGCCCGCGCCGCGCGAGAGGCCTGCGCCACCGGCAAGACCGACGACGAGCCCGCGGGTCGGGTAGAGCTTCAGGCCGGCGAGCAGCTCCGCCGGCGTCGTCGCGCGGTCGCCGAAGCCGTCGAACGTCGTGGCGCCGTACGCCTCGAGGTGCGCGTCGAGGAGCCGATCGGCCAGACCGATGGTGGCGCCGACGCCCCAGGTCAGCTCCTGGCCGATCGTGACGGCCTGCAGCTGCTGCTCGCCGCGAAACCGCGCCCCGAGGTTGGCCGTCAGGCGAAATCGGCCTGCTCGCACCTCGGCGAGCAGCTCGGGGCGAGCGGTGATCGAGTCGTCGCCCGAGAACGACGAGTCGGACGCGGCCGCGGATGCGAGCGGCGCGGAGAGCGCGAGCTGCAGGCCGAGCGCGAAGGACTCGCGGGGCGCACCGAGCAACCGAACGCGCGCCCCGATCGAGAGATCCCCGAGGCTCGCGCCGTCGGCGGCCGGTTGCCCCATGATGTCGTCGCCCTCCATCACGACGTTGATCGGCAAGGTCACGAACACGACCAGCCGGTCGACCAGACCGAGCGCTCCACCCAGGTGCAGGACCGCTTGGTGCTCGACGATGGAGCCGTCCTCGGTGTCGGCGTCGCCCGCCTGCGTCTCGACGACGAGCGGATCGTTGGCGTACTCGAGATGGAGCCACGCGCCGATGCGCATGTGGCCCTGATCGTCCGGCCGAGAGATGGCGAACCCGTCGGTCGCCGTCTCGGCCGGTCGATATTGGTCGAGGGTGAACGCGTCCGCGCGCGCCACGGTCGCGGCCCCGAAGAGCGCGAGCAAGGACGCGAGCAGGCTGGTCGCGCGAGGCAGGGCCCGCCCCTCACCCCGGCCCTCTCGTTGGGAAAGAGGGAGCGGCGAGCGCTCGCGACGACGACGCCGGCGCGCGAGCCGCGTCACGGCCCACGCGAGGCCGACGAGCAGCCACGCGGCCCCGCTCGGCGTCGAGCCCGCGTCGCGCGACGCGGCGGAGCAGCCGGCGCCACCCGACCAGCCGGGCGTCGTGTCGGGCGGCGGCATCTCGTCGCAGTCGGAGTCGTCCGCGTCGACGTCGCCGTCGCAGTCGTCGTCGCGGTCGTTGGTGCAGATCTCCGTCGCGCCCGGGTTCACGCCGTTCTGCTGGTCGTCGCAGTCGCTGGCCGGGGGCTGATCCTCACCCTCGTCCTGGCAGTCGCCGTCGTCGTTCATGTCGCGGCCGACGGGGCAGTACCCGTCGCCGTCCATGTCGATGGTGTCGGGGTTCGGCGTGATGCCGCACTCGGAGTCCGCCTCGTCGACGTCGCCGTCGCAGTCGTCGTCGAGGTCGTTGTTGCAGATCTCCGTCGCGTCGGGGTTCACCGCCGCCATCTGGTCGTCGCAGTCGCTCGGCGGCGCGGCTTCGCCTTCGTCGGAGCAGTCTCCGTCGCCGTTCGTGTCGCGACCGATCGGGCAGAACCCGTCGCCGTCCATGTCGAGCGTGTCGGGATCCGGACCGCCGCACTCGGGATCCATGGCGTCGACGAGGTCGTCGCAGTCGTCGTCGATCAGGTTGTCGCAGATCTCGGCGGCGTCGGGGTTGACCGCAGCGCGCATGTCGTCGCAGTCGGCGCGCATGCCCTCTTCGCCTTCGTCCTCGCAGTCGCCGTCCATGTTCGTGTCGGTGCCGGCGGGGCAGAAGCCGTCGCCGTCCATGTCCTGCAGGCGCGGATCGGGTGCGCCGCAGTCGGGGTCCGTCGCGTCGATGAACGTGTCGCAGTCGTCGTCGACGCCGTTCTCGCAGCGCTCGGTCGCGCCGGGGTTGACGCCCTCGTCGGTGTCGTCGCAATCCGACGGCATCGTGGGCTCGCCGGGATCCGAGCAGTCGCCGTCCATGTTCGTGTCGGTGCCCATCGGGCAGAAGCCGTCGCCGTCCATGTCCTGCGTCCGCGGGTCGACCGCGCAGTCGGAGTCGGCCGCATCGACGAACGTGTCGCAGTCGTCGTCGGCCATGTTGGTGCAGACCTCCATCGCGCCCGGGAAGATGGACGCGTTGCCGTCGTTGCAGTCGCCCGGTCCCATCATCTCGCCCGGGTCGTCGCAGTCGCCGTCCATGTTCAGGTCGGTGCCGACCGGGCAGAAGCGGTCGCCGTCGCCGTCCATCGTGCGCGGCGTCATCGTCGGATCGAGGTAGTTCGGGATCCCGTCGCCGTCGGAGTCGCCGGTGCCTTCGGTCATGTCGTTCGCGCCCTCGGCGTCGGAGTCGAGGTCGATGAACGCGGGAATGCCGTCGCCGTCGACGTTGCCACCGAGCAGCGTCTCGTCGCGCACCTCGATGAGCGTCGGGATGGTGTCGCCGTCGTCGTCCGCGTCGAGGTGATCGGGGTTCGCGTCTCCGTCGGTGTTGCGGTCCATCATGCCGGGCCGCTCCAGGACCGTGGCGACGCTGTCGCCGTCGTCGTCCGGATCGCGATGGTCCGGGGTGCCGTCCATGTCGGTGTCGCGATCCATCATCGCGGGCCGCTCGTTGACGGTGAGCACGGTGTCGTTGTCGTCGTCGGGATCGAGGTAGTCCGGCCTTCCGTCGGCGTCGGTGTCGCGGTCCATCATGCCCGGACGCTCGAGGATGCTGGGCAGGAGGTCCGCGTCGTCGTCGGGATCGCGGAAGTTCGCGAGCCCGTCGCCGTCGGTGTTCGGCACGGTCGCGGTCCGACCGATCGTGCCCATGCAGAGCGCCGCGACGCAGTCGGGGTCGTACGCGTCGTCGAGGCCGTCGCCGTCGGTGTCGCGACCGGCGCGCATCGTGTCGGCCACGCCGTTCTGATCGGCGTCGTGGCCTTCGGTCGCGTCGGGCGCCGAGTCCGCGTCGCTGTCGGGATCGCGCCAGTCGGGACCGTCGCCGAGCGCGTCGCTGTTCGGCTGCGGTAGCGCCATCCCGTTGGTGCAGCCCGCGCCGCAGCTGGGATCCACCACGTTCGCGAGACCGTCGCGATCGGCGTCCGCCGACATGTCGAGACGGCCGTCGCCGTTGGCGTCGATGCCACCCGCCTCCGCGGCGTCGGTGATGCCGTCGCCGTCGGTGTCGACGTCGAGGAAGTCGGGCAGCCCGTCCGCGTCGGTGTCCGGCGGTACCGTCGTGCGACCTCCTTCGCTCGCATCGACCGAGGCGCGCAGGCCGTCGCGGTCGACGTCGATCATCGAGTCGAGCAGGCCGTCGGTGTTGGTGTCGAGATCGGAGTTGTTGCCTTCGACGGTGTCGGGCAGACCGTCGCCGTCGCTGTCGAGGTCGAGATGGTTCGGAACGCCGTCGCGATCCTGATCGACGCGATCGTCCACGCCGTCGGTGTTCGTGTCGACGAAGCCCGCGAAGGTCGGATCCGCGTAGTCGGGGATCCCGTCGCCGTCGCCGTCGGCGCTCGGATCGCGACCGCGACCCTCGAGCATGTCGGGGATGCCGTCGTTGTCGTCGTCGATGTCGACGGGATCGGTGACTCCGTCGCGGTCGGTGTCGGTGCCGGGGCACCCGAGATCACCAGGGATCGTGGCGCGATTCTCGGAGAGCCCGCCCGTGCCCGCGACGCCCGTGCGCGGCGGCATCGTCGTGCGCTGCGGCGCGTCGCCGCCTGGGCCACCGCTGACGTCGCCCGTGAACGTGACGGTCGCGCCCGTCGGGTGCAGCACCATGATGCGGCCGCCGCCGCCGCCGCCGCCGCCCGCATCGTCGTCGGTCATGGTCGAGGTGCCGGCACCGCCGCGCGCCGCGACCGTGATGCCGGCCAGCGTCGTCGAGCCGGAGAAGAGCACGATGGTGCCGCCGCCGCCGCCGCCGCCGCTGCCCTCCTGGGCTTGCATGCGCGCGCCTTCGCCGTCCGCGAGGATGGAGCCCGTCCCGGTGATGCTCGTGGCACGCACGATCACGATGCCGCCGCCGGCCTGGCCGCTCACGGCCTCGACGGGTGTCGGGTCGTCGAGCGTGCCGGAGCCGCCGCCGCCGCCGAGATAGAGGCGCGTCGGATCGTCGATGCCGTCGCCGCCCTTCGCGCGGTTGGGCGGGTTGCGCATCATCGCGGTGCCCGGACCGATGGCGCCCTCGCCGCCGTCGCCGAAGCCCGCGCCGCCGCCGCCGCCCGAGTCGTTGATGAGCGGCGCTCCGCCCGCGTTGCCGGGCGCGCCGCGGTTGGACTCGGACCCGAAGAGACCCGGCGTGGCGCGCGTCGTCAGCATGAGCTGCTGGCTGAACGTGCGCGTCGGCGTCCCGCAGATGCCTTCGCCGCGGAACCCGACGCGAGGGTCGTCGAGCATCGTCGGGATCGTCGGCGAGCCGCCGCGGAAGCCGCGACCCGATGCGGTGATGGACCCGTTGACCGTCAGCGCACCGACGACGTCGATCGCGACGATGCCGCCCGTTCGCCCGTCCCATGGCGCGGCGGCGAGCGTCGAGCCCGCGTCGATGGTGAGCGCGGTCGGCTCGGGGATGCGCACGACCTGGTACCGCCGCACACCGCGGCCGATGCCGCCACCCGCATCGACCGGCGCATCGCCGCTCTCGTAGACGTACCGAGTCGGCGCGACGAGCGGGATCATGTCGCCCGCGATCGGCCCCGACGCGCGGTTGATCTCGTAGCGACCCGCCAGGTGCTCGGCCGTCACCACGAAGCCCTGACGGTCGTTGCCGCCGGGCCCGTCGCCGTAGGCACCGTCGACCATGGCGTCGCCCGTGCTGTTGAAGTCCGCGCCCTGGACCTGGATGATCATCAACAGGTCGCCCGCCGCGATGGCGCCGGCAGCTCCGCGGACGGCCGCGGACTCGACGGGGATCGTGCGCGAGCCGACGGCCACCCGGGTCGTCGCGAGCGGCGACGGCAGGTACGTGTTGAGCACGACCGTCATCGCGCCGGTGACCGTGACGGCGCCGCTGCTGCCGTCCGAGCAGACTTGTGCGACCGCAACACGTGTCGGCGCGAAAGCGAGCGGCCCCGCACAAGCGGCAAGAACGGCGATTGTGAAGATACGGGACGTCTTCATGGTGGACGCAATCATCGTCGAGCATGGTTGCCGACGGCAATGGCGCTGATTCGAGCCTCGCGAGGCGTCATCCCGCTGACGGCACGGACCGATCCGGCCCTGCCGGTGGTCGCGCAATCCGTGGCTTCCCGCGGTGGCGCCGCCTATGCTTCGGCGCCTTCGTGATGGTCGGGCGAACGGGCGCGTGTGCGATCCCCCTCCTCTGGGGGCTTCTCGTCGTGGGGTGCGGCGCGCGCACCGACGCGATCGACGACCCGCCCGAGGAGCAGACGCGGGTCGAGCCGCGTCCGGAGGCGTGCAACGGCCGCGACGACGACCTCGACACCGACATCGACGAGGACTTCCGCGACGCCATCGGTCGTTACGTCCACGACGACCACTGCGGCGTCTGCGGGCTCGCCTGCGACGAGGTGGTGCCCAACGCGACCGAGACCCGTTGTGCGCTGGCGGTCGACGACGAGACCGAGGGGTCGCCTCGCTGCCGCGCGCTCGCCTGCGCGCGCGGGTTCCTCCTGTCGCCGACGGGGCGCTGCCTCCCGTGGGACGAGCGCATGTGCCTTCCCTGCGGCGACGACGGCGACTGCGGCGACTTCGACGAAGCGCGATGCGCGCGTCTCGGAGACGAGCTGCGTTGCGTGATCACGTGCGTCGAGGGTGCGTGCCCCGATGGGTTCACGTGTCGCGAAGACGCCGCCTCGGGCGAAGAGCGCTGCGAGCCGCCGGGCGGTTCTTGCTCGTGCGAGCCGGGCGAGCACTTCGAGCTCGCGTGCGGGATCGAGGTCCGATCGCCCGACGGGACGACGCGCCTGTGCCCGGGCACGACCCGCTGCGACGACGGAACGTTGCTCGCGTGCTCGACGGCACCCGAGGTCTGCGACGAGACCGACAACGACTGCAACGGTCGCATCGACGACGGTTTCCTCGACGACCGCGGCGCCTACTCGCTCGACCTGCACCACTGCGGCGCGTGCGGAGTCGACTGCACGACGAGCCGGCTGCCCGACATCGAGCTCACGTGCGGAGGCGATCCGTTCGCACCGCGATGCGTGCTCGACTGCCCGGACGCGCGCGATGGCCGCCAGCCGGGGGATCGGCTCGACGCGAACCTCGTCATCGCCGACGGCTGCGAGTGCCACTTCGGCGGCGACGCGGACGTGCCCGGGCCGCTCGACACGTCGGGCGAGACGCTCGACCCGAACTGCGACGGCGCCGACGGCATCGTCGTGGAGTCGATCTACGTCGCGCAGGACGGCGACGACGCAGGGCCGGGCTCGCCGACGCGACCGCTCGCCACGTTGCGCCGCGCGATGGAGCTCGCGCTCGAGAGCGTGATGACGGGGGCCCCGCGCACGACCGTGTTCGTCGCATCGGGCACGTACACCGAGACGCTCGAGCTGCCCGACGGGATCCGCGTGTACGGCGGGTACCGTCGCGACTTCCTGTCGCTCGACCCCGACGGGTTCCAGGTCATCGTGCGCGCGCCGGCGGACACGACCGCGCCGGGAGGCGCCGCGCTCGTGACGCGCGCGGGAGCGGGCACGCGCACGACGGGCGCGGCGTGGATGCGCTTCCACGGTCTCGACGCGGCCGACGCGGCGCGGCCGGCGTTCGGTGCGTACCTCGAGGATCCGGGTGTGCTGCTGACGCTCGACGGAGTGGTGGTGCGCGCAGGCGACGGCGCGAACGGGACGCCGGGGACCGACGGCGTCTCGGGCACGGGACCGACCGTGCCCGCGACCGACGGGGAGGAGCCGCGTGGCGCGCTGGAGGATCCGACCGCGCACGTGTGCCTGCCGCGCGAGGAGAACCGCGTGCGCGGCGGAGCCGGCGGGATGAGCACGTGCGGCGCGACGAACGCGAACGGCGGCGCGGGCGGCACTGCGAGCTGCGGCGAGATCGGGTCGACCCAGCCGCCCGGCGAGCAAGGGCAAGGGGGCAGCCCGGGACGCGGAGGCGAAGGCGGCTACGACGCGCAAGGCCCCGTGCTGATGTCGACGGGCACCTGCGATCGCGCCGTGTGCTGCGGGCTCGCCGACTTCTCGGTGCCCACGGACTACCGCGGCCCGATCGTCGGAGGCAACGGCGGCGACGGAGCGGCGGGCACACCGGGCAGCGGCTGCACGGCGCCGCTCGGGACGTTGTCGGGCACGACGTGGACACCGGCCGGCGCCACGTCGGGCACCGACGGCGCGGCCGGCAGCGGCGGCGGCGGCGGCGGCGCGGGCGGCACCGCGGTGATCGACTGGTACGCGCGCGAGTGCGAGTTCGTCGACGGCCTCGGCGGCGGCGGCGGCGGCGGCGGTGCCGGTGGATGTGGCGGCACGGCCGGGAGCGCGGGCACGAGCGGTTCGCCGAGCATCGCCATCGTGCTCGTCGTCCGCGGCGGCGCCAGCGGCGCGTTGCCGGTGTTGCGCGACGTGATCGCCGTCGGTGGCGACGGCGGACGCGGTGGCGCGGGCGGCGCGGGCGGCGACGGCGGACGCGGCGGCAGCGGCGCCAACGGCGGCGAGGTTCCGCGCGAGCGTCGCGGCACGCCGACGCTCGCGGGCCCCTACCCCGGCGCGCGCGGCGGCAACGGCGGAACGGGCGGACCGGGCGGCGGCGGCGGCGGCGGCTGCGGCGGCGCGAGCCTCGGGCTCTGGGTGCTGACGCCGGGCGGCGCCGATCCGGGGATCGCGACGTTGCGCAGCGGCTTGTCGAACGTCGTCCTCGGGCGCGGCGGCGACGGCGGACGCGGCGGCGGCGGGGCAGGCGCGGGAAGCGCGGGCACGAACGGGCCGGTCGAAGAGGTGAGGCTCGATGCTGCCATGTGACGACAGCACCGTGGGTCCCGCGCCGCGGGAGCGAAGCGACCGCGGGTCGAAGGACCCAATCGCGTGCTTCGACGAGCTCGGCGCGAACGGCTCGTTCGTGCGCGTCGCGGCGCTGATCGCAACCCTGGTGGCGCTCGCCGGTTGCTACGACACGAAGCGTTGCGCAGAGGACGCCGTCGAGGTCTGCGACTACGAGGACAACGACTGCGACGGCCTGGTGGACGAAGGCTTCACCGACGACGACGGGCACTACGCGACGGCCACGAGCTGCGGGGCGTGCAACGTCGTGTGCAGCGAGGCGTTCCCGACGGCCGCCGAGACGGCGTGTGGACCCGCGACGGCCGATCCGCCGAGCCGCGACGCGAGCGTGCGCGACGCGACGCCCGGCGGGCGCGATGCCGATCCCGCGGAAGGTGGCCCGCGCGACGGCGGGGGCGACGCAGGCGGGCGCGATGGCGGCGGGGACACGGACGCGGGCGGGCGCGATGGCGGGGCCGCTGCGCGCGACGGCGCCCCTCCCACGCCGAGCGGAGTCGACCCCGAGTCGATGCGCTACGCGTGTCGCATCGTGCGGTGCGCGGAGGGCGAGCACCTCGCGGGCGATCCCGCGGGACGCGGCGCCGGAGCCTGCGTTCCGGACACTCCCGTGCTCTGTCTTCCGTGCGAGACCGACGACGACTGCGCGGTGCGCGAGCCCGGCGCGCGGTGCCTCGCCACCGAGAGCGGCGCCACGCGCTGCGGCCGCAGCTGCGTGCTCTCGGCGAGCGACTGCCCCGCCGGCTACACGTGCACGCCGTCCGGAGCGGACGCGCAATGTGTCCCATCGACGGGCCTGTGCGGCTGCACCGACGTGATGGACGGCGTGCTCCTCGGATGTCTCGTCGAGTCGCCCACGGGCGAGCTCTGCGCTGGCCAGCAGGAGTGCTCCGAAGGCATCGCGGGCGAGTGCCGTCCCGCGCTCGAGGAGGTCTGCAACGACCGCGACGAAGACTGCGACGGCGAGGTCGACGAAGACTATCGCAACGAGCGCGGCCAGTACGTCGACCGGCGCCACTGCGGCGCGTGCGGAGTCCCGTGCAGCGCGCCGGGCCCGAACATGGTCGCGACCTGCCTGGCGGAGGGTGACGTCGTGCGTTGCGACGTCCGCTGCGCCGATGGGTTCGTCGATGTCGACCGCATCGCGGCGAGCGGCTGCGAGTGCGAGCTCGCTCCCGTCGGCGGGCCGCCCGTGCGTGCGGGCGGCGACGCGAACTGCGACGGCATCCTCGACGACGTCACCGACTTCGTCTTCGTCACCACCGCCGGCAACGACGCGGATCCCGGCACCCTCGCGCGCCCGATGCGGACCGTCTCGGCGGCCGTGCGACGCGGGCGCGACGAAGGCAAGAGCGTGCTGGTCGCGCGCGGCGTCTACGACGAGCGCGTCGAGCTCGTCGGTGGCGTCGGTGTGTTCGGCGGCTACTCGCCGACCTTCGACGACCGCGACCTCGAGCTCTATCCGACGTGGATCGAGCACACGTCGGGCGCCCCGGGACATCCGTCGCTCGTGTGTCGCGGCATCGTCGAGCCCACGCGCGTCGACGGCTTCACCATCATCGGGACCGACGCGCTCGAGGCCGGAGGCGCGAGCACCGCGGTGCTCTTCGACGGCTGCAACGGCAACGTCGCGCTCACCGACGTCGTGGTGCTCGCGGGGCGCGGGCTCGCCGGCCGCGACGGGCGCGCGTCGTCGGACGTGCTCGCCGATCGCGGACTGACGCTCGAGGCGCTCGACGGCGGCGGCGGATCACCCGGCGGAGACGGCAACGAGCCCGGGCGAACGTGCGGAGCCACCGGCGGCGCAGCGGGTCGTCACGCGTGCCCGAGCGGCACGGACGTCTCGGGCGGGGGAGGCGGCGCCGCCGAGTGCATCGAGACCGGCTGCAATCAGGTCGCCCCGTGTGCGAACGCCGGCTGCGAGGACTTCACCGTCGGCGGCGTCTGCGACTTCGAGGCGGTCGTGCGTCTCGCGATCCCGAACCCGCTCCCTGGCGAAGGGCGCGGCCCGAGCGGCGGCGATCCCGGCATCGCGACGTACAACTCGCCCACCGATCGGGGCGTCTGCAACTTCTGCGACGACAACGCGACGCTCCCGCGCGAGGGCGGCAACGGCGGCGAGGGACGTCGAGGCGACGACGGCGCCGGGGGTCTCGGCTGCACGGCCGCCGCGCGATTCGACGTCACGACCGGCTTGTTGTCGGGCGGCGCCGGCACCGACGGGTCCGTGGGTCTCGACGGCAGCGGCGGTGGCGGAGGGTCCGCGGGCGCCGGCTACGACGTGATCGACGACACGTTCGGCGGCTGCGTCGATCAGTCCGGCGGAGGCGGAGGCGGTGGTGGGGCCGGAGGATGCGGAGCCCCGGGCGCGACCGCGGGAACCGGCGGAGGCGCGAGCGTCGGGATCGTCGTCAGGCTCGCAGGCGGCGGCGGCGACGGCCCGGTCCTCACGCGCGTACGCATCGTCACCGCGAGCGGCGGCGCGGGGGGAGCCGGGGGCATCGGCGCCGCGGGAGGTACGGCGGGCGCGGGAGCGGCCGGCGGCGGCGGGCGCCACTGGTGCGCGCGAGGTGGCGGGCGGGGCGGCGATGGCGGACGCGGCGGCGCGGGCGGCGGCGGCGGCGGCGGGTGCGGCGCGGGTAGTCACGGCGTCGTCGTCATCGGCCGCGGCGCGGAGCCGTATGCCGACGCCGTCCGCGAGTCGGCCGAGATCGAGCTCGCCGGTGTCGCCGGTCTGGCCGGCCCTGGCGGCGAGAGCCCCGGTGATCGCGGCACGAGCGGCCTCGCCGGATCCGCCGAGCCCGTCGTCGTGATCGCGGAGTGACCGTGCAGGCGTCGCACGTCAGGTCGGACGCGCCGTCGACGTCAGCGCCGACCATAGCGCTTCGGGCGAGAGGTTCGGTGACCCGCGGCCCGCGCGCTCGACCTCGTGCACGAGCTCCACGGTCCGCTCGTTGAGCGGAGCCGCGATGCCGTGCTCCTGCGCGAGACGAACGATCTCGCCATTGAGGTGATCGACCTCGGTCGCGCGTCCGCGCGTCAGGTCCTGCCACATCGACGAGCGCGCTTCGGGATCGACCTTCACCTGAGCGGACGCGACCACGCGGAGCAGCGGCGTCGGCAGCGAGAGCACGTAGGGGAACACGGCCACGGGCATCGGCCCGAGGCGCGCGGTCGGCACACGCGCGGCGCGCAGCACGGCGAGCGCCTCGCGGATCACCGCCGCGAGGACGCGCCGATACCCGGGAACGAACAGCAAGTCGCGCGTGGGTGCGCCCGAGAGCGCGCCGACGGCGTTGTTCAGGTTCATCACGAGCTTCGTCCATTGGAGCGGACGCACGTCGCGCGGCACCACCACGTCGAAGCCGGCGGTCCGCAACGACTGCGCGAGCGCCTCGACGCGCGAATCGCCCTCGCGCCTCTCGATGACGAGCGGACCGCTCGTCGCGCGACGGAACACACCCTCGCCCGCGGCGACCACGTTGAACGTCACGATGCCGCCGAGCACGGTGTGCTTCGGCAGCCGCTCGCGCAGCACGCCGGCGTTGCGCACGCCGTTCTGGAAGCTCACCACCACGGCGTTGCCCCCGAGCACCGCCGCGAGTCGATCGGCCGCCTCCGCGGTCTGCCCGCTCTTGACGCAGCAGAGCACCACGTCGCGATCGGCGAGCGCGGACGCATCCGTCGCGAAGAGGATGTCGCCTTCCGACCCGGGTGCTTCGGTCGAGGGGCCCGGGAGGCTCGGAAGGCGAGCTCGCCCCACTGCGACCCGCACGTCGGGCCCCTCGAGATCCTGCAGCACGAGGCCGTGCGCCACGAGCTCCGCCCTCGTGCGCTCGCGCCCGACGAGCACGACGTCCGCGCCCCGCGCCGCGAGCCTGCCGCCCACGAAGCAGCCGATCGCCCCGGCCCCCATCACGCCGATCGGCAGGCGACGGCTCACGGTGCGCCGACCCCCCACGACGGACACCCGATCGTGCTCACGTCGCCAGCGTACAACCAGCGCGCGCTCGCCCCACGAACGTCGCGCCTCGCGTCACCAGGTCGCGAGGAACGCGGCGAGGTCGCTTCGCTCCCGAGGTCCGAGCTCGCCCAGCGCCCCGTGCGCCGCACCTCCGCAGGGCGGAACGAGCGCTTCTTCGATCGTCCGCGCGCAACCGTTTGCCATGTACGGCGCGCGGAACGCGAGCTCGAGGAGCCACGGGACCTCGCGCGGCCCACCGGTCCCGACGTCGTGACGACCGGGCGAGGTGCCGAGCGGCAGCGCGTGGCACGTCGCGCAGCGATGGGACTCGAACAGCTCGGCGCCGCGCGCTGCAGGCCCGGGATCGTCGACGAAGGGCGGCGTCGCGGGTGCGAGCGCATCGAGCCAGAACGAGACCGCGTCGGCGTGCGCGGCGCGTTCGGCAAGCGCCGGCATGCGTCGCGCGAGGATGGCTTCCATGTCGGCGACGTCGCCTGCCGCGTGGAACGGGAGGGTCTCGAGCAGACCGCCGCGCAACGCACGCGTGCGTCGCGGCGTGCCGTCTTCGTTCCAGACCTGACCGTCGTCGCCCGCCTCGGGATGACAGCTCGCGCAAGCCATCGTCCCGCTGCGCACGTGGAACAGATCGTGTCCGCCGTCGCGGCGCGAGACCGAAGAGAGCGGAACCGACTCACCCTCGACGTAGAGGGACGACGGCTCGCGCGAGAGCGCGACGAGCCGACCGTCGCTCGTGAACGCCACTGCCGTCGGCTGACCATCGATCGCGGGCGGCTCGAGGCTCGGCAACACCGTGCTCGAACCGGCCAGGAGCGTTCCCGCGAGGATCCGTCGAGTCCGCTGGCTCTCGTCACCGCCGATCTCGCTGGGCACCGCGATGGCGACCTGCGAGCGCGCGCAATCCACGGCGACGTCGACGCCCAGCACGACGTCGCGCGCGACGAAGGGCGGACCGATGTGGTCGGGATGCACCTCGGCCACGATGGTCTCGACCACGGGCGCACCCGCCTGAACGACGTCGCTCGTTCGCGCCACGACCTCGCTCGGCCCCGATGCGACCTCGGACGCGCTGGCAGCCCCCGCCGCGCCGCCGCCGCCGTAGCCCGCACCTCCTCCGCCGCCGGCGCCCGGCACCACGACGGGAGAACGTTGCGCGAGAAGGAAGGCACGATCCCCATGGCGGCGCAGTCGAAACGCGGTGTTCGGCTCGCGCGGAGCCCCGTCGTCGCTCGCTCCCTCCGCCACCACCTCGTCGTCGACCCGAGCTTCGTGCTCGTCGTCGCGTCGCGGCGCGCGGCGTTCGGGCCGCATCGTCCGCACGACCTCGCCGTCGCGGTCGAGCACGGTCACGTCCGCGCGGCGGAACCGGCTCACGAGCAGATGCTCGCCGAGCACCACCACGTCGCGCACGTCGGGCTCGAGGCGGGCGATCGTCGTCGTCTCGCCCTCGTCCACGCGCACGAGCTCGCCGCCTGCGCACGCCACGATCACGATGCCCTCGCGCGTCACGTCGATCCCGCGCGGCGAGTCGCACACCGCGATCTCCGCCGGTGGAGACACCCCGCTCGGATCGATCGACGCGATGCCCGCACCTCCGCGGAGCACGACGTGCACGCGCCCGTCGGGCCCCTCGACGACGCGTCCGGGCTCGTCGCCCTGCGCGAAGTCGAACGACCGCACGAGCCCGATCTCGTCGAGCTGCACCACGTGCACGACGTCCCGGTCGGGATCGGCCGCGACCGCGAACCGGTCGTCGTTCGTGACGAGCAGCGATCCGCCCGAGATCGGCGGCGGCGGATCGTCGAGGGTGGGACCAACGAGCCCGCTCTCCTCGGGGCCCTCCATCGTGCACCCACCCACCATCACGAAGGCCGCGATCGCGGCGACGTCGCGCATGCCCACGTCGCGACAACCGCTCGCACGCACGCTGATTCCCGCGAGCCGCGACCCACGAGCAATCCAGTCGCGTGCGTCACGGCGACCAGGGAAGCACGAGCTCCACGCGCGTCGCGTGCTCGTGGGCCGGGTCGAAGCTCGGCGAGGCGGGATCGCCGTACGGGCACGGGTCCGCCGCGATCTCTTCGGGCGCGAGAGGCACACGGCGAAACCTACGTGCGACGTAGTCGTCGATCGTCTGGCCGACATGGGGCGAATCGGGGAAGAGGTCCTCGTCGATCTGACCGTGCGGCATCGTCACCCACACCTCGTGCCCCTCCGGTCCGAAGGACGTCACCTGCGTCACGCGCGAGCCGAGGTGCACATCGGGCTTGCCGCGCCCGGTCCCGGTGTCGACCTCGAACGCGTTGACGAACAACGTGGCCAGATTGCCGCCGGCGCCGGCCACGCCACGCTCCACACCGCCGACGACCACGCGGTTGAGCCATCCCCACGGCACGTGCAGCGGGTCGTCGTGGGAAGCGCCGTAGAGCCGGCGCATGGCGGGCGCGAGCGCGTCGCGCAGCGCGACCGCGAGCCGGTCGATTGTCGTCATCGGCCAGCATTCGCCGTCGCTCGGGTACTCGTCGACGAGCCGCGTCGCGTCGAGCAGGTACATCACCGTCATCGCCTCGGACTCGGGCACGGCGCCATAATCGAGCGCCGACCACGCGATCAGGATCTCCAGCAATCGGCCGCCGTCGCCCCACGTCGCGACGGGATCGGCGCCCGTGATCGCGAGACCGCAGCGAATCGCCTCCACCAGCCGGCGTCCCGCCGCCACGCCGACGTCGGTCGCAATCGATTGCACGCCTGCCGCATCGAGCGCGGTCGAGCCGAGCACGAGCTCGCGCATCCGCTCGTCGCGCACGGTCTGAGCGCGGATCGCCTCGAGCACGCCGGGGGCTTCGGCCATCTGCCCGACGGGCTCGGTCGCCCACCGCGGATTGCCATTGCAGTTCTGGACGAGATCGCCGAGCGGCCGAATCACGTTGGGCAATTCCGGGCCAATCCCATCGACGTCGTAGAACTCGACATTGTCGAGGACCGACCAATCGCCGTTCGGGTTCCACCCGTCGATTCTCGGGTCCTCGCTCGAGACCGGCGAATGCCAATCGATCGATTCGTCGAGCACGGGCACCGCCGCGCCGAGCACGAAGCCAATCACGTGATCTCGCGACCCGAACGCTCGGTATTGCGCGTCCTCGCGCGGCGTGGGAGCCGCATAGAGTCCGAGCAGCTCTTCGCTCGTGCGCACGTACGTGCGGTCCACCAGGTAATCCATGAACCCGAGATCGGTGGCCGCGAACACGTGGGTCACGAAAGCCTCGTCGGGCAGGCCGTCGCCGTCGGTGTCGTCGCCCGCGTGCTCGAGCGTGCCGAACCGAGAGTCGTACGCCCATCCCGTGAACGGTGGCTCGCCGCGACGCGCCACGGAGATGCACCGCATGGCGAACGGCACGAGCTCGGTCCCCGCCGCGTGGTCCGCGTGGAACGCCTCGGTGTACGCACCGCACGGCTCGCTGCTCTCGCGGAGGGCGCCGTATCGCAGACGCAGTCGCACCGAGGCGGCCGACACGGGAGTCGAGCGCGTGCAGCCGAAAGCCACGAAGCCGTTCGTGCCGCAGCCGAGCGCGCCCCCGAACCAATTGCCGACGAGATCGTGCTCGCCGACGCGCACGTGCGCGTAGGGCTCGCTGCCGGTCCAGAGATTGTGCGGGTCCTTCAGCACGACCGTCGTGTCCGGCGCGGCGCGCGCGCCGGTGACCACCAGCTGGTTCGACCCGGTCTCGGGCGTGATGTCCGCCGTCGTCGAGGCGCGCGCGTGTGCGATGCGCGCCGCCAGCTGCGCCGCGACGACCATCGACGGCGTGATCGGATCGTCGGCGAACCAGAGGCCGGCCGCCGGATCGGCCTGCGCGAAGAACGCGTTGACCCCATCGACGTACGCCTCGATCACCTCGCGCGTCCGCGGAGCGAGCGACGGATAGCCGCGCTCCACCGACTCGGGCACGCGATCGACGAGCACGCGCACGTCGGCCTCGAGACACGGCGTCCCGCAGCCGTCGCCCGCTTTCTCGGCGGATCGCCCGGCGGCGGCCCACAGCCGCCCGAGCAGCACGTCGCGCTGATCCTCGGCCTCGACCCAGCCGAGCGCGTAGCTCGCACCGCGCACGTCGGCGGCCGCGATGTGAGGCACGCCGTACGAGTCCCTCGACACGACGACGCGGCGGGACGCGACGGCGCCCCCATCGGCCGGCCCGCCCGGCGGAGGCATCGCGCCATCGTCGTCGCCACACCCACAGACCGTCACCGCGACGACGACCGCGAACGCCGTTCGAGCCCCGCGCATCACGCGTAGCGCACGCGAACGTTCTCGATCAACGCACGCAACGCGTGCTTGAGGCCGTCGGTCGTCTCGTGCTTCACGATGGCCCAGCCCTCGCCTTCGTAACCGTCGGCGCGGGGCTGTCCGACCTTCGGCGTGCGCATCTCGACGAGCGCGTCGCCGCACTCGGCCACCGCACGCTCCACACCCTCGACCGACGCGACGCGCGACCCGGGTCCTTGCCCGCGGAAGAACGCCGAGCCCGCCGCGAACCGACGGGGCTTCGGCGTGAACGCGTCCAGCGCCACGAGCCGCGCCCAGTCCGCGAACAGGTCCGTCTCGTGGGCGAGCCCCATGAGCGGCATGATGTGGACTCCGGGTGGTCGCGCGCCGACCTCGTTCACGACTGCGCTTCCGTCCTCGCGCAGGAACCACTCCATGTGCGTCAGCGCCGTCCCCGCGGCCGTGCCCGCCGCATCTCCGAACAGGGCAGCGAGCGCGGCGGCATTGATCGCGTGGAACCCTGTCCACGTCGGGTCGTCGTCCTCGCGCGGCAGCAGCACGCAGTACTGCACCCACGAGGTCTCCAGCACCTCGAGCGGCGTCGGGAAGTAGCGCGTTCCGGAACGCCACACCGGCACTCCGCGAATCGTCACCGTCTCGCACGTGTGCTCGCGTGCGCGGACGAACTCCTCGACCTGGAGCGGAACCGCGACCGAAGGCGGCGGCAAGGCTGCCAGATCGAGCTCGTTCTCGATGCGGTACGTGCCGCGCGTCCCGAGGCCCGCCTGCGGCTTGACGATCACCGGGAATCCGACCCGTTCGACGAACGCCACGATGTCCCGCGAAGCGTGCGCCAGGGTGCTCCGGGCGACGGGGACGCCGCGCGCGCGCAGCACCTCCTTCATCCGGTCTTTGTCGCGGAAGTTGCGCGCGACCGCCACGCTCAGACCTTCGATCCCCAGCGCGTCCCGCGCCTCGGCCATCGGCAGCTGCAGTTGCTCGAGCCCGCCGGCGAGCCGATCGACTCGCCCGATGGATCGCGCGATCGCGCCGACCGCACGGGTCAGCTGCGAGGCATCGAGAACGTCGGCGACCCGGTAGTGGCCGGCCACGCGTGCGCGCAGCGGTGGCGGGATCGACTCCTCGGGATCCTGGCTGACGACGCTGAACGTGATGTCCTCGAGCTCGGCGAACGCGCGCACGTAGCGGTTGGTGTTCTCGAGAAAGCGCGGAGCGACGAAGACGACGTGCGTCATGCACGCACGATAGTGCCACCCTACGAGGCGTAGAGCTGGATGTCGGTGGCCGCCGCGAACGCCATCCGGCACGCCTCGTCCCAGTCGGGGTGGCGCACCACGAGATAGCCGTCCGAGAGCAGCGTCGCCTTCCAGTCGCGGCGCGGCGTGCCGGGGCGCAGCAACGTGTCCTCGACGATGTGCGCCCGGAACCGGTCGTAGTACTCGCTCAGCCCGACCATCGCGGTGATCCGGCCCTGCCCTCGCGCGCGCTTGAAGATGACCCCGACGTTGTACTTACGCTCCGTCGAGGCTTCGAAGCGGCCCACCGTGACGACGCGCGCCCACTCGCGGAAGAGGTCGATGTCGCTCGTGTAGTTCATCTGATCGACGACGCACGCTCCGCCGGCGCGGCACGCGATCTCCCCGAACACCACCTCGCCGTCGGGCTTCCGGAACCACTCCATGTGCGTCATCCCATCGCCCATGCGGAGGGCACGCAGCACGTTTCGGCCGAGCTCGATGCCGCGCTGGACGTGCGGCTGACCGAGGTCGCGCACCGACACCATGACCGGCGAGATCCACTCGTTCGATCGCATCTCGAGCGCGTTCGGGAAGTACCGCGTCACGCTCTCGTAGGCAGGCCGGCCGTCGATCGACGCCGTGTCGTACGTGTACTCCTCGCCCTCGATGAACTCTTCGCAGCTCGCCTCCACGACGTGCCGCAGGTGGGGCAACACGCGCTCCATGTCCCTCGTGGACTCGACCTTGTACGTGTCTGCGCTGCCCGCCCCGCTGATCGGCTTGACGATCGCCGGAAAGCCGATCGCCTCCACCGCGCGCCAGACGTCCTTCACCGAGCGCACCCGCTCTGCGCGCGGGACACGCAGCCCGGCCGCAGCGACGCGCTCCTTCATGAGCTGCTTGTCGCGAAAGCCGCGCACTGCATCGACCGACATCCCCGGCACGCCGAATCGCTCGCGCATGCGCGCCGCGAGCACGACCAGCGGCTCCCAGTTCGCGAGCACGCGATCGATCGATCGGCCGCGCAGCCAGCCCTGCACGCGCGCGATCACATCGTCCTCGTCCATGATGGACGGAACCTCCAGGTAGCCGGACAAGTACCGCCGCAGCTCCGGCTCGGGGCTGCCGTCGCCCACGCCGAGGACCTCGGCGCCGACCTCCGCGAGGCCGCGGGTGAACTGCCTCATCTCCTGCGGGTACCTCGGCGACAGGAACACGACGCGCATCGCGAGACCGTATCCGCCACGCGCCCGCGGCGACAAGACTGCTGCGACGGATCGGGGGATCGTCCCGAGCTCCGAGCTCCCGAGGTCGCGGCTCCATCCCGATTCACCTCGGCGTCCTGCGGTTTCGTGTGCGGGTCGCCGACTTGAACGAGAGCTCCGGGCCAGCGGTACTACGCTCTCGTCCCATGCCGAGCCTCTCCACCATCGGACGCAGGTACCGTCAACACGCAGGCGTCGAGATGCGGCGCACGACCGGGGGTGTCGTGGAGATGCGCGCAGCCGACGACGTCGCGCTCGCCCGTGGGCTCGGCTTCGCGCACGCGCACGACCGCCTCGTGCAGATGGAGCTCGTCCGCGTGATCGGTCGCGGCCGCCTGTGCGAGTGCTTCGCGAGCAACGACGAGGCGCTGGCGGTCGACGTCTTCATGCGCGAGATGGGATTCGCGCACATCGCCCGAGCCGACGCCGCTCGCTGCACGCCGGAGGCGCGGAGCGTCGCGCAGGCCTATTGCGACGGCGTCAACGAGCACCTCGCGCGCCATCGCCGTCCCCTCGAGCTCCTGCTGCTCCGACATCGCCCCGCGCCTTGGACCGTCGAGGACATCCTCCTGACCATCCTGGTGATGTCCTACGTTTCGCTCGCGCAGTCGCAGCAGGACATGGAGAAGTGGATCGTCCAGACCCTGCACGACGGCGTCCCGGTGGCGCGCCTGCGCGAGCTCTTCCGTCCGCACCTCGACGGCCTCGACGACGCGATCGTGGAGCTCGTTCGCCGCACGCGCATCGAGCAGGGCCTCTTGCCGCCCGCCGTGCGCTTCGTGCCTGCGTTGCCGCGCGTGATGGCGAGCAACAACTGGGTCGTCGCGGCGGCGCGGTCGGTCAGCGGCTCTGCATTGTCCTGCAACGACCCGCACCTCGAGGTCAATCGATTGCCTGCCATCTGGTACGAGTGGATTGGCCACACCGCCGACGACTACCGGATGGGGATCACGATGCCCGGCGTGCCCGGGCTCGTGATGGGCCGTACACGCCGCGTCGCCGCGAGCTTCACGTACGGGTTCATGGATCAGGTCGATTACTTCATCGAAGAGATTCGCGACGGCCGCTATCGGCGCGGCGACGGCTTCGAGGACCTGGCCGTCCGGAAGGAGCGCATCCTCCGCAAAGGCGACGAGCCCGTAGAGCTCTCGATCCGCGAGACCCGTCACGGCGTGCTCGAGGTCGATCCGCGCCGACCCGTCGCCGACGGCCTGGTGCTCTGCCGGGCCTGGTCCGGCCAACACGGCGGTGCTGCCGCCTCCCTCGAAGCACTGCGCACGATATCGATGGCCGCCGACGTGGAGCAGGCGCAGGCGGCCGTCCGCAACGTCGGGATCTCGTGCAATTGGCTGCTCGCCGACCGTGGCGGTCGTATCGCCTATCAGCAATCGGGCCGATTGCCTGCTCGGCGCCATTCGGGCCTCTTTCCGGTGCCCGGCTGGACGGGTGCCTACGACTGGGACGGCATGATCGATCCCGCATTGCTGGTCAATCATCGCGATCCACCGGATGGCGTGCTCGCCACCGCGAATCACGACGTCAGCGCGCCGGGGCATCCGGCGGCAATCAATCTACCGATGGGCTCCTACCGCGAGGAGCGGATTCGCGCGCTGCTCGGGACCGAGACGCGGCTCGACCTCGAGGACATGGCGCGAATCCAACGCGACCTCTGGTCGCTGCAGGCGGAGCGTCTGGTCTCGCTCTGGAAGCCGCTCCTGCCGGACACCGCCGCGGCGCGGGCCCTCGCGAGCTGGGATCTCCGGTACGACGCGGGATCGGTCGGCGCGCCGCTCTTCGAGAAGGTCTATGCGGCCTTGCTGCGCGAGGTCTTCGGCCGCGGCGTCTTCGGGCTCGACGCGTGGGACGCGACGACCCGCGAGACCTCCGTGCTGATCGACTTCTACCATCTGTTCGATCGCATCCTGCTCGAGGGCGACGACGGTTGGTTCGGCGAGGGAGGGCGCGACGCGACGACTCGCCGCGTGCTCGCGGCGGAGCTCGGCCCGCAACCGCTCGCGACCTGGGGCGAGCAACGGCAGGTCGTCATGGCGCACGTGCTGCTCGGCGGGAAGCTGCCGAAGTGGCTCCGCGTCGACCGCGGCCCGATCACGCTCGAGGGCGGACGCGCGACGGTCGTTCAAGGCAGCATCTACCGGTCGCACGGGCGGCTCACGACCTTCTGCCCCTCGTACCGGTGCCTGACCGATCTCGGCACGGACGAGAT
The DNA here is from genome assembly GCA_020854145.1 of Deltaproteobacteria bacterium. Taxonomy (GTDB): domain Bacteria; phylum Myxococcota_A; class Polyangia; order Polyangiales; family JADZFZ01; genus JADZFZ01. The sequence goes on along the minus strand of JADZFZ010000712.1, from coordinate 15,304 downwards.
GCGAACGGCGCTCGCGGGTGGCCCCTCGGGACGCCCGCTCTCGCGGCTCTACGCGAGCGGCGTCGAAGGGTGGCTGAAGTTCGCCTACGAAACGCTCTCGGCCGCACGGGGTGCCTGAAGCTCCGCCGGACGACCCTTCGTGCCGAGCGCTTCGAAGCACGAGGTCGCGCCCCTCGACGTCGCTCGAGGTGAACGGTTGGGTTTCTCGCCCCGTTCTCTGCACTACCATGTGCCTCGATGCGCGCGTCGGTATGGCACGTCGGCCTGCTCGTTCTCTCCGCCTTCGCATCGCCCACCGCTCGCGCCACGGAGACGGGTCCGCCATCGCGCATCGAGGCGGCGCGGGCGATTCTCCGGAGCTCGCGCATCACGCTCCAGACGCGCCACCTCTCGGGAGTCCGCGATCTCGCCACGGCCCGTCAGAACGTCGAGGACACGGCCCGGGGGCGACGCGCGCGGCGCAGCGCCTACGACAACGCACCGGGCGGCACCGTGCTGCTGAGCGACCGCATGTTGCGCGGGCTGCTGGCGCTCGCCGAGGACTACACCTTCCGAGTGACCGAGATTGCCGGAGGATCCCACTCGGAACGGAGCGCACACTACGGAGGATCCGCCGTCGACATCGACGTGATCGACGCGCGAGTCGTGAGCGCGACCCACCCCGGGCACCGAGCGTTCATGGCCCGTGCCCGCGCCCTCGGCGCCGTCGAGATCCTCGGCCCCGGCCACGGCGGACACGCCAATCACATCCACCTCGCCTGGCGCCGCCGCTGATCCCGCCGCTGCTGCTCCCGTCGGCACCTTGCGTAGCGGCAATCGTCCGACTCACCCGAGGTGACGCGTCCGCTACGCTCCCGACCGATGGATCGAACCAAGCCAGCCGTCATCACGCGCCGCACGGCCGTGCGGGTGATCGCGGGTGCCGGCGCCGCCGGAGCCGCCGCGGGCGTCGGCGGTTATCTGCTGAGCCGTGACCCTGACCCGCTGCCCGCGCGCCCGGAGCTCCGAGGGCTGGCGGCGCTCACTCCCGCCGAAGGCGCGCTCGTCGAGGCCATCGGCGCCCGGATCTGGCCCGGAGATCCCGCAGATCCCGGCGCACGCGAAGCTGGCTCCGTTCACTACGTCGACCGCGCGCTGGCGGGTCCCTACGCGCGCTACCTCTCGACGTATCGCATCGCCCTCGGGCAGATCGACGCCGCCGCCAGGAAGCTGCATCGGAAGCCGTTCGTCGAGCTCGAGGAATCGACCCAGGACTCCCTGCTCGATGCCCTGTCGCGCGGCCGGCTCGCCGGCGTTCGACACGGCGAGTCTTTCTTTCTCACGATCCGCGTACACGTGCTCGAAGGCGTCTTCTCCGACCCCGTCCACGGCGGCAACCGCAATCTCGTCGGCTGGAAGGCAGTCGGCTATCCGGGACCGTTCTACGGAATCACGGAGCAAGAGCAACGGCGGTTCGCGGAGCACCAGATGCCCTATCGGCGCCTCGCCGATCTCTGAGCGCCCGCCGTGCCAACGCCGCCGCGAAGAGACGTCGTGATCGTCGGCTACGGTGCCGCTGCGGGGCCCGTGGCGCTCGAGCTCGCGAAAGCGGGCAAGTCGGTCGTGGCGCTCGAGGCCGGGCCGCATCGCAGTCTCGCGACCGACTTCGCGCGTGGCGCCATGGACACCCTGCGGTGGCACACACGCGCAGAGATGATCGACAAGCCGCGCATGGGGCTGACCTTCCGCGAGGACTCTCGGAGCGTGGCCGCCCCCTGGCCGCAGGGCTACGCGATGGCCTCCACGGTCGGCGGCTCGTCGGTCCACTGGTCGGGTCAATCCTGGCGGTTCTACGAGGAGGACTTCCGCGTCGCCTCCACGCTCCGGGAGCTCTACGGCGACTCGCGCAAGCTCGCGCACCTGGCCGCCGATGGGGCCGCCATCGAGGACTGGCCGATCACCTACGCCGAGGTCGAACCGTTCTACGACAAGGTCGAGCGCGCGCTCGGCATCGGCGGTTGGCCCGGCAACATCGGCGGGCGAATCCGCCCGGTTCGTCCGGACGAGGGGAATCCCTTCGAGTCGCCACGAAGTCGGGACTTCCCCTATCGACCTCCACGCGACAATGCCACCGATCTCGTCTTTCGCGAGGGGGCCCTCGCCCTGGGGCTGAAGCCCTTTCACGTGCCCACCGCCTTCGTGATGGACGGCTCCTGGACCTCCTCGGAAGGCATCCAGCGCGCGGCCTGCACCTACTGCAGCTTCTGCACGGGATACGGCTGCTGGAACGGCTCGAAGAGCTCCACGCTCTCGGCGCTGCTTCCCGCGACCGAGAGCCTGCCCGGCTTCGAGCTCCGCACGGGTTGCTACGTCACGCGCATTGTCCACCGCGATGGCCTCGCCACGGCCGTCGTTTATCGAGACGCGCACGGGGTGGAGCACGAGCAACGGGGAGAGGTGTTCGTCCTGGGCGCCTACTCCTTCCAGAACGTCCGGCTGCTGCTGCACTCCGGGATCGACGGCAATGGCCAAGTCGGTAGGTACTTCCTCAATCGTGCCGTCACCGACCTCCACGCCATCTTCCCCGATCGCATCCTCAATGGCTGGAACGGTCCGTCGGTACAGCGCCAGGGAGTGGAGGAGTTCAACGGCGAGAACGCCAGAGAGCTGAAGCTGAGACTGCCCGACGATCAGTTCTTCGTCCGCGGCGCCTTCATCGGCTCGCCGTCCCAGCGCCTGCCGCTCGAGACGTACGACGTCCACCCGCCGGACGTGCCGTCCTGGGGCGCCGAGTACAAGCGCTTCCTGACCGGAAGCCTGAATCGCTACATGGGGCTCCAGCTCCTCACAGAGCCACTGCCCTACGAGGACTGTCGCCTCGACCTGGACCCGAGCCATCGCGACGAGCACGGCATGCCGCGCTGCCGCGTCACGCGGACGGTGAAGCAGAACGAGCTCCGCATGGCGCGGTTCGTCTGGGATCGTGGCAAGGAGATCCTCGAGGCGGCCGGGGCGAAGCGCATCTGGGGATCTCCGGGCGCGACCGCGACCGCGTCGTCGACGCACGACATGGGGGGAGCCCGAATGGGCACCGACCCGACGAGGTCCGCAACCAATCGTTATTGCCAGCTCTGGACGATGCCCAATGTCTTCGTCGCAGGCGGCGCGGTCGCGCCCACCATCTCGGGGCACAATCCCACCCAGACGATCTGGATGCTGAGCTACTGGCTCGCCGACGCGATCGTGCGGGGCAAGGTCGACCTCGCCGACTCGACCGCGTTCAGCTGACCGGACGACTCACGGACGGGGATAGCCGCGCCACAGCCATTCGAGCGCAGAAGGCAACGTCTCGCGGATCACGCGATTGTCGACGTGCTCGGCGCCTCGGGCATAGATGAATCGATACGAGTACCCGCGCTCGGCGAGCGCTGCTGCCATGGCCCGATTGGCTTCGAGCCAACCGTGGTAGACGTCGTCTCCGGTGTTCCAGTCGAAGTCGTTCTCCCCGGCCTCGAGGAACACGCGAAGCGGCTTCGGCTCCGTCTCGCCGATGAGGTGCTCGTGGTACTCCCACGCGCTGCGCGGGTACGTCGCATCCGGGCGCTGGTTCACGAAGGTGCCCGAGTACGTCAGGATGCGCCGATAGAGGTCCGGCCTGAACCAGCCCATCGTGAACGCCGCCGCGCCCCCCGAGCTCCCGCCCATCGCGGCGCGCCCCTCGGGATCGCTCGTCAGCTCGAGCGAGTAGCGCTCCCGGACCCGCGGGAGCACGTCGTCCTCGACGAAGCTCACGTACTCCTCGGAGAGCGTGTCGTACTCGAGGTTGCGCTGGCCCACCGCGCCTCCCGGTGCGGCGTCGACCGCAATCGCCACGAGAACCGGTATGCGGCCCTGGTGAATCAACGCCTGCAGCGCCGGGACGAGGTCGTAGACGTAGTCGGAGCCATCCTGAAGCACGATGAACGGCACGGTTTCTCCGGACACGTGTTGCTCCGGGATCCACACGTTGACGACACGCGTGAACGGCTCGCCCGTCTCCACGTCAGTGGTGAAATGGGTGGCCTCGTTCGAGGGGATCTCGAACGTCTGCACGACCCCCTGCGGCGCCTCTGCCGCGGCCGCGTACTCGGGCGCGTCCGAGTACTCCGGCCCGATCGTGAAGTCGCCGTCTCCATCGGAGCCAGTGCCGGAGTCCGGATCGCCGGTGCCCGAGTCGCGGTCTCCCACGCCCGAGTCGCCCCCCGCGTCGGATGTCCCGCCACCATCGGCCGGCGGCTCGGTCCCGGTGTCGGGATCGGCCGACGTGTCGTCGTCGCCGCAGCCCACCACGAGCGCGAGACACACGATCCACGCCCAACGATCTCGATGGTTCCCCATGCTTCCGGTGTAGATACCGTCGAACCGCCGCGATGGCCAGGCCCAATCCCGGTGCGATGCGGCCACCGAGCCAGCTCGGCGCCCGACGGTAGATACCCATCGGCTCGCCCCGAGCTCCGGCGAGGGGCGCGACTGCGTGCCTCGACGAGCTCGACACGCACGGCTCGTGGTGACCCCTTCAGCTCACCCGGTAGGCGCGTAGCTTGCGGTGCAAGGTCTGGACGCTGATGCCGAGGACTCCCGCCGCATGCGTCTTGTTCTTCTGGGTTGCCTCGTAGACACGCAGGATGTGCTGGCGCTCCACCTCGGCGAGTGGAGGCAAGCCGTGGGGATCCACGGCTCCCGCGTCGACCGGACGCCGCTTGATGGGGATGCCCAGGTGACGAGGAAGGATCTCGCCCTTCTCGGCGAGGTTGGCGGCTGACTCGATGACGCCCCTGAGCTCGCGCACGTTGCCCGGCCAGTCGTGGCCCACGAGCGCAGCCTCGGCCGCCTCCGACAATCGGACCTCGGGACGCGCCGAGCGCTGGATGAATCGGATGGCCAACAGTCGGAGGTCGTCGCGACGCTCGCGCAACGGCGAGAGCGAGAGCTGCGCGAATCGAAGCCGGTAGAGGAGGTCCTTTCGGAATCTTCCGTCGGCGACGAGCGCGGCCAGGTCTTGGTGCGTGGCTGCCACGAACCGCGCGTTCGCCCTTCGAGGTCGCGTGTCGCCGACGGGGGTGAACTCCCCTTCTTGCAGGATGCGAAGGAGCTTCCCTTGCAGCTCCATAGGAAGATCCCCGATCTCGTCGAGGAACAACGTGCCTCCCCCGGCCTGCTCCAGATAACCCACCTTGTCCGCGATGGCGCCCGTGAAGGCGCCTCTCCGGTGCCCGAAGAACTCGCTTTCGAACAGGCTGGACGAGAGTGACAGCATGTTGACCGCGACGAAGGGACCGTCGCGACGCGCGCTCGCTCGATGGATGCCACGCGCCAGGAGCTCCTTGCCGACTCCCGTCTCTCCGGTGATCAGGACCGGGATCTCCGACCGCGCGTGCAGCTCCGCTTCGCGCAGGACCCGCAGGGTGCGCTCGTCGCAGGTGAGGATCTCGGCGAACGCCTCGGGATGATCGAGCTCCCGGTCGACGAGCTCGGCTCTGCGCACCTCGAGCAGCTCGACCATCCGGCGGTGCGCGAGCGCCCGGTCGAGCGCATCCACCAGCTGAGCGGGCTGGAGCGGCTTCACGAGATAATCGAAGGCACCGAGCCGCGTCGCCCGCATCACCAGACCGATGTCGTCGTGCGCGGTCACCATCACGCAGGCGGTCGCCGGAGAGCGCTCGAGGATGCGCTCCAGGAGCTGCAGGCCATCGATTCCGGGCATCGTGACGTCCAGGAACGCCACGTCGAAAGTCTGTGTGTCCAGACGAGACAGCGCCACGAGCGGATCGCTCTCGAGCGTCACGGCCGTGTGACCCACCATGCGCAGCTTGCGCTGCACCGCATCGAGGAACGTCGTCTCGTCGTCGACGACGAGGATCCTGGCGGTCACGGCCCGCGCCCGATCGACTGAAGACGCCGTTGCATCGATGTCGCCCTCACGCCCGAGGGTAGCGCGAATCGATCGGCGGCTCCGGCGGGCGTTCGGCGGCTACCGACAGCGATCGGTCAGCACGAAGCTCGGGCCGACGGTCGAGTCTACGAACGCGGGCCCGCCGCGGAAGCGCGCGCCGAACGACACCGCGTCGCACGGCATCTCGGGATCGGCGTCGCCTTCGGCCAGCACGTCCGACGAGGTCTCCAGGGCCGCCTCGAGGACGGGACCGAGCTCGTCGGGACAGAAGTCGGTCGCGATGTACGGGAAGGCGTCCACGAAGTCGCCGACACGCCAGCGGCCCACCAGCACGCCCTCTCCGAAACCGGGCGCGCCCGCCTCGACCGTCATCATCACGACGGGGCGCGAGAGCCTCACCTGCACGACGTTGCCGTCCTCCGTGCTGATCCGGAAGCCGCAGCGCGAGGGCAGCTGCGCCACCACCACCCCGTCGGCCACGTAGCCCATGCTCGCGCAGAGCGGGCGCTCGACGTCGTCCTCGACGACCGCATCGGTGCTGACGGTCCACGTGTCCTCACCGAGATGCTCGGGGGGGCCTATCGGCCCGCGCCCGCTCGACGCCTCCATGAGAGCCACGACGACCGCGTCGTCGTTGGCCGACAGGTTCCATCCAGAGAGCGAGAGCACGACACCGTACGTGCCTCGCGCGAAGCTCGTGTTGAGCTCGTCGAAGATGGCCGGGTTGATCGCGGTGAGGGTCCCGAGGATCGCCGCGCCGAACTGGTTGTCGATCCCCTCCTCGCCGTCGGGGTGCCCGGCGCCGACGCGCGTGCGGCACTCGAGCTCCTCGCTCGAGGTCTCCGCCGTCGTGCACCGACCGTCGAGGTCGAGGCCGATGTCGCGCCACGCCATCGGATCGCGCGTCCCGATCTCGAAGTGCTCTGCAGCGAAGAAGCGTTGCACGCCCGACGAGTCGCCCCCTGCGCGCCGTGGCGGTGGATGGCGCAGTGCGCACGCGGGCCCCGCATCGGGACCGGGCGCGTCGGGCCCGACGTCCGGAGCGTCGGCGTCGCCCACCGTGGAGTCGCCGGCGTCGAGCGACGCGCCATCCCGGCCTCCGTCGCCCGCATCGGTCGCCGCGTCCATCGACGGCGCCACGGGTTGGAGCGGCGGAGGGAGCCTCCCATCCCACGACGCGAGCGTGGCGGGATCCACATCGGGGCTGCCGCAGCCCCGATCGCCACAGGTCGAGCCCGCTTCACAGCGTGTCCCGACACAAGCCGCCAGGAGCCGCACGACGACCGAGCGGGTCTGCGCTCGAACGAACGACGTGCGCACGAGTCGCGTGACGACGATCTCCGACGCGCGTCTGCCCTCGACCACGATCTCGACCGGACCGAGCGGACCGTCGCGATGGACGAGCGAGACCGATCCCGGCAGCGGACGCGTCGCGTCGATCCGCGACGTCGCGGCATGGTGCATCCCGCTCGGCGACCTCACGTCGATCGCGATCTCGTCGATGGCGCCCGTCGGCAAGTCGGTGTCGACCACCACGACGAGCTGCGTGAGCGCGCCGTCGTCGCACCCGACGAACGCCAGAACGAGAGCGAGCAGTGCACGTGTCACGGGACCGCTCCATTCGTCCATCGGGTGGGGCTCCGTGTCCAGCACGACGATACGAATGCGTTCTGTGCTCAGGCTCCGAGCCCAGGGAGACGAACGACGAAGCGAGTCGGCGCCCCCTCCTCGCTGCGGAGCTCCAGCGTGCCGCCGTGATCGACCACGATTCGACGCGAGATCGCGAGACCGAGACCGGTGCCCGATTCGCCACTCTTCGTGGTGAAGAACGGCTCGAAGATGCGGTCGCGGATGGACGCCGGTACGCCTGGTCCGCTGTCCTCGACGATCACCAGGGCTCCATCGCTCTCGCGCTCCGTGCTGACGACGACGAAGCTTCCTGCCTTCCCGGCGCTGGCCTGTCCGGCATTGACGAGGAGATTGACCACCACTTGCTCGATGCGTCCCGGGGACATGTGCACCCGAGGCAGGCCGCTTCCCAGGCGAACCTCGAATCGATCTACCGCCTTCTCGAGGCGCGTGCCCACGAGGCGCACGGCGCGCTCGACGACCGGGTTCACGTCGGCGTCCTCCCATGCCTCGTCCGGGCGCGCATAGCCCTTGAGCTCGGACACGATGGCGGTGATTCGCGCGGAGCCATGCTCCATGTTCGCGATGAGCGACTGGAGATCCGCGAAGAGCGCTTCGACGGACAGGCCGCAGAGCTTCGTGTCCGGCGTGGCCGATGCCTCGACGTGGGGCCTCATCGCGGCGACGTACTCGCGGAGGATCGGCAGATTGAACGTGATGACGTTGTTCGGGTTGTTCACCTCGTGCGCGACGCCGGCGACGAGCTGCCCGAGCGTCGTGAGCCTGTCGGCACGCGCGAGGTCGCTCCTCGTGCGCTCGAGCTCGTTGCGCTGCGCCCGGAATCGATCGACCAGCGCGAGAGCGAGGAACGCGGCTTCCAGCGCGGAGCCGGCCTGGAAGGCAGCGGAGTCGAGCCCAATCGGCATGCCGATCGCTGCATAGGCGAAGACGCCGAAGGTGAGCGACACCCAGCCTGCGAGATAGAAGCGTGCCCAGCTCGATCCCGCGCGCCAAGCCGCGACACCTGCCGTGATCGCGACGAAGGGGAGGAGGATCCCTATTGCCTTCGTCGCCGGCACCGCGCCAGGAGCCAGCCAGATCACCATCAGGACGACACCGGCGAACAGGGTGTAAGCCTGCAGAAGGAGATCCGCGCGCGGCGTCTTTCGACGCGTGTCGAGGAAGTGGCGGCTGAACTGGGCACCCGTGATGGCCGTGACGGCGAGGAGCGCCATCTCCGGACGAACGAGGTCGCCCGCGGTGGCGCTCGGGGCGACGAACCGCGAGAGCATCCCCGTGTGCATGGCGAAGTAGCCGGCCGTGGCCGCGACGAACGCCACGTACCAGAGCTGCGCGCGCTCGCGCACCCACGCGAACATCGCCAGATTGAGGAACGCGATCGCGAGCAGGAAGCCGAGATAGAGCGCCTGTGTGACGAGCAACCGCGCGTGCAGACGGTCGTGTCCGCTTCGGGTGACCAGGGCGAAGACGGGCGGTGGAGCACCCAGGCGCGGCAGACGCACGAGGAGGTGCCGCGTGCCAGGCTCGATCGGGATGGGCACGAGCGCCGGTGCCCAGCCCGGCGCGAAGGGAGCGATCGTCCACCGTTGCTCGGTCTGCACGTGAACCGTGCCGGGGTCGAAGGGCGGAGCGATGCTCAAGAACCATGGCTCTCGAGGCCTCGACTCGGCGCGCAACGCGACGCGCACCCACACGGCACCTCCGGGACCAGGCTCGACGTCGTGGAGATCGTCGGCCTCGCGATCCACCACCTGCTCGACCGTGAGCGTGCCTCGCGAGTCGCGAACGACGCTCATCCGGTCGAAGAGGCTGTGGGCATCGGCGCGGTCGTCGACCAGGACCGGGGGCGGAGGTGCGGCCGTCGCGGTCCGCGCCGGCACGAGCAAGAGCGCGAACGCGAAGGCCGACAACGTGGCGCGCGACGCGTCCGGCTCTCTTGCTCTCGGGGACACCGACGGTGGCCGCCGCGGCTACCGCGCCCGCAGGAACTGGGCAATCTTCAGCACCGTCCAGCCGGGAAGCGCACCCTGCGTGTTGGACGTGACCACGATGAGCGCGCCGGTCTCGGGATCGCGGAGCATGGCCGTAGCGTAACCGGGAGCGTGCCCGAGGTGTCCCACGAGCGCCACGCCGTCCGCGTCGACGCGCATGACGCAGAGCCCGAGAGTCGTCGGCGGTTGCCCTCCGAGGAACTCCGGTGCCATGGGAACGTCGAACGAGAGCATCCGTTCGAGCGTCTCCGGGGAGTCGAAGAGCTCCCCCGCGAAGAACGCGCGCGCGAAGGCGGTCACCTCTTCGTTGGTGGCCACCATGCTGCCCGTGGCCCAGCCGAACGACGGGTCGAGCCGCGTGAGCGAGCTGATCCAGCCGTCCTGAGTGTGGATCCAGCCGCCCGCCAGACCCTCCGCACCTTCGGGATCACCGGCGTAGAACGTGTGCTCGAGGCCCAATGGGGCGCTGATTCGCTCGGCGAGATTCTGCTGCCAGGATCTGCCGGTCACGGCCTCGACGATCAGACCGAGAACGACGTAGTTCGTGTTGGAGTAGCGGGCGACGTTCTCGCCGGGATTGGCCACCTGCCCGGCGTCGACGGCGATCTGCACGAGCTCCCGCGGCGACCACGCGACCGAGTAGTCGTCTTCGCTCATGAGCATCTCGTGGTCGGCCAGACCGCTCGTGTGGTTCAACAACATTCGCACCGTGATCTCGTCGGCCCGGGGAATCGCGATCCATCCATCGATCGTGTCGTCGAGAGAGACGAGGCCCGATTCCACGAGCTGCATCACCATCACGGCCGTGTAGACCTTGGTGACGCTGCCGATGACTTGCTTGGTGCTCGCCACGTCGTAGGGCGAGCCCTCGGGATCCGAGTGCCCCGCGCTCGCATGGAGCACCCGACCGTCGGCGAGACGCACGGAGATCCCCATCCCGAGAATCGACATGTCGTCCACCTCGCTCTGCGCGAGGGAGTCGAGCGCCGCCTGGAGCACGGGGGTGTCGTCGAGCAGCGGATCGTCCGCGTCGTCGTCGCTGCAGCCGCTGCAGCCGAGCCAGCCGGCGATGGAGATCGCGCCGAGCAGGAGGGCGGTTGGCTTCGAGCGTGGTTGTCTCATGGCTCATCTCCTCGTTCTGCCCGTCTCTCGCGGGCGATGGGAGCCAGAGCACCGGCCGGGCCAATCGCCGGGAATCGGCGATGGCCCGGAGAATCGAGGCCGCCCGAGCCGGCACGGGGCACGAGGGCACATCGTCGGGCGTCGCGTTCTGCACCACCGCGCGCGCGAACCCCGCGGCATCCAAGGGTGTTTCGGGCACCGTGACGAAATGCGAGGGCAGACGAAACGGTCGAGGCGTCGACCCACACCCAGGCGATCGACGGTCTCACGCGCCTTCTGCCGGGCAACGCACGCGTGACCGCCGTGAGCGCGGGTCAGGCGGCCGCGCGCGCGACGCTCGAAGCATGCTCCGGGAAGTAGCGGGCGAGCACGCGTTCGACGAACGCGACGAGCGTGGGCTGCGCGCGCACGTACGCGAACACGGGCGTGTCGAGCTCGCATCGGATCGCGACGGCCAGCAAGCCGAACGCGATGCAGTCGACCTTGGTCGGTCGGTCACCGACGAACCACTCCCGGTCGCCGAGCCACGCGACGAGGGCGTCCACGTCTGCACGCCCCATCGCTTCGATCTCCGCCGGCGAGTGACGGGCGATGCCGCGCTCGAAGAGGTGCTTGCGCACCGTACGCCGGAGATATGCGGCGATCGGGCGTGCCAGGATCTTCGGCGCGCTCATCGTGGCCATCTGTCTGACGAGGTCGAGGCTCCTCTCGTGCACCAGCAGCTCGTACTCGAACACCTGATGGAAGTGCTCTTCGAGCGCGCGGCGAAGGACGTGACCACGGGCGCGCTCCTCGGGCGTGGTCCCCTCGTCGAGCACGACGTCGCGGGTGCGCGCGACGTGCTCGAGGATGAGCTCGGTGTCGCCGATGCGCGTGTCGCCGTCCTCGATCCAGGGACTCTTGCGCTTCGGGCCCTTGCGGTTGTCCATCTCGAAGACGCGCTCGTACGGCACCTCGAGCATGCGCAGCGCCATCTCGAGCTTGAGCCCGAACGGCCCCGCCGTGGGCAACCCGAACGCAGCCGGGAACGTGAACAACCGGAGCTTCTGTTCGCTCATGGGACGACCTTTCGTGACGAGGACCACCGCGGGACGGACGCTCATGCTCGCTCGCCCGACAAGCGATTGGCCAACGCGCCGAGCAGTCGCCCGCCGTCACCGCGCCACGCGCTTCCGTGCATGCACGCGAGCGTCGTCGGGGCGAGCGCCGCCATGCGCTCGAGGTGGGCCGGCGCGTGCGCACCGTGCGAGTAGTAGTCCATCGCCTTCCGGAAGGCCTCGCTCGGCTCGAGGATGTCGGCCTCCACGAGCGGCTCGTGCTCGGCGCCGCCTTGCGTGAAGAGATCGCCGCACAACAGCGTGCGCGTGGTGGCCTCGAACAGGTAGCCGCACTCCCAGCCGTGCGGCATGTGAGGCGCGTCGATCCACGCGACGCGATGGGATCCGAGCGACAGCGCCTCTGCCTCGGCGAGCGCGCGCACGGGACGATCGACCATGTCCGCCACCGAGACCGTCGCCGCGATCCGACCGCAGACCGGTTGCGCGCGTGGCGCGACCGACAGCAGATCCGCGAGCGCGCCGCATTCGTCGCTCTCGAGGTGCGAGAAGCCCACCCAACGCAACATCGCGATCGGCATCACGTGCTCGATCGCCTGGCGCACCAGCGGGAACATGCGCCTCGGGCCCGTGTGGAAGAGGAGCGGCTCGTCGTCGAGCACGAGGAACTGATTGAACGTGAAGCCGCCCGGCATGGCGGCCGGCGGGATGGGAGTGCTGATGCGATAGATGCTCGCTGCGATCTCGTCGATGCGGGTGCCGGTCTCGGGGTTGGTCGTGCTCATGGGCTCTCTCCTTCTCGCGTCGGGCGCAGGTCTCCCTTCATCAAGACGCGCGCCAGCGCGATCCGCCGCGACTCGCGCCGCCGTCGCCTGGAGGGCGCGCGCGCGCGGTCCGTGCGTGCCGAGAGATCGGGCGTTTTTCGCGCGGTGCGGTCGCGAGGGGTGCCCGACACGTGCCAGGCACACGTGCCACGCGCGCCGCGGCGATCGCGCGGCTGCCCGGCCCAGCCGGCCCATGCCGCAGCCGACCACGACCGCCGCGCGGTGGTTGCGTGCGAAGTCTCATGCAGACCCATCGTGAGCCGCTCGCAGCCCTGGCATGCTTGGAAGTTGCACTTCCTACTTTAGGAGCGAGCCCATGTCCCGACGCGCCCCGATCGGATGCCTCCTCTGCTTCGCGCTCACCGCAGCCTGCGGAGACGACGACGGCGCCGCGACGAGCCCGCCGGTCCCGCCGCAACCGCCCGACGCGGCGGCACCGCTCGACGGGTCGGCGGCGCAGGACGCAGCAGCCGACGACGCGGCCGATGTCGCCGACACGACGCCGCCGGCAGACGGCGGCTCGCTCCCCGACGCCACGCCGCCGCCCGACGCGGATGCGAGCAGCGGGTCGCGCCCGCCGAACGAGGACGGAGCCTTCGTCGTCGCTCGCGACGGCGGGACGCTCCCGGACGCGACGGCGGTCGCGTTCGTTCCCGGGCTCGCGGGCGGCACGCGCGCGCCACTCGTCGTGCTCAAGCACGGTTTTCAGCTCGCGACGTCGAGCTACGCCGTGCTCGCCGAGCGCATCGCGTCCCACGGCTTCGTCGTCGTGGGCGTCGACACGGCCGGGGGTCTGCTCGGCGGGCCGACCAACGCCGACGAGCGCGACGCCACGGTCTCCGTGATCTCCTGGGCTCTGGCGGACGCGCCGTTCGCCGCGTCGGTCGACGGCTCGCGTATCGCCGTCGTCGGCCACAGCCGCGGGGGCAAGGTCGCGACGTGGGTCGCGGCGTCCGACGCGCGCGTGTCGGCTGCGCTCTTGCTCGACCCGGTGAACGGGTGCGGCCCAGGCGCGGGCTTCACGGCGGATTGTCCCGACGCGACCTCGCCCGCCATCGCGGGCGCGCTCGCGGTCCCCGTCGGCGTGATGGGCGAGACCCAGAACGGATCGGGCGGCTTCATGCCCTGCGCACCGCTCGACCAGAACTATCAGACGTTCTACGCAGCCGCGTCGGCGGCGCCGTGGGCCGTCGAGTGGACGTTCACCGGTGCCGACCACATGGACTTCACCGACGACGGCGGTGGCCTCGTGGGCTCGTTCTGCCCCGACGGCCCCGACGACGACGCGCGCGTCCGCGCCGGCATCCGCACGCTCGCCGTCGCGTTCCTCCGTCGGCACCTGAGCGGCGAGGTCGAGATGGACGCATGGCTCACCGGCGCGTCGCTCCCTCCTGGCGTGACCACGCGCGGACCGTGACGCCGGCGCTCGACCGCGATCTCTCCGGTGTGCCGGCGAGATCGCCGTACGCGATCGCGCGCCTCGTGGGGAGCCGAGCGACGATCGGGCGGGTCGGCGGCGTATAGTCGGCGGCGTGAAGGCGACCGTCGAGGCCACTCGCGACGGCAGCGAGCCGGCCGGGCGCGGCGTCGCTCGACCCGGCGTGGTGGTGGTCTTCGCGGCGGGTCGCGCAGTCCTCGCGCCCATCGCGTTGCGCGGCGCGGAGCTCGCGGTCGGACGCGCCACCCTCGCGGACCTCGGGCTCGACGACGACTCGGTCTCACGGCGCCACGCCCGCGTCGCTTTCGACGGTCGGCGCTGGGCGATCGCGGACGAAGGCAGCCGCAACGGCACGTTCGCGGACGCCGATCGCGTGTCCGGCGAGCACGTTCGCTCCGGCGTACGCGTCCTTCGCCTGGGCCGTACGGTCTCGCTGCTCGCAACGGACCTCCTCACGTTCGAAGGCGGCGTCGAGGTGCGTGACGGCGTGGTCGTTGGACCGTCTCTGCGGTCGGCGTGGAGCGCGGTCGAGCGCGCTGCGCGAGCTGGCGACACGGTGCACCTCGTCGGCGAGACGGGCGCGGGCAAAGAGATCGCGGCGCGGCGATTCCACGCTGCAGGCCCTCGACCGAAAGCACCGTTCGTCGCCGTCAACTGCGCCGCGATCCCCGACGGCCTCGCGGAGCGGCTCCTCTTCGGAGCAGTGCGCGGCGCCTACTCGGGCGCGAGCACCGACGCGAGCGGCTACGTGCAGGCCGCCGACTCGGGAACGTTGTTCCTCGACGAGGTCGCCGAGCTCGACCTACGCGTGCAGAGCAAGCTGCTGCGCGTCCTCGAAGCACGCGAGGTGCTTCCGCTCGGCGCCACCAAGCCGCAGCCCGTCGCGATCCGGGTGTGCTCGGCCACCCATCGCGACCTGCGCGCCGCCGTCGCGGAGGGCGCGTTCCGACAGGATCTCTACTTCCGCCTGGGTCGGCCCGACGTGCGGATCCCACCGCTGCGCGAGAGGCTCGAGGAGATCCCCCACCTCGTGGCGCGCGTGACGGCGGACGTCGACGCGCGCCTGACACCGCACGCGACGACGATCGAGCGATGCCTCCTGCTGCCGTGGCCGGGTAACGTCCGCGAGCTCGTCGCCGAGGTGCGCCGCGCCGCCACCGAGGCGCTCGGAGCGGGGCGCACCATCGTGATGCCCGAGGATCTCTCCGCGTCCGCAGGCGCAGCCTTCGCGCCCTCGGCGGTACCCGATGCGAGCAACCGGCAAGACGCCCCCTCCGAGCCGCCGAGCCGCGAGCGGATCGAAGAAGCGCTCG
>JADZFZ010000711.1 GCA_020854145.1 Deltaproteobacteria bacterium | reverse complement strand
CCTCGGCCAGATTCCACGTCTCGTAGAGCACGACCTGGAACTTCGCGCGCACGTAGTTCGTGCCGTCGTAGGTGTCGCTCAGGTTGCAGTACCACTCGGCCACGAAGATGCGCCAAGGCGCCGTGCCAATCGTCTCGTACTTGATGTACCCGACCGTCACCGCGGTCTCGAGCGCGTCCCACCACGGGGCGATCACGGCGCTTGTGTTCGCGCCGAAGAGGTTGCTGTTCGTGGCGCTGTTGACCGTCCCGGCGAAGCGCAGATAGCCGCGCGGCGACAGCGCACACGTCGTGTAGTCGATGCCGTCGAACGTGAACGTGAAGCCGATCGCGATGCCCGTCGCGATGGTCGTGCTGTTCGCGCCCACGGCCGTCGTTGGCGAGTCGAGCGGGAGCAGGTCGCGATCGGTCTTGCGCCGATAGAGCACCATGCGATCGAGGTCGGTCACCGGCATCGCGTCACCCCCACTGGACCGGGTCGGTGTTGTGCAGGTAGCGGTCTTGCTCGGCCGTGCACTCGGTCGCGATCGGCCACGTCAGGCGGTAGCTCGTCGTGAGCGTCACCGTCGGGTTCGCCGCCGCGACCGACACCGTTAGCCGCGTCACCCCGCCGCCCGGCGCGGTCACCGTCGTGACCGTGTACTCCGCGCGTCCCGCGTCTTGGCCCGGCAGATAGGCCAGCACCTTCCACGTCGATTCGCCGTCCTTCGCCGCGGTGAGCAGGTCGTAGGTCTCGCCGTCTGCGTCGGTCACGTCGATCGACGTCGGCGCCGTCGCGCTCCCGTTCACCGCCGCGATCGCGAGGCTCGGCGCCATCGGCCCAGGTCCCATGATCCCGTCGGCCGATAGCCTGAGCGTCTGGTAGTGCGTGTTCGGCGAGAGCTGCGCGCCGGTCACGCGCACCACGCCGGTCAGTCCCGGCAGGCCGAGCGCGTAGTCCCACACGTTCGGATCGGTGATGTCGACGCGCACACAGTCGCCGGGCTGCGCGTCGACCCACGCGGGGACGTCGACCTCGATCGCCTGCCGGTTCTCGCCCGCGCGGAAGAGCGCCAGCGCCCATGCGCGAGCAGCCGCGAGCACCGACGAGCGCGACACGCCATACACGTCCAGCGCCCACGAGCGCGACGGCTGCCGGCCCGCCTTGCGGAGCGAGATCGTGCCCTCGCCCGGGGACTGGTCGCCGACCGCGAGCGAGCGGCAGCGGACCACGATCGACTGCGGCGCACCGCCGACCTCAACGACGCGCACGGGCTTCCTGCCCGTGAAGGCGAGCGTGTCCTCGGTGATCGTCGCGACCGGCACCGAGTCGACGCTGCCCGTTCGGATCGCCGCGATCTGCAGCTCGGTCGCCGACGCGTTCCGGCGCACCGTGAGCCCGCGCTGCGAGAGCTGCAGGATCCCCGTGACCAGCTCTTCCAGCGTCGTGCCGGCGTCGGCGCCGAGGTCGAACGTGAGGTCGCGGAAGAAGCCGTCGAACGCCTCGACGAACGAGTCCTCGTCGATGGCCGGAAGCTCCAGACCCTGCCCCTTGGGGAGCGTGTCATAGGTGCCGCCCGAGCCGTCTCCAGTCGACACGATCGTGCGGCGCAGGACGTCGTAGATCGGACCCGTGTCGCGCCAGAAGAAGCGCGCCGACATGTCGGCCTCGGGGTTCGCGGCGAGCGCCAGGATCTCCTCCTGGGTCAGCGCGGAACCAACCTCGAGGATGAGGTTGATCCGTCCGTTCGTGTCGTCGACGGCGGCGTTGCTGTAGCGGCGGATCGCTCGTCGACCGTCGCCCTCGATCATGACTGCGCCCGAGGTCGGCAGCGCCGCCGGGTCACCCTCGTCGAGGTCGACCGAGAGCGTGGCGTTGCTCACGACCGCGATCGTGATGAGTCCCATGTAGCAGGGGATCGTCGTCGCCGTGCCGTCGTGCGACGTCGTGCCGATCTCGCCGCGGAACTCGGCCATGAAGTCGGACGAGCCAGCGGGGGCAGCGCCCCCGCGGACGTAGAAGTCCGAGGTCGTCACGTCGACGTCGGCGTAGAGGCCCCACACGTCATAGTAGGTGTTGGTTCCCGCGGCGCTGTCGCTCTGCGTGCGGCGGCGCCAGACGAAGCCGGACACCAGGCCCGACGCCGTGGCCGCTGCCTCGAGCGCTGCGGCGATGAGCGCGCGCAGCTCGCTCCGTCGCTTCTGCCCGGTTAGCCCCGCGAAGGGCCGCACCACCACCGACTCCAGGTCGGCCGCGTTCGTGCGGATCTGGAGCGCGATGGACGCCGACGGGTCGACAGCCACGAGGCTGTCATCGTCGACCTCCCACACGGCCTTGCCGGACGCTGCGACGCCAAGCGGCTGAGCCATCCGGCGCGCCTGGTCTCGGCACTGGATCGACCACTCCGAGCCGTTGCGGATCGGCTTGTCCTGCACGTAGCCGCCCCACAGCGCGACCGCTCCGTCGAGGATGTCCGTCCCCTGCACGTAGCGTCCGGTCGGGTCGCGGAGCACGGCGTAGAGGTCAACGCGCTTGTCCTGCCACTCAGTCGGCGCGTTCGTGACCGGCGTGCCCTTCGGGAAGAACCGCTCGCGTCCGTAGTCGCCGCGGTTGCCGATCGACAGGACGCGCGGCAGGACCGCCGTGACCTCCTCCCCGCTCGTACCGAAGTACGCGATGTCGCCGACCGTCCACCCGCCGATGCCCTCGACGAGCAGAGCCAGGTCCCCGACGTCGCAATCGTCGCGGAGCTGCGTCACGACCGTCGGCCGCTGCATGAGCGCGCGCACCGCCGGCGTGTCGAGCAGGCGCAGGTCGAGGTCGTAGGCAGCGGACATGCCCGAGTCGACGACGACGGGGCCGATCATGGAGCTCGTGTCGATCACGAGCGATGCGTCGAGCGTGTAGCCCGCGGGAGCGATGGCGTCGCCGACGAGCTCGACTGGCAAGATCGGGCACCCCTCGACCCTGGCGATCCGCCGCGCGCTGTAGCCGTAGGGCAGCGCGCCCCAGAACTCCGACCATGCCGAATCGCCGACCGTCGGGATCGAGGCGCCCGGGTCGAGCGTCGAGCCGGTGATGTGGATGACGATCGGCTCGTCCTCGTGGTCGCGCTCCGCGATCTCTGCCGCCGTCGGGTAGACGATCAGCGCGCCGTCGAGGTCGGCTTCGCCGTAGTCGTCCTCGTTGTCCCAGGTGATCTTGATCGCCGCGTCGCCGTTCACGAGCGCGGTGTCAGCGAGGTCGTCACGGAGCGACGACGGGACGAGCAAGTCGAACTCCACGAGGCCCGTACGCGCGAAGTGCGACGCGCTGGCGCGGCCGGCGCTGTACTTGCGCACCTCGGCGCCCTCCTCCTCGAAGGGCATGGGCTGGCCCACGGGCAGGGTCGCGATGCCGAGCGCCTGCGCGCCGTCTCCGTCGCCGTCCTCGAGCACGAGCGGCGTGCATCCGATCAGGTCCGCAAGCGTCTGGCTGATGCGGATCCACAGAGCGCCGCCCGATGCAGACAGGACGATCGTCGGCTGCCCGATCCCGCCGCTCGTGTCCTCCCACGTCACCGTGCGCGAGGCCGCCGCAGCGATCGCCGCGGCCCACTCCGCGAGCGC
This sequence comes from Deltaproteobacteria bacterium, assembly GCA_020854145.1. Classification (GTDB taxonomy): domain Bacteria; phylum Myxococcota_A; class Polyangia; order Polyangiales; family JADZFZ01; genus JADZFZ01. Next base: position 8,337 of record JADZFZ010000711.1, on the reverse strand, counting down.
GTCACGAAGCGGCAGCGGTCCGGAGAGCTGCACCGCTGTCCATGGCCCCGTGTCGCTCGTCGTGCTCCACTCGACCGTGCCGGTGGGCGTCTGCGCGTGGTAGAGGATCAGTTCGACGGTCGCCACGTCACAGCCCTCCGTAGAGCTCGACCCAGCCCGCCACGATCGTCACGTCGATCTCCTCGCCGCTCTCCGGGTGCTCGAGGCTGTGCCCGCCTACGGTCACCTCGCGCCAAGTGTCCGCGCCCTCGTCGTAGACGTAGGCGCGGCGAGGCTGCGAGGCCGTCCGCACCGCGTGCTCGAGCGCGTATGCCTGCGCGCGGGTCAGCGCGAGCGACGCCACGGGCTCACGCAGCGACGTCGACGCCGGCTCGCCGCGCCAGGACCCCGAGCGCGACCGGGCACCCTGCGCGGTCGACACGCGCTCCCACCGACGCGTGCCGAGGATGCCCGAGCACGACGCCTCGCATGCGGTCACCGGCGAAGCGCCCGTGTTCCCGAAGCGCGCGGTCCACGTCGCGTTTGGGGTCTTGCTGATGAACGTCGGCGTGGACCCGGTGAAGCTGTAGACGAAGCGCACGCGGGCCTCGGCGGCGTCGGCCTCGGCGGTCAGCGTCACGCCCGAGATGGAGCCGGCCCACGGCCGCGCGGCGTCGTCGAGCCACGCCCGGAGCAGGACCGCGACCGCGTACGCATTTTGCTCGTCGCCGCTCACCGAGTAGGTTGCGGCGCCGTCGGCGTGCGTCCACACGATCTCGGCGCCGGTCCAGTTGCGGGTCGTGAAGACGATCACCCGCGACCTCGCTCGAAGCCGGTCCCGACAAGGCGGCGCGAAAGCCTGTGTTGATCGGCCGCGGCCTCCTGCTCGGCACGCCCGCCGTAGTAGTTCCCGTGGATCACGTAGGACACGCGCCCGCCGCCCATGTCCTCGGCGCCCGAGAGCCGCGCGGGGATCCGCGAGCCGTTGCCCGAGCCGGCTGCACGAGACCCGCCGCCGCGTGCGCCTCCCGACGAGCCGCCGAAGAGCGCCACGCCTCCGAGGATCGCCGACGCAGTGAAGTGCCCCGACGCAATCGCCGGGTTCGCCAGGTTCGCGAAGCCGAGCCCGAGCTCGATCACCGAGAGCACACCGGCGCGCAGCCGCTCGTCGCGGATCTGGGCAGCGCCGGCCTTGGCGATCGCGCCGAGGCTGCCGACCACCGCGTCCTTCGTGGTCTTACTGCCCTCACCCCAGAGCGTCCATGTCTCCGAGAGCTGGCCCAAGAGCGCGTTGAACTCGGACATCCCGGGCAGCGCCTCAGTGAGCGCCGCCGAGAAATCGCGGATCTGTGATGCTGGTCCGTCGGTGCGCCCCGTCGCCCCGCTGATGTTGCGCTCGAGCGACGCGAAGGCGCCCACACCGATGGTGGTGTTGCGCGACTTGGAGCCGCCGCGAAACTGCCACTTGCCCTCGAAGGGGTCGAACTCCATGTCGGGATCCGCAGTCCCACCGCCGCGCGACTCTCCCGGCATGATCAGCGTTTCGTCGAGCTTGATCGTGGTGTCGGCAGCCGCGGCGATGGCGTCGCGCTGCGCCTTCAGCGCCTCGTTCTGCGCGCCGATCTGCTTGGTCAGGGAGTCGCTCTCCTCCCTGGCCTTCTTCGCCTCGAAGGCCGCCAGGTTCGCCGCGACTTCGGCGGCTACGCCGGCAGCGTGAGCGCGACCGCGGTGCGCCATGTCGGTGTCGCCGGGGTTGTTGGCCAGTCCGAAGGCGCGCACCGACTCGGCGCGCAGCGACTTCTCGCGCGCGATCGCCGCCTGTTCAGCTTGGTTCAGCGCCTGGCGACGGGCGAAGAGGTCGTCGATCGACTTCTGAGTTCCGGCAGCGGTGTTCGTTGCCTCGGTGATTCCGGCCTGGCGCAGAAGATCGGCTTGGCGCTTTTGATCTCCCGCGGCCTCTGCGTTGGCGGCGGCGAGCTTGAGCGTCGACACACGCACCGCGTCGATGTTGACCGCGGCCTGCTTGCTCGCCTCTACGGTCTGCATGAGCTGGCGCGCGAGCTCGTACTCGGCCTTGGCCGCGTTCTCGGTGTCGATGACGAACTGCGGGATCGGGTTCTCCGAACCACCGAGCAGCGTCCAAAGAGTCGTCGCGACTGTGATCACGGCCCCGAAAGCCGCAGACACGAAGCCGAGATTGGAGCGCAGGTTCTCGAAGCCCTCGCGCAGGAAATTGACGCCCTTCGCCTGCTCCTTGAGCGACTTGGAGAAGTTCTCTGCAGTGTTGTGGGACAGCGCGGTTTGCTTCTGGAGACCTGCGAGTTCGTCCTTGGCCTCCCGCACCTTCTTCGCGCCGTCGCCCTGGCCCTGGAGGCTCATGCTGATTTTGACGTCGCCGGTCACTACCGCCATCACCCACCTCCTCGGGACGACGCCGCCCGCGTCTCGGAGAACTTCGGCAAGCCTCCCGATGCGGCGCGCCTGGCGCGCTCGGTCTCTGCCCTGGCCTGCGCCAGGTGCTGTTCGATCAGGGCGTCGTAAGCCCACGCCGAGAGACGCGGCGGGACCATGTTCGGCGAGATCATCGCGCCGACCCTGATGGCCATGACGTCCGTCCATGGCGGCTGCGTGATCATCGCGATCGGGCACGTCGGCCAGTCGATGCGGCCGAGGACCGGCCGCTTGGGCGGATGGCAATCGCCCGTGCATTCGGCACACTTCGGCAGCGCGGCCTTGGCCTCGGCGTATCGCGCTTGGGCGAGCGCGTAGAGCGCGAGATCAGGATCCCCGCTCGGCGTTGCTTTTGGTGTCGCCGCCACCATCGGCCACCTCCTCGGGGCGCGGCTTGGGCGGCGCCTCGTACCCGAGCACTTCGCGAGCGATGCCATGCACGTCGTCGGGATCGCGCCCGATCGTGAGGTGGGTCCCGACCTGCGAGAGCAGATCGCACGCGGGCCAGTCCTGCTGTGCCAGCGCATCGGCCCACTTGCGGATCTCCGACGGCTTGCGCAGCTTCACGCGGCGTTTCGTGTCGTGGTCCGTGCACTCGACCATGACGATGTTGAAGTAGAGGCTCTTGTGCGCCGCCGTGGCAGCGCCCTGCTTCGCACCGAGGTCGCGAACCTTGGAACGCTCGTCCGGGTCGAGCGAGCGTAGCGTCACCACGTCAGCATCGCGACCGAGCGGCGCGTCGATCAGGCTCTTGCGCACCCACCCACACCCGAGCAGGCGATCACCCAAGACCGGCTTGACGTCGGGATCCTCCGAGTAGACGAACACGTCCTCGGATGCCTTGATGGTAGCCCCGCCCTTGAGCACTCCCATGACTCACCCCACCGCGATGACGAACGGCTTGTTGCCGGCGTCGGTCGACGCCGTGTCGCCCGTGTACGCGCCAGCGCGCAGCGTCGCGACCACGCACTTGCGACCGCGCACCATGCGCTCGCGCGAGATCGACGAGAGGTGCGCCGAGCGCAGGCCCCACGCGAGCACGCGCCCTGCCGCGATACCGTGGTAGCCCGTCAGCGAGACAGGCGTGCGAGTGCGCCAGGCCGTCAGCAAGTCGTGATAGCCGTCCGCGTCGGAGAAGTCCGACACCTTCGGGATCGTGACCTCGGCCGTGACCGTGGGTCTGCGCATCGTGACCTGATAGGCGCCCTGCGAGTATGGTCCCGGCGTGATGATCGGGTCGCCCCAGTCGATGCGCAGGACGACATCCTCGGCGCCGCAGTGGACGCCGTTGAACGGGTGGTAACTGCCCTCCGTCGCGGGCGACATCGCGAGAATGCTCGTCATCGCCTGGAGCCCGCCGGAGTCGCCCTGCTCGTCCTCGAGCGTCTTGGACAGCTGGATGACCGACACCTCCCACATGAGCCGATCGTCCTCGACCCGGAGCACAACCGACGTCGGCACGCACCCGATGTGCCTCGTGTTCTGCCCCGCGTCGTCGTGCGTGACGCGCACCGAGAAGGCGACCGTGGAGCCGGTGTAGGCCGACGGGTAGAAAGTCCGCGTCGGAAGACGCTCGTCGGTGTTTTCCGGCTGCGTGAACATGTCCTCGAAGAGGGTGCACGCGTAGGGCCCACCTCCCGAAAGCGTCTTGACGAATCCGAGAGGGCGGGCGAGCGTGCTGTCTCCCGACACGTTGCCGAGAATCAAGCACCCATACTTGCCCGTGCTCGTGACGAGCGAGATTTCGTTGGCGTCGTTGGGGTTGATGCCGTCGAGCTGGTAGGCGATCGTCGAGCTCGCGCCAATGAAGGCGAGGAAGCGCGAAAGCCCCTTGACGTCCGGCGTGTCGCTCGTCGCGTTGTAGGCGCCGAGCTGACCGGTGACCGGTCCCTTGAGGACGAGGCGGTTCCACTCCTTGCCCGGCAGCGGAGCCTGGTCGGCGCCGTACTGCTGATGACCGCGCGGCGTGTCGACCTGCGTCGCTTCCGGGTCCGCCTCGAAGAGCGCGCACTCGATCCACTCGTAGGACGCGCCCTCCTCGTTCAGCGCGGTCTGCGGCGCGATGCCGATCGAGTACGCCCCTTCCTGTCCGACCTCGCGAAAAGACATCTCACCCACCTCCGGCGGCGACGACGTAGTAGAGGCTCATGCGCCACGTCGCCGTCGCCACGTCCGAGTATCCGAAGTCCGCACCCTGCTCGATGCGCGGCCAGCGCGTGTCGGCGATCGCGCCCTCATCGAGGTCGGCGAGTGCAAGATCGATCCGACGCAGCTTGTCCTCGTAGACCTTCACGTCGGTCACCATCTGCTTGATGCCGGCGGGCGTGCGTGGCCAGTGGCCCGTCACGTCGAAGGTCAAGATCCTTGTGCAACAGCCGCCGCCTTCGGTGTCGCGACGGTCGCCCGTGGGGACAACGTGCGTCCGTCGCGGCGTCGTGATCTCGTCCGCGTTGTCGTCGACCGTGCCGACCGTGACGACCCCGAACATCCCAGAGACCGACACAGCGATCGTCTCGACGACCGTCTCGATTCCCGCAAGCACAGCGTCGCCCGTGGTGCTCACGACGGACCCCGCCCGTTCCACACGACCGGCAGCTCGGCCCCGATCCCGCGGGCGACGTGGTTGACCGCATCGCGCGCGATCCCGGCGAGCTCGGCCTCGGCCAGCGCGAGCACGTTGACGCCGTGAGCGCGGAGCACCGTCCACGCCTTGAGGCTGTTGTTGATCTTGAGCGGACGGATCCGCACCGGGCCTTGCGCACCACCGCGCTGGCGCCGCGTGAAGTTCGGGTTCTGCCCCTCGCTGCGGCCGCGGAACATGATGCGCGCGCGGTAGTTCGTGTCGACGACGACCGAGAGGCCGTCCCACATGCCGCCGCTCACCGTGTAGGTGCCGGGGCGCGTGCCGCGCTGCGCGTGGTAGTCGGGGCGCGACTTGTACCACTCGGCGCCGCTGGGGCTCACGCGACCGGTGATGCCGTCGGGGTAGCGCGGGCTCACGGCGTAGGCGCGCGGCGTCCACTGGCGCCACCCCGGGAAGGGCTGGCCGGCGAGGTCGCCGCGCTGCTGTACGCGCGCCCTGACGTCCTTGGCGAGGTCGTGCGAGAGCGCCGGGACCATCTCCGCGAGCGCGCGCTCGAGCGTGATCCCCGACGCCACCGCGCGCCGGCTGATCTCGGTCTTGACGGACACGGCGATCACGAGCGCGCTCCGAGGTGGCAGACGATCGAGCCCTCGTCGGGCTTCTCGACGCGCATCACGATGTAGGTGCGCGACTCGCCGCGGACCTCGAGCGAGAGCACATCGCCGTTCGCCGGATCAAGACCCGCCTCCGCGATGTCGTCGCTGGCGAACTCGACCCTCGGGAGCGCCGCTTCGAGTCCGCCAAGGGACTGCACATGGAACGTGTCGCGCGTGAAGAAGATGCCGCTCAACTCGACCGCTCCCCCGCCCGCGGGCGTGTACGTCACCGTGTCCCCGAACACTTTGTGCTCGGAGGCGATCACGCGACGCAGGGAGCGATCGAACCGAGCCATCTCATCTCCTGGCTCAGTTGAGGGCCGCGGCGCGGAAGCGGAGCGACTTGAACACGGCGGTGTTGCCGGCATTGCCGGCGCCGCTCGTCACCGACGCGGTGATGTCGCGATCGGAGGTGAGCGCCTGGATCGTCAGGTCCGCCGGCGCGATCGGCGTCACGTAGGCGACCGTCGCGTCCTTCGTGTAGCCGAGGCCCTTGTAGACGCGCATCGTCGTCGCGCCCGTGATGATGCCGCGACCGCGCATCACGACGCCGTCGTTCGCCGCCGCGGTCGAGATGACCTGCGACTCGAGCTCGGCCGTGCCGAGGAAGAGCTTGCACGTTATCTGCGGCGTGGCGGTCGCGCCCGATATCAGGATCTCGGCCTCCCATTCGCACTCGTCACCGATCGCCAGCGCGTTCGCCGGGACCGTCGACTTGGTCGTGAAGACCTTGGCGTTGGTGTCCGACATCGTCGCCGTGTCGCCACCGGTCCCGTGGCCCCAGATGCGCTCCTGCGCGTCCATGCGCGTCCCGAGCGAGGACACGTCGGCGACCGGCACGTCGATCTCGCGCACCAGGACGTGGGTGTCGGCCTCGGCGGCCGCGACCACCGCGTGACCGACGCACTGGTTCGCGGTGTCGTCGTTGACCTCCTCGTCCGCGACGTCCCAGTAGACGGGCTCGAGCTGCGTGAACGCGACCGACGTGCTCTTGGCGATGCGCCGAACGCTGCACACCTCGGCCGCGAAGGACTCGCCCTCGTCGGCGCTCGTGGACGGCGTGACGAAGAGGCCGCCGATGATCAGCGGCTCGCCCGCGACGACGCCGCCGCTCGGCGCGATCAACGTCAGCGGCTCGTCGGACTTCTGGCGGAAGTTGTTCTCGGGCATCTCCAGGTCTCCTTGCGCGGTAGGTGGTCAAGCCACCTGACCATTACGAGCGGGTGATCTTGACGGCGGCCTTGGGCTCGACGAGCTCCACGTAGAAGGTGTTGCGCGCCTTGAAGTCGATGCCGTCGACCGTGAAGCCGTCCTCCTGGTCGAAGACGGGGCCGTCCTCGCTCTGGAGGTGGCCGTACTGGACCGCGGCGAGCTCCTGCGGCGAGCAGAACATGATCGAGAAGACCGGGCTCTGCGCGTCGAGGAACGGCTCTTCGATGAGGCCGTCGCGGAGGCGCTTCATGCGCGCGGTCGGCGCGCCCGTCGCGGCGGTCGGGATGTAGCCGTCGCCGAGGAGCTGCTCCGCATCCGTCATGTCGTCGGACCCGAGCATCCACAGCGCCGGGCGCAGGATGAGGTCATCGCCGTCGGTGATGTCCTCGCCGTCCGCGTCGACCTCGCCAGCCGGGTAGGGGTTGCCCTTCTGCGCGGCCATCTTCTTGAGCGCGGCCTTCATGGTCGTCACGCTCGGCGTGCCGGTCGTGCCGCTGATGTTCGCGTTGGCCACCGAGAAGAAGTCGGTGGTGCCGTCGCTCATCTTGTTGGCCACGATGCGCGCGCGGAACTTGCGGTCCTCGTACCGCTGCGCGGCCACGGCGGCGTCCGCGATGATGCGGCCGATCATGTTGAAGTCGTCCGCGAGCTGGAGCTCCCAGGTCCACGAGACGATGCGCCCGCCCTTGCCGAGCCGGAGCGTGAAGTCACTCTCGGTCCACGAGCCACGCTGGTAGGTGCCCTTCTCGCCGACGTCGAGCAGCGCCGGGAACTGGCCCGCACCGATGTAGGTCGTCGACTTGAAGTTGGGCAGGTTCTCCTTGCGGGCGACGCGCTTCCACTCGCTCACGCGCTCCATGTAGCGCTGGCGCAGGCCGACGTTCACGACGGTGTTCGCGATGATCGGGAAGTGGGACGTCGTGTTGGCCCCGGACAGCTTCCGCTGTCCCATGACGATCTTGGCGCGCTCGTAGGGATCCAGCCCGCGGAAGTGCCGCGCGTTGATCTTGCCGCCGCTCTGCTCCTCGAGGAGCTCCTGGCCGATGTCCATGAGCGACATCTGCGCCACGCGCTCGACAGCCGCGTCGCCGGCCTTCACGCCCGAGAGGCGCTTGTCGCGCAGCGCCTTGTCGTAGAGCCGGACGCCCTTGTCGTCCTTGGAGTCGCCGAGCACGCGATGCAGGATCGCCGCGGCGCCGAGCTTGATGAGCTTGTCGCCGGCGTCCTCGCCGAGCTCGATGCCGTGGGCCGGCTCGGTCTTCGCCGGCTGCTGGCCCGCGAGCTTGTTGAGCAAGGCGAGCTTGGCCGCCTCGGGCGTCTTCGCCTTCTCGACGAGGTCCTCGATGAAGTCGTCGGCGACGTTGTACTTGCGGCCGATCTCCTTGAGCTCGCGCGCGGTCTGCATCCGCAGCTTCACGCGGCGCTCGACCTCGGCGTCGGTGGCGAGCGTCGCGG
>JADZFZ010000710.1 GCA_020854145.1 Deltaproteobacteria bacterium | reverse complement strand
TGGCCAGCCCTCTCGCTTTCATGAACCGGCGCAGCGCCCGCTCGAAACGCTCCGTGACGTGGAGGTTGATCTGCACGGTTCTGTACGTGGCATGTACAGACCGTGCTCGCAAGCGGTGCGATCAGGCCGCGTCGGACGCCTTCGGAGCGGGCGGTTCGCTCGCGCTCGCCGCGGGCGTGTCGCTCGTCTCGGGCTCGATCGGCCAGCCGCGTGCCTCGAGCCACTTGCGCTCCATTCTCGCGAGCGTGTCGAGGACCTGCTGCGCCATCTCTTTGGTCCCGCGCGTGCCGACGTGGTCGCTCTTCGGCTCGATGAGCTCCATGTCGATGTCGATCAGATCGCCCTTCGGAGGGATTCCGGAGAAGGTCTTCTGCGTCCGGCCGCGCTGATAGATGCAGAGGACCTTGGTGCCCGGGTTCTGGCGGATCAGTCGACCGACGCCGTGGGCGTTGGCGCCGGTGTCGATCCGTCCCGTGCGGCTGCGACGACCCTCGGGAAAGATGAGCACGAGCTCGCCGCGACCGAGGAGCGCGTCGATGCGCTCGAGCACGCGGCGCAGGTCGTCGGGCTTACCGCCGCGCGCGACCGGGACACATTTGGCGAAGTAGCAGACGAACCGGAAGAGCGGGTTCTTCATGTACGACGCTTCCGGCAGGTTCCAGAAGAGCAGGCGCCACCGGAAGGGGAACAGGTAGTAGGGATAGAGCGCCCAGACGAGCAGCGCGCTGTCGATCATCGTCAGGTGATTCGGACAGAGCAGCACGCCTCCGGGGCACGAGTCGATGAGCTCGCGATACCGCGCGCGGATCTTCCGCATCTCCGGGAACCGGTACTTCTTCCAGACGGCCATCAGCGCCCAGCAGATGGGCGAGAGCCACCACCAGAAGACGCGACCGAGCTCGCGCTGGATCCACAGCGACGTGTGCGACGCACGTCGCCTGCGCGGGCTCGACCGCGCGAGAGGATCGGCCTCCGCGCGCGCCGAAGCCGCGCTCGGCTTCGCGTCACCGCCGACGTCGCTCGGCGCCGGCCCGTCGGCGCGCGCGTGCACGGGCTCGGTCACGCACCGACCGGCAGATTGATCGCGCTGCCGCAGCCCGGGCAGAGACCGCGAACCGCGACCGTGTCACCCGTACGACGCGCTTCGGCCCGCGTCGCGCGGACCTCCAGGAGCGCGCGTCGTTGCGCGCCCTCGCCCGTCGAGGCGGCGTCGCGCAGGTGCGATTGGAAGCCCGCCGCGCGCACCTCGAGCCAGCGGTCCGAGAGCTCCTCGGGGATCTCGATCGCCGCGGGCGCCGCGAAACCGCAGCTCGGACAGTCGAATCGAACGCTCAGCCGTTTCATCGGTCGCGAGAATAGCCGCGCGTCGCCAGGACGACGAGGAGCGCGCACACGGCGGTCACGGCGAGACCCGCCGGCACCCAGTGCCACGGCATCGCGCCCTGCGTGCCGCCGTAGCCGCGGTCGAGCTCGGGGATCTGCGTCGCCACGACCGCGAGCGTGTTGTTCGCGATGTGCGCGACGATCGTGGGCCACGTGCTGTCGGCGCGCGCGGCGACCCAGGCGAGCCAGAAGCCGAGCGGCAGCACGCCCACGACGTGGTGCGGGTCGAGGTGGATGAGCGCGAAGGCGATCGCCGAGACGAAGACGGCTGCGATCCCGCGCCCGAACGCCCGCTGCAGCATCCCGCGGAAGAAGACCTCCTCGCAGAAGCCAGGCGCGAGCGCGAGCACGGGCCAGAGCATCCAGATCGGGGTGCCGCGCGCGATGGCGTTGAGCTCGGGGATCGTGCCCCACGTGAGGTTCGGGAACAGCCCGGAGAACCAGGTCATCACGAGGTCCGCCGTGGGTCCGAGCCCGAGCGTGCCGAGCGTCGCGGCGACCGCGACGGACGCCGGCGCGCGCCGGAGGCCGAGGGTGTCGACCGCGCGTGCGCCGACGGCCCAGCCCGCGGCGACCGAGACGGTCAAGAGCATGCTGCCGACGCCGAGCCCGGCGGCGGCGAGCGCCGCGAACGAGCTGGCCGCTTCGCGCGCGACGGTTTCGAGCTCCGCCGTCGTCGCGTGCGACGAGAACGCGACGATGAAGCCGGCCGTCACGACCGACGCGATGGCGCCCATCACCTGCGCGGCGATAGCACCGACGACGAGCGCCACCATCGCCTGCCACCGCCGGAGCCGCGGAGGCGGCCGAGGGTCGGGGGGAGGGGCGCCGACGCCGTCTTCCGTGCTCAGCGTGCGCTCCGTCGGGAGAGCGCGGTTCGATCGCCGCGTCCCACGTCGTGCTCGACGGGCGCGAGGTCGTCGCGACCCCACGGCTGTCGCGCGAGCAGGAGCTGACCCCGCAGGCGGATGCTCTCGTCGAGCTTGCCGGCGAAGCTCGCCTCGAGCGCGTCGGCGAGCTCGGCCGCGGTGTCGAAACGTTTCGCCGGATCCTTCGCGAGCGCGATGGCGAGCACGAGCTCGACGTCGGGATGGACGCGCACGGACTCGGTCGGCGGCGGCGGCATGCGGTGCACGACCTGATAGATGACCTCGACCATCCCGTCGCCCGAGAAAGCAGGCCGTCCGGTGATCGCGCGGTAACAGACCACGCCGAGCGCGAAGAGATCGGTCTTGTGGCTCACCTGGCTCCGCAGCGCCTGCTCGGGCGCCATGTACGCGGGCGTGCCGACGATCTTGTCGCGATTGACGGTCGCCTCGACGTCGAGGAGCTTCGAGACGCCGAAGTCGAGGACCTTCCAGACGCGCTCTTTTCCGCGCTGCTCGGCGAGGAAGATGTTGCGCGGCTTGATGTCGCGATGGACGACGCCCGCCGCGCGCGCCGCGTCGAGCGCACGACCCACCTGCCGGACGAGCGACACCACCTTCTTCACGGGCAGGCGAGGCTCGCTGCGCAGCAGGTCCGCGAGCGTCTCGCCGCGCAAGAGCTCCATCGCGATGTACGGCAGCGCCGCGTCGAGGCCACCGACCTCGATCACGCGTACGACGTTCGGCACCTGCAGCGACGCGGCGATGCGCGCCTCGCGCATGAAGCGACGCACCGAGTCCGCGTCGCCGAGCACGTGCGCGTGCAGCATCTTGACCGCCGCTTCCTCGCCCGTCTCGACGTGGGTCGCCTGGTAGACCTCGCCCATGCCGCCGCGACCGAGAACGGTGGCGAGCCGAAAGGAGCCGATGACGTGGTCGGTGAAGCGGCCCACGCCTCCCGCGGCCAACGCGCGCTCGAGGTCCATGCGCGCCTCCTCGAGGAGCGCCTCGCGCTTCGCGATCCCGCGCACGGCACGGTCGTGCTGCTCGATGGCGCGCTGGGTCGCGACCCTCGTCGCGCGCGCCACGAGGTACGTCATGACCAGCGTGCCCTCGACGAGCGCGACCATCAGCAGCCGATCTCCGAGCGCGACGTAGCGCGCGTGCAGGATGCCGCCATCCTCGACGGCCCCGGCGATGACGAGCGTCGCGAGCGACGCGTACGCGATCGCGCACGCGAGGTAGACCGACAAGGTCGCGCGGACGCTCTGCGAGAGGCTGAAGAAGTAGATCCCCACCGGCAGGATCACCGCCGCGGGCGAGAAGACGCCGAAGTACCAGATGCCCGCGAACACCGCGCCGATCGTGAGGTGCGCCGCGAAGGTGACGCGCGCCGTCGAGTAGGCCGCCGGATCCTTGAGCACGATCGCGAGCCACACGTAGGTCGCCGCGCAGAGCGCGAGCGCGACGGCGAGCACCGTCTTGGCGTCGGGGTCGCCTCCGAGGAACGGGAGCGTGGCGGCCGTGAACGCCGCGAACGCGAGCGCGATCCAGAAGAACGAGCGCGCGCGCTCGACGTCCTGGACGAACATGGTCTGGCGCGGCGAGGCGTCGAGCGTGCCCGCGCTCGTCGAGCCTCCGCCGAGCGAGGCCGAGTGCGACGAGGAGTCTCCGGGCGCGCGCCGCGGGGCGCTGGCGCCGACGCTGCTCGCGCTGCTCGCGCCGCTCGCGTCGACGGTGTCGTCGTCGCTGCCGCGCACGCTGCGGCCCGCCGCGGCGCCCGGTCGCTTGACCGCGGGCAGCGCCGGCGCGGACGACGGCCGGACCGGCATCTCGCTCGTGGGCTGGTCGTCGGCGGAATCGGGCGGCTTCGCAGGCAAGTGCGCCCTCGGTGCCTCTCGCTACTGCGACTGCGTGAGGTCGAAGAAGAGACGGACGTTGCCGCCGGGAGGGATGCGCACCGAGCGGTTGTGGGTGTTGCCGTCGCGATCGACCAGGCGCAGGCGGTGGGATCCGGCCGGAACGCGTGCGCCCCCGATCGGCGTCGTGCCGAGCAGACGGTTGCGAAGGAACACGCGCGACCAGGGCCTGGTGTTGATGGACAGCGTACCGGGCGGGCCTTCTTCGACGGGCTCCCGATCCCGCACGGGTGCGCGAGCGATCGCGGCCAGCGTGGCTTCGACCGTCGATCGTTGGCCCGGACGCACCTCGATCTCGCCGCGCCACGGCTCGTGGTTGCTGCGCGTGAAGGTGACGAGGTATCGGCCGGGACGGAGGTCGGTGACCTCGATGGGGGTCGTGCCGCTGACGGTCCGATCGCCGATCCGCACGGTCGCCCCCGAAGGTTGGCTCCGCAGCGCCACCGACCCGAACGCGTCCGCCGCCGGCTCCGCGACGGTCCCGCTCGCACCCGTCGTCGTGCCTGCCGCGGCGCCCGTGGCGGCCGCGGGTGTGCCGGTCGTCGAGGCCGCGTGGGGCGTCGGCGGTGTCGGCGGCGGCGCGGTCCGTGTCGCTCCGACGGCGCTCGGTACGAGGCCGTTCGTCGTCGCGAGCTCGGCCGCGTCGGTCGCTCGGCCGAACAAGAGAAAGATCGCGACGCCGAGCACCGACGCGACCCCGAGCGCGAGCACCGCCGCGCCGATCCACCACGCGATCCCTCGCGACCGCGAAGCGCGCGCGACCCGGCCCGTGGTGAGGACGGCCTGCGGAGCGCCGGCCGGATCCGGCAGCGCGCCTGCGGCCGCTGCATCGGGCGGCGGCTCGGACGCGCCGTCCATCCCGGGCAGCTTCGCGGCCACGCGACGGAACGAGGAGCCGAACGGCGACTGGTCGACGAGCGGGCCGCGCGCGATCTCGTCCGCGTACCACTGGTGCATCACGAGCCCCATGCGCGACGCGTTGATGACGTGTCGCCCGTCGGCGATCACCTGCTCGAGCGCGTCCTGCATGGCCGCAGCGGTGGGGAACCGATCGTCGGGGTTCTTCGCCAGCGCGCGCCGCACGATCGCCTCGAGCTGCGGCGGGCAATCGGGGCGCTTGGCCATGATCGACGGCGGCTCTTCCTCGATCACGGCGCGCATCGTCTCGAACTGCGTCGCGCGATGGAACAGCGGCTCGCCGGTCAGCACCTCGTAGAGACACACCCCGAGCGAGAAGATGTCGGCGCGCCCGTCGATGACCTCGCCACGGCACTGCTGCGGCGCCATGTAGGCGAACTTGCCTTTGACGACGCCCGCCTGCGTCTTGGTCACGAAGTCCATCGCCTTCGCGATGCCGAAGTCGAGGAGCTTCACGACGCCGTCGTAGCTGACCATCACGTTGTGGGGCGTCACGTCGCGATGGACGATGCCCTGCGATCGACCCGACGCGTCCTTCGACGTGTGCGCGTGGTGCAGGGCCTCGGCGACCTGCGCGATCACCTTCATCGCGAAGGGGACCGGGATGCCGCCCTCCTGGCGGGCCCGGCGGATGAGCTTGCCGAGCGGCACGCCGTTGACCCATTCCATCGCGATGAAATAGGTCCCTTCCTCCTGGCCGAACTCGTAGATGTGACAGATGTTCGGGTGGTTGAGGCGCATCGCCACGCGCGCCTCCTGCAGGAACATCTCGATGAAGCCTTCGTCGTCGGCGACGTGGGGAAGGATGCGCTTGATCACGAGGTAGCGCGTCGCGCCACCCTCGGCGTCCTCGCGGGCGAGGAAGATCTCGGCCATGCCTCCGAGCGCGAGCCGGCCGAGCAGGTCGTAGCGCCCGTACGTGCAGATGGCCGGCAGGTAGAGCGGCGGCACGCTCCGTCGCTGCGTCTCGTTCGGCGGGGCCTCGGGCTGTGCGTCCATCGGAGGCGGGTTGGTCGGCGCCGCCAGGTCGACGGGCATCCGGGGAGCGCGCGGCACGATCGGGGCGCCGAGACGATCGGTCGTGCGCACGTCGGCCCGCGGCTCCGCGGGAGAAGGCGTGCCGACCGCGACGATGGGGCGCGCTTCCACGGGGCGCACCTCGATCGTCGTCTTGGCCGCGTCGGGGCGCACCTCGACGGACGTCGCCGCGTCCACGTCGATGTCCCAGGTCTCGTCCGGAGGACGTTTGACCGCGGCGGCGGGATGCGCGCCCGACGAGGCCGCCTCCTGTCGAGGGGGCCTCGGGATCGAGGGGGGTGGACGACGATCCCTCATGCCGGAGGGCCCATTATAGGGGATCCACGAGGGCTTCGCGACGATCGTGACGCATCGGGTCTGGCCCCGGCCTGCTCAAGCTTTGCAGCACCGGCGCACGCTCCGGTACTCTGAGGCGGTGCGGCGCTCCCGTCTCGCCCTCGTCGTTGCATCCGTCGTCCTCGCGTCGGCGTCCGCGGGCACGGCGTCCGCGCAGCCGAGCCCGGGTTTGGTCACGCCTCCACGCGGCGACGGCGGCGGCGCGGCCGACCCGCTGATCGTCGCGCTGCGCGAGCACCTGCTCTATGCGCGTTACCCCGAGGCGATCGCCGAAGCGGGATCGCTGCTGACGCGCACCGACCTGAGCGCACGCCAGCGGGTCGAGGTGCTGGAGTCTCTGGCGATCGCGCAGATCGCGGAGAACCAAACGCAGAATGCGCAAACGACCCTGGCCGAGCTGTATCGCCGTGATCCCGGCCACCGGCTGAGCGACGCGGACGCGAGCCCGACGGTGCTGAGCGCGTTCGCGCGAGCGCGAGAGGGCCGGGGCAACGCCATCGCCGTGACCATCGAGAACCGCTCTCCGGCCCGCCTGGCTCGCCGCGAGGCGCCGGCCATCGAGCTCCGGTTCACGACGGGCCGCGACGCGGTGCACGAAGCGCGGCTCGCGTATCGTGCGCGCGGCACGTCCGAATGGGGCACGAGCGTGATGCGTATCGGCGCCGACGGCAACGCACGCGCGACCATCCCGTTGCCCAGTCCCACGGATCGCAGCGTGGAGATGGAGTACTGGGCCGAGGCCCGCGCACCTTCGGGTGCACCGCTCGCGCAGCTCGGGTCGGCCGACGACCCGCTCCGCGTGAGCGTTCCGGCGGAGACGCGCCAGGTCCGCGTCATCCGCGTCGAGACACCGGGCCGCGGAGGTCCGGTCGAGAGACGCGGCGTGCTCGAGCAGTGGTGGTTCTGGACGGCGGTCGGAGCCGTGATCGTCGGCGGCGGGGTGGCGGGGTACGTGCTCTTGGGCCCGCCTTCGGAGGGGCCGCGCGACGGCTCGCTCGGGAACGTCACGCTGCGATGACCCGCCGAAAGAGCAAAAGGTGGCAATGGGTGCCGGCCGCGACGGCGATGCTGGTCGCGGCGCTGACGACGAGCTGCGCGGACAAGACGTCGCTGCTCATCAACGTCACCTCGGACGACCTCGTCGTGCCGACCGATCTCGACGTGCTGGAGATCCAGGTCGTCGGCGACGAGAGCGGGCAGATGGCCACGGCGCGTTACGAGCTCTCGCGTCCCTTCCCGCACTCGATCTCGGTGCGGCCCGGCCGCAGCACCTCCGAGGAGATGACCGTCACCGTCACGGCCGGGATGCTCGGTTCGGGCGGCGGCGCGGATCGCTTCGTGGCGCGTCGCGTGGCGCGCTCGCGGTTCGTCGACGGCGAGACGGTCGTGCTGACGCTGGAGCTGACGCGGCGCTGCGTGGGCGTCATGTGCGCGACGGGGATCGACTGCGTCGAGGGCATCTGCACCGCGCCGTCGACGGATGGCGGCGTGCCCGAAGCCGGACCCGACGTGCGCGACATGGCGCAGGACACGGGGCCGGTCGACGCCGGGCCGGACGTACGCGACATGGGCAACGACCTCGGACCGCCCGCGTGCCGCGAGCTCGACTGCGACGACGGCGACAGCTGCACCTCCGACTCGTGCGACGACACGGGGGCCGTACCCGTGTGCGTGAGCACGACGCGCGACCTCGACGGCGACGGGCACGGCACGACGTTGTGCCCGGAGGTGGGCGGCGTGCCGGCCGACGACTGCGACGACGGCGACGACACGCTCGCCCCGGGCCTGCCCGAGGCCTGCAACGGGCGCGACGACGACTGCGACGAGGAGTGCGACGAAGACTTCGAGTGTTGCCGGGGCGAGAGCCGCGGCTGCGCGACGTCGTG
>JADZFZ010000709.1 GCA_020854145.1 Deltaproteobacteria bacterium | reverse complement strand
GGCAATTGGGCGGAGCAGCTCGAGCAGTGGCACGAGCAGCTCCAGGACCAGCGGATCGCAGGGACCGAGTCGGCAGTCCGGCTCGTCCAGGAACAGTTCCAGCACCCGGTGCTGAGCCAGGTCATCGGCGCGCGACAGCGACTCCGGATCTACGTCCCGACTCCCGAAGGTGAGCGCACCGCCGCCGGCGAGACCGCGGCGCCCTCGGGGGGCACGACGCTCGCGATGGGCAGCGACTCGTCCGGGGTCATCTACGAAGGCTTCGGCGTCGACACCGTCGGCAACGTCGTGATGAACGCGCGCGGCGGCAAGGCCAAGAGCAAGATGAACCTGCAGGCCAACGGCCAGATCCTGGTCCAGTCGGACGACGACAGCCTGTATCTCGTCTCGAAGGCGCCTGCCGTGCTCGGAAGCCAGAACGTCGCGAACGTCGCCGGCGCCGGGGGCGTCACGATCTACGGAGGCACGTCCTTCGGGAACATCATGAACGCGCGTCCGAGCGGTCTCACCCCGACCTCACCGGGCGCGACCTCCGACTACGCCGGCTTCATGAGCGGCATCGCCAACTTCTGGTCCATCGCGGACGCGACCATCGCCGCCGCGTCCATCGCCCGGAGCGCGCTCGAGCTCAAGGCCGACCCCGAGCACAAGAGCAGCTGGGTGAAAGCCACCATCGCCAACGCTGGCAACATCGCCAACGCGATCAACGTGGCTGGCAACGTCCTCGGCGTCGCCGGCAAGAGTCCCCTCGGGGGCGTCACGGTTCACGGGCAGGGCGGCGTGATCCTGGGAACGCCGATGACGATGTCCCACTATGCCGGGCTCGGCATCACCATCGGATCCCCCTTCGTCGGCGTGATCGGGTTCCTGAGCGCCGAGCTCCTCGGGATCAAGGAAGCCAAGCTCACGTCGGCCGTCCACGCTGCGGTGCAATCCTCCAAGACGGCGACCGTCGTCGGCTGGGCAGGACCGACCGAGGTCGCGTCGCGAATCGGTACGCTCAATCTGCGGGCGCCCCAGATCGAGATGGGAGCGTTCCAGCAGAAGCTGACGCAGCAGCCGACCAACATCATCAACGTCCGCGCGAAGCAACACATCGGCATCGCCACGAAGGAAGGCCACAATGGCCTTGCCGCGGGCATCTGGATCGACTCGCACGACGACCTCGACGTGAAGGTCGAGAAGAAGATCACCATCGCGGGCAAGACGACGCTCGACATGAACGTCGCGACCGACAAGGTCTACCTGAAGATGGAGAGCGAGAAGAAGATCGTCGATCTCCTGGCCAACAATGCGCGGCTGCTCCTGCGTCAGGACGACGGCTGCAAGCTCACGCACAACAACAAAGCCAGCCTCGTCCTGCACCAGAGCAAGGGAGTCTGGCTCGGCATGAGCGGCTCGAACCGCATCATGATGAGCAACGCGGGCGCCTGGAAGATCAAAGGCACCAAGGCCGACATCCTCTGAGTCACTGGCGGGGGCTGCGCTCGCCCCCGCGACCCCTCGCGGCAAAAGGGGGCTGCGCTACGAGCTTGCCCCCTCTTGCGACTCCCCCGAAAGAGCGAGTCCCGATTGGACGACCCGTGTTCTGAGCGACCCTCTGAGAGATTGCGGGGTGCCTCAGGGGGCGGGGAGCACGTGCAGCAGCACGTTGCCCATGGCGTGTTGTGGCTCGTAGGCGTTGATCACGACGACGACCGTCTCGCCGGCGGCGGCGGTGACGGTCACCTCCGACGTGAAGAGCGGGCTCTGGTCGTCGTTGCACGCGAGCTCGCGCACCGGATCGCAGTCGGGGCCGAGCACGCTCAGGATCGTGTCGATCTCCGAGCCGCGCGTGGAGAAGACGAACTCACCGGCCGAAGGTGCGGTCCACGCGAACGAGATGTCTTGTGCGTCTCCGCCGCCGCCGAGCGCCGTGCAGTCGCCGGGCGGATACCGGTTGTCCCGGGTCTCGATCGAGCCGCTGAAGACCGACGTTCCGAGCACGCTTCCCAGGTTGCCGTCGGCGCACGTCCCGGCGCGACAAGCCTCCTCGAGCGCACAATCGGCGTCGTCGCAATCGAACGCCCCGTCGCCGTCGTCGTCGAGCATGTCTCCGCAGGCCATCTCCCGCATCCGGGCACAGACCTCGGCCGGCGCGCAGCCCGGGTCGGCACAATCCGAGAGCCCGCTGCCATCCTCGTCGCGCATGTCGTCACATGCCATCTCGGGGCAGAGGAGGCTGCGCGTGCACTCGTCGTCGTCACAATCGACGTTGCCGTCGCGGTCGTCGTCGACGCGATCGCCACAGTTGCGCTCGTGGCAGCGGTCGCTCGCCGCACAGTCGGAGTCGTCACAATCGACGTCCCCGTCGCCGTCGTCGTCCATGGCGTCGTTGCAGGTGGCCTCGAAGCACGGTGCGCTCCGCGCGCAATCGGAGTCCTCACAATCGGTCCGACCGTCTCCGTCTTGATCCATCCCGTCGCCACACTCGTTCTCGCGGCACGCGCGATTGCCGGAGCAGACGGAGTCGTCGCAATCGGTCGCCCCGTTGCCGTCCTCGTCCATGCCGTTGTCGCACGGCCCTTCGACGCAAGGCGGCGTCGCCGCGCAGTCGGGGTCGTCGCAATCGACGGCGCCGTCGAGGTCGTCGTCCGCACCTTCGCCGCACTGGTACTCGAGGTCGGACGCGAGCCGCGGCACGCCCTCGAGCGACGTCCGCCAGAAGTGCGAGGCGAGCTCGCGTACGAACGGCCGGCGGTAGATCGTTCCGTGCGCTTGCGTCGCGTCCAGGTACGTCGCGATCGTCAGCGGCTCGCCGGATAGCGACATCGCATTACCCGAGACGGGCAACGTCACGGGCTCGCCGTCCCACACGCCGACGGGATCGATCTCCCACCCGGGCGGCGCGATCGGCGACATGTCCGCGGACATCGTCATGTGCTCCATGCCGCGCGGCGTGGTCGTCGGATCCTCCTGCCCGTTCGAGACGAACACGTGATTGCCGCGGGGCAACGCCTCGCTCCCGTGCCAGAGGCGCACGTAGTTGTGCGGGTCGACGACCTCGGCGCCGAGCTGCAGGAGCTGCAGCAGCGGGTGGAACCGGTCGAGCGTCCCGTCGAACGCGTAGAAGAGCGACACGGCCTGGTCGAAGTCGATGATGTCGTCGCGGTGGAGGATCGTCAGCGTGAGGAACGCGCTCAGCCCGTTGAGGACGAAGCCGTGGAACTGGTCGTCGACCGCGGCGACCATCGCGCCGACGAGCGCACCTTGCGAGTGCCCGCCGTAGACGAAACGCGTCGGGTCGAGCGGCGGGACTCCGGGCAAGCCCGCGATGCGTTCGCGCACGACGCGCGCGAAGAAGATCGTCTCGGCCGCCTGCTGCCGGAAGTTGCCGCGTCCCGCGGGCGGGTTGGGGATGTTGAACGTCGAGAGCTCCGTGTTGCCCGCGAAGCCGGCGCGATCGCCGTGGAACTGCGGCATGAACGAGACGATCACGTAACCGTCGTCGAGCGCACGCGCGATCCAGTTGTCGTGCAGGTGTCCCCATGGTCCCCATCCCGTGCCGTCCGAGAACACGAGCACCGGGCGGGGCGTGCTCGACGGCGTCTCCGTCGGCCGGAAGGCCACGAGCATCGGCGCGCCCTCCCAACGCTGCACCACGGGGCGGCCCGACGCGTCGAACACCAGGCCGCCACCTTCTTCCGCGTAAGGGCTCTCGCCGGCCTGGAAGATCGGCAAGGGCACGATCCCTCCGTACGACACGAGACGCAGCCGCCGCCGGCTCCACGCGTCGAGCTGCCGCCATCCCTCGATGTCGCGGGTGTCGATCGCCTCGGAGTCGACCACGAAGTCGCGCAGCGCACGCGTCTCCGCGACCGGATCCTGCGGCGTGAAGACGGTGGCCACCGCGACGTCGTCGAGCGCGACTCCCGCCTCGGGCAGGCACCGCCGCAGCGGTGCGAGCGAGCGCGCGAGGGCGTCGGTGCCCTCGGTGTCGCGGAGCGCGCGGTCGAACGCCTCGGGACGCGGCGTCGAGCGCGACTCCTCCGATCCGAAGGTGCGGAGCACGACGAGCCCATACGGTCGGCGAGGCTCGAGCACCGTGCCGATCGCGTTGCCGATCTGCAGCACGTGATCGTCGCGCAGTCCGTCGCCGTCGGCGGCGAACGCGATCTCGAGCGGAAGGCGCCGGCCGCAGCCGGCCTCGCTCAGATCGATCATCTGGATCGGGCTGTCCGTCTCGAGCGCCGCGAGACCCTGCGGCAGCGACGCCTCCGTCACGGCTGCGGTGAGCCCGACGTAGACGACCGGCATCGTCGCGAAGCCGTGCACGTTCGCCTCGATCTCGGCGAGCGTGGACTCGAAGAAGCGGCGTCGCCCGGGGAAATCGTCGAGCTCCGGCGTGCCCTGCGCGGTCAGCCGCGCGTCCGACGGCCACGGCATGCGATAGAAGCCTTCGCCGTCGGGGTCGAACCGAACGACCACGAGCGTCGGGTCGACCGGCCCCGTGTCGCGCCCGAGATCCGCGGGCGCATCGGCGACCTCCGCATCGCTGCGTGCGTCGAGCCGCCCATCGGTTCCCGCGTCGCGTGGAGTCGCATCGGGCGTCGTGGTGCCGCCGTCGTCCTCGACGGTGACGTCGACCTCGCACGCGACGAGCGGAAGAGCGATCAGCAGGGAAAGACCCGCCACGCGAAGGGTGGATCTCCGCTGCTGGGCGAT
>JADZFZ010000708.1 GCA_020854145.1 Deltaproteobacteria bacterium | reverse complement strand
GGACCCGACGCGAGCGACTCGGCCGTCTCGCGATAGAGACGCGCACAACCATCGACGTCACCCGCGTTGTAGATGGGCGCGCCGCGCATGATGGTCTTGTGAATCGCGTCGACCACCGCGGCCGGCATGCGGGGCGCGGCGAGCGCGAGGGTCGGCGCGATGGAGACCAGGCCGGGCGAGCTCGGCGTCTCGTAGCTCGGCGTGATCGCGGGTGACGACGCGGAGGTCGCAGCCGCGCGCCGCGAGAGCTTCGCGGCGACGTCGTCGAGCGCGTCGATGACGGCGCGTGACGACGAGTAGCGGTGGTCGGGGTTCTTCTCGAGCAGCCTGCGGACGACGGCCTCGAGCTCGGGCGGCGCGTCGTACCCGGGGAACACCGACGCGATGGAGGGCGGCGGCTCCATCTGGTGCTTGCGCAGGATGTCCATGAGCGAGTCGGCCCAGAACGGCGGCGCACCCGAGAGCATCTCGAACATGATGACGCCGAGCGCGTAGAGGTCGGTGCGCGCGTCGATCTCCCAGCCGGCGATCTGCTCGGGCGACGCGTACGCAGGCGATCCGAGGAACGAGATGGCTTGCGTGAGCTTCTTTCGTTCGACGATGCGCGCGATGCCGAAATCGAGGAGCTTCACGACGCCCTCGTCGTCGTCCTCGGAGACGAGCATCACGTTCTCGGGCTTGAGGTCGCGGTGAACGATGCCGCGCTCGTGCGCGTGCCGCAGACCGCGGGCGACCTGCCGCGCGACGCCGATCGCGCGGAGCGGCTCGATCTGGCCGGACTTCGTGATCGAGTCCGCGAGCAGCTCGCCCGAGAGCATCTCCATGACGAGGTAGGTGATGCCGCGGTCGCTCTCGCCGAAGTCGACGACGCGCACGATGTGCCGGCTCTGCAGGCAGCTCGCGGCCTCGGCCTCGCGCTCGAAGCGGGCTCGCATCTGCGGGTCGAGCGCGAGGTCGCCGTAGAGCACCTTGACCGCGAACTGGCTGGCGATCCGCAAGTGCGCGGCGCGGTAGACTTGACCCATCCCGCCCGCGCCGATGCGCTCGAGGATGCGGTAACGCTCTCCGAGGACGGCGTTGAGGAGCGGGTCACCGCCGTCGGGTTTGACGACGACGTTGTCGCGGGGGCACTTGGTCATCGCGAGGAACGTCGCGCCGCAGAGCGAGCAGTAGCGCACGTTCGCAGTGTCCCCGACGCACGAGGCCACACGCAACCTCCCAGCGAGGGCCGCGCGCCGCGGGGCGCGAGCCCGAGCGCTGGGCTGCGTGGAACGCACGCGAAGCCGCGAGCTCGGATGCGGCCGCGTGCCCGATCGGGCGAATCGGTCTATGTTCGGCGCCGCCTTGCTGATCGAGCTGACGAACGTGGAGAAACGGTTCGGCGAGCTCCGCGCGCTGCGCGGGATCACGCTGAGCCTCGAGGGTGGCTCCATCGGTCTCCTCGGACCGAACGGCGCAGGGAAGAGCACGTTCATGAAGGTGCTGCTCGGCCTCTTGCCTTCGGACGCGGGCAGCGTCGTGGTGCTCGGGCGCGACGTGGCGCACGACCCGCACGGCGTGCGGGCGCGCATCGGGTACATGCCCGAGGGTGACGCCGTGATCCCCGAGCTGACCGCGCTCGACTTCGTGGGTTACGCGGGCGAGCTCTGCGGTCTGCCCACGTCGGAGGCGCGCGGCAGAGCCCACCAGGTCCTCCACTACGTGGGGCTCGGCGAGGCGCGTTATCGGAAGCTCGGGCAATACTCGACGGGCATGCGGCAGCGCGCGAAGCTCGCGCAGGCGCTCGTCGGCGATCCGAAGCTTCTTCTGCTCGACGAGCCGACGAGCGGGCTCGACCCGTCCGGTCGGGAGGAGATGCTGTCGCTCGTGCGCGACATCCCGCAGCGCACGGGCGCTCACGTGATCCTCTCGACGCACATCCTCTCGGACGTCGAGCGGGTGTGCGATCAGCTCATCGTGATGCGCGAAGGCCAGGTGCTCTACTCGGGCGAGATCGCGCCGCTCGTCAGCACGAGCGCGGGCGTGTACGAGCTCCGCGTGAAGGGCTCGTCCACCGAGGTGCGCAAGAACCTCGAGCTCGAGCGGTGCGTCGTGACCGAGGATGGGCCGTCGTTGCACGTGCGCCTGCCAGACGGCGCGGGGACCGAGCTGATCCTGAAGGTCGCCGTGGCGAGCAAGGCGCAGATCCGCCACCTCGCGCCGCTGAAGAAGACGCTGGAGGAGGCGTTCCTCGAGCAGATGGAGGCCGCGGGCGAGCGCGTGCGGGCGAGCGCCGAGTCGTCACCCCCTCCCGCCTGATGGCCGCGGCGATCGAGGTCGAGGGGCTCGAGGTCTCGTTCGGCGACGTGCACGCGGTGCGCGGCGTGTCGTTCCGCGTGGAGCCGGGCACGTTGTTCGGGTTCCTCGGCCCCAACGGCGCCGGCAAGAGCTCGACGTTGTCGGTGCTCTGCACGTTGCGCCCCCCGACGCGCGGGAACGTCCGCGTCCATGGGCACGACGTCGTGCGCGAGGCCGACGTGGTACGGGGGCACATCGGCGTCATCTTCCAGGATCCATCGCTCGACGACCGGCTCACGGGACGCGAGAACCTCGAGCTGCACGCGCTCGTCTACGGCGTGCCTCGCGCGGACCGACGTGCGCGCATCGACGAAGCGCTCGCGCTCGCGGCCCTCGGAGAAGCGATCGGGCGCCAGGTGCGCACGTACTCGGGCGGCATGAAGCGTCGCCTCGAGATCGCGCGCGCGCTCATCCATCGACCCCGGCTGCTCTTCCTCGACGAGCCGACGACCGGGCTCGACCCACAGACGCGGCGCCTCATCTGGGACAAGCTCGACGCGCTTCGCGCGGACGGCACCACGTTGTTCCTCACGACGCACTACCTGCACGAGGCGGAGCGCGCCGATCGCATCGCGATCATCGACGGCGGGCGCATCGTCGCCGAGGGGACCGTGGACGAGCTGCGCGCGCTGGTGCCCGCGAACGAGTCGCCGCGCCCTCCCCCACCGGGTCCGACCCTCGAGGACGTCTTCGTGCGACTGACCGGAAGCGCGGTGCGCGAGGAGGGTGCGAGCGCGCGCGACACGCAACGAGACGAGGCGCGTCGCCGAGGCGCACGTTGACGTCCGTCCTCGCCGTCGTCTGGGCGCTGTGCATGCGGGATCTGCTCCGATTCGTGCGGGATCGGAGCCAAGTGCTCGGCGCCGCGGCGCGCCCGTTGCTGTGGCTCGTGTTCCTGGGCGCGGGGATGCACCGGGCGTTCACGACGGAGCTCGGAGTGGGCTACGGCGAGTTCCTGCTGCCGGGCGTGGTGGCGATGAGCCTGCTCTTCGGTGGGCTCTTCACCAGCGTGACGGTGATCTGGGATCGCGAGTTCGGGTTCATGAAGGAGCTCGCCGTCGCACCGATCCCGCGCTGGAGCATCGTCGCGGGCAAGATCGCGAGCGGGACGTTGGTGACGGTGCTGCAGGGCGCCATCGTGCTGGCCTTCGCGCCGGTCGCGTCGATCGATCTGCCGCTGGCGGCGATCGCGCCGCTGCTCGGGCTCATGACGCTGACGTCGGTGGCGGTGGTGGCGCTGGGCCTGTGCATCGCGAGCCGGATGAGGACGTTCGAAGGCTTCGGCGCGCTCGCGAACTTCGTGGTGCTTCCGCTGTTCTTCCTGAGCGGCTCGATGTACCCGCTGCGCGACGTCCCTCCGTACCTGGCGCCGCTCGTGACCGCGAACCCGATCACGTACGCGGTGGACGCGATGCGGGGCGTGACGCTCGGCCGATCGGTGCACAGCGTGGCCGTGGACGTCGCCGTCCTCGTGGCGTTCGCGGCGGCGACGACCGGCGGAGCCGTGGCGCTCTTTCGCGTGTCTCGATGATCCCGTTCACGTGGTAGGTTCGCGACCTCTCATGGGCGTCGACCTGGGGACCCGCCTGCAGCACGCGGGGCTGCTGACGCGCGAGAGCCTGGAGCGGCTGCTCGCAGTGCTCGATCGGTCGAGCCGCTCGTTCGTCGACGTCCTGCTCGCTGCCGACGAGGTGGACGAGGACGCGCTCGTCGGCTTCTTCCTGGCCGAGGGTTATGGGCCCCTCGTGCCGCGCGACATGCTCGTGGGGCGCGGGATGAACGCCCCGAAGGTGCCCCGCGAGATGTGCGAGGCGCTGGGGGCCCTGCCCTACGGCGACCTGGGCGACGCGGTGGTGGTCGCGATGGTGGACCCGTCGGACATGCACGCGCTCGCGGAGGTGGGCCGCGCGCTCGCGAGACCGGTCCGGCCGCACGTGGTCCGCGCCTCGGACCTGCGGGCGGCGATCGAGCACGCGTTCGCGCCGGCCGGGCCCGCAGTCGCTCCGCTGCCGGCGCCGCGTCGCGTGGGCGAGCCGTCCGCCGCGGAGGAGCCGGTCGTCGAGCGCGGGCACATCGTCCGCGCGCCGAGCGAGCCGCCGCACGCGCCGGTCGTCGTGGAGCTCGTGCAGAGGCGCATCCCCGACGCGCCCGCGCTTCCGAGGAGCCTCGTCGAGCCGGACCGTCCCGCCGAAGGCCTGGGCGGGCTCAAGGTCGCGACGCGCCCCATCCCGCTCGTGCACCCGACCGAGCGCCGGTCGGCCGTCCCGGGGTTGCTCTCCGACGAGGACGACGGCGAGGTGCCCATCGCGCTGACCCATCGGAAGACGCCGCCGCCCGACATGGACGAGGCCCCGATCGAGCTCTCGCGTCCGTCGCGCACTTCGGTGTCGCGCGAGGCTGCGACGTTCCCGTCGCCGCCGGTCGTCTCGCGCGAGGCCGCGACGCTCCCACCCGCGTCGGTGCCTCCGCGCGTCGAGCGATCGTCGAGCGGTCCCGATCTGTCGCGTCCCGCGGTCCCGCCGGCACGACCGTTCGCGCAGACCATACGAACGAGCGGCGCGACCCTCGGCGCGCCCACGGCGGTGCCGCAAGCGACCCCGCGCGCGCTGCGCAGCACGCTGATCGGCAACCCGAGCGACAGCACTCCACCTTCGCCGCCGACGCCACGCGCACCGGCGCCGACGCGCGCTCGACCGGATACCGCACCCGCGGCGGTCGCCGCGCCTCCGGCTGGGCCGACGGGTCCCGCCAATCCGCTCGCGGCAACGGTCGAGGCTCCGCGTGCCCCGCCGGGCGAGCGCGCTGCGGATCGCGAACGACGTGGATCCCCCGACCCGACGGCCATCGTCTCGCCACCTTCCCCGGAACGCCGCGAACCTCCGCCATCCTCGAAGCCATCGGCGCGGGCGCCGAGCGTCTCCCCGTCCTCGTCCGTGCCCGCGTCGCGCAAGCGGATGGGCGCGAGCGGAGAGCATTGGGTGCTGCCCCCCGCCGGTCCGTTCCCGGCGCGCGATCAGCTCGCCCGACCCTCGGTGCCGTCGGGACGGGACGAGCTCCGGCGCACCGATCCCGACATCGCGCGAGCCGGCGCGACGAGCGACCTCGGCTCGCTGCTCGCGATCATGCGCACCGCGCGCGACCGCGACGCCGTCGTCGCCGCGGCGCTCGACGCGCTGATGACGACGGCGCGACGCTCGATCTTCCTGGTGGTCAAGCGCGAGGTGTTGCAGGGATGGGACGGCCGCGGGCCGCTCATCTCGACCGACGCGCTGCGCAACCTGTGGATCCCCGTGTCGAGCCCGTCGATCTTCCGCGACATCGTCGAGGCCGGGGCCGTCTATCGAGGCCCGCCGGGCGTCACGACGGCGGACGCCATCTTCCTCACCGCAGTCGCCGGGAGGCCCGAGGAGATCATCCTGCAGCCCGTCGTCGTGCGCGGACGTGTGGTCGGTGTGCTCTACTGCGAAGATCCCGCGTACGGCCGCGCCGCGAGCGAGCGCGCCGAGGTGATCGCGCGCGCGTGTTGCGACGCCTTCGAGCGGATCATCCTCGCGGGACGCTGACCGTCGACACGTGGAGGCGCAGCGCGAGCGCGAGCGCGCCGGTGTGCCGCTGCGCTCCCGATCGGCCCACGGTAGGCGGAGCGGATGATCGGTCTGGCGGATCTGCACCGGCACCTGGACGGGTCCATTCGGCCCTCGACGCTCCAGGAGCTCGCTGCATCGCTGGGCCACGCGGTGCCCCGCGATCTGCCGTTCTCCGCCGGCATGGGGCTCGAGGCGGCGCTCGCACGCTTCGCCTTCACCCTGTCGCTGCTGCAGGACCCGCCCGCGGTACGGCGGGTCGCGGCCGAGATGTGCGACGACGC
>JADZFZ010000707.1 GCA_020854145.1 Deltaproteobacteria bacterium | reverse complement strand
GCGGCGGAGGCGGCGGACGCGTGTCGGCGGCGCCGGAGTCGCCCGCGTCGCGCGGTCCGGTGTCCGTGATGACGCCGTCGTCGTCGCCACACGCTGGGCTCGCCGCGAACGCCAAGAGGAGCAAGCATCCCAGCAGACGGCTGCGGTCACGCATGACGGAGAGGGTGCCCGCGAGCGGATGGCGCTGGCAAGGCGCGCGGACGATCCGCTTCTCGGGCCAAGGGCCCGCGAACGAACGGCACTGCAAGCTCGATGGTCTCCACCCCCGTTGGGCGGGGAGCCTCGTCGGAGCGATCGACTTGCAGATTCGCGCCCCCTAAGGTCGCGCGATGCGATTCGTACGCGTGCAGCGGCAAGACGGCAGGTGGTTCGGTCGCTTGAGCACCGATACGACGGTTCGCCTGTGGTCGGCGGCGCCCTGGGCCGGCGGCGTGGAGCTCGATCGCACGGTCCCTTTCGTTGCCGCCGAGGCGATGGTTCCGGTGGAGCCCACCAAGATCGTGTGCGTGGGCCGCAACTACCGAGCGCACGCAGCGGAGCTCGGCAACGAGATGCCCAGAGAGCCGCTGCTCTTCTTCAAGCCGCCGAGCGCGCTCGCGTCGTCGGGCGAGCCGATTCGGCTGCCTTCGGCGTCCGAGCGCGTGGAGCACGAGTCGGAGCTCGCCGTCGTGATGGGCGCGAAGCTCTGCGACGGTCGTCCCGACGACGCGCTGGCGGCCGTCTTCGGTTACGCGGCGGCCAACGACGTGACCGCGCGCGACCTGCAGAAGCGCGACGGCCAGTGGGCGCGCGCGAAGGGGTTCGACTCGTTCTGCCCCCTCGGCCCGTGGATCGAGACCGAGCTGGCGCTCGAGCAGACCGAGGTCCGCGCCGTCGTCAACGGCGAGCTGCGACAGCACGGCTTCGTGCGCGACATGGCGTTTCCGGTGGCGGATCTCGTCGCGTACATCTCGCGGATCATGACGCTCGAGCCGGGCGACGTGGTGCTGACGGGGACGCCGGAGGGTGTGGGCCCTCTGCGCGCTGGTGACGTGGTCGAGGTGTCGGTGAGCGGCATCGGGTCCATCCGCAATCCCGTCGCGGCGCGGTGAGCTCGGGACCTCCGAGGAGCCCGTCGCGAAGGGCGAGATCGGCGGATCGGCCGCCGCGTGCGGGACGGAATGGAAGTGCTCGTCTGGAAGGCTTGCGATCTCGCGGGGTTGATTGGGTCGATCCTGTCCCCCGTTAGGAAGGTGACGTTGGGGGGCGTGGTTGCGCGGGGGATGCGAGGAAGCACGCAGTCGGGTTGCGCGGCACGGATGTTGTTGTTGCCCATATCGCGCGCGATGTCGGGTCGTAGATGGACGGTCGGGGCGCGGGTCGGGGTGTGCCTCGCGAGCGTGTTGCTGCTCTCGGGTTGCTTCGAGCTGTTGCTGCGAGATGGCGAGGCGACGCCGCGGCCGCGCGATGCGGCTCCGGAGGATGGCGAGACCGAGGACGCGGCGGACGCGACCGGGCGGAGCGATGCGGGGCCGCGCGAGGCCGGGCCGCGCGACGCGGGAGCGCCGGACACGGGACGCGACACGGGGCCCGAGGCGGGACGCGACGCGGGCGAGTTCGATCGGCCGGATGCCGAGCCCCCGGAGCCCGCGCGCTGCCGAACCGAGCCCACGATCGCGCCGTTCAACAACCCGCGGCTCGAAGCGCGGTGGTCGGCCGAGGGGCTGCCCTTCCCGACCTACGGGCACGTCTGCGACACGCCGCTCGTCATCGACATGGACGGCGTCGCGGCAGCCGTGGTCGAGCCGGAGATCGTCTTCGTGTCGTATCCGCCGCTGCGCGGGCACGACGACGACACCGGCATCATCCGCATCTGGGACCCGCGCACGGGAGTGACGGAGTCGATCCCGCCGGACGGCAGCAGCGACGCGCCCATCGTCGAGGCCACCTCGACGCTCGCCGCGGCGGACCTCGACGGCGACGGGATCCCGGAGATCGTCGGCATCGGGTCGTACTCGGGCACCGTCGCCTATCGGCGCGACGGCACCATCCTCTGGCGCACGGTGCATCCCAGCGTCGAGGAGCGCGGGCGCATGTGGCAGCGCAGCATCTCCGGCGCGCCGCTGATCACCGACGTCGAGGGAGACGGCGCTCCCGAGGTGTTCGTCGGGCGGACGTTGCTCGACGGTCGCACGGGCGAACGTCGGTGGACGGGCGAAGGCGCCAAGGGGCAGAACGGCGTGCTCGGTCCGATCCCGTGCGCGGCCGACCTCGACGGCGACGGCGTGCAGGAGCTCATCGCTGGGCCCACGGCGTATCGCGCGGACGGCTCCATCTACTGGCAGGCGGACGCGGTCGACGGCTTCTGCGCGGTCGCGGACCTCCGACCGCCCGCGGGGCCGGAGGTCGTGCACGTCGCGAGCACCTACGCGCGCATCCTCGACGGGCGGACCGGCGAGGAGCTCTGGCGCGTACGCGTCCCGGGCGCGGGAGCCGACCCGCGCGGAGGCGCGCCGACGATCGCGGACTTCGACGGCGACGGCCGTCCCGAGATCGGCGTTGCGAACAGCGACAACTACTCGGTGCTCGACCAGGACTGCACCGGCACCCCGCTGCCCAGCGGGTGCGTCGGCGAGGGCGTGCGCTGGATGGTCGACACCGACGACGACTCGTCGAGCGCCACGGGATCGAGCGTCTTCGACTTCAACGGCGATGGCGCCGCGGAGGTCGTCTACAACGACCAGTACTGGTTCCGCATCTACGACGGACGCGACGGCAGCGCGCTGTTCGAGGCGCGCAACTCGTCGCGCACGCGGACGGAGAACCCGGTCATCGCCGACGTGGACAACGACGGCGATGCGGAGATCGTCTTCCCGGCCAACAGCGAAGCGGGCTTTCTCGCGCGCGAGCGGCTGACCGACGAGGGTGTCGAGATCTGGGGAGACTCCGAAGGCCGATGGGTCGGCGCGCGGCGCGTGTGGAACCAGCACTCCTACGCCATCTCGCACATCACGGAGCGCGGCACCGTGCCCACTCCGATCCAGCAGTCGTGGACCGTCCTGAACGCGTACCGGCAGAACATGCGCGAAGGCGGCGACGTGCTCGCGGTGCCGGACCTGTGGGGACCGCGTGGGTCGTTCACGTGTGCGCCCGACGGCAGCGCCATCCTCGAGATCGTGGTCTGGAACTGGGGCCTCGAGCGCGCGGGCGCCGGCGTCGTCGTCGCCTTCTACGAGGGCGACCCGTTCGCGGGCGGGCGACGCCTGGGCGAAGCCACGACGACCACCGTGCTCGAGCCGCTCGGCGGCAACGAGACCGTGACCTTCCGGCTCGAGCCCGGCAGCTACCGCGACGGGGCCGACATCTGGGTGCTCTACGACGACCCGGACGCGTCTTCGGGTCACATCGCCGAGTGCCTGGAGGACAACAACTACGGGCGGATTCGCGCGGTCACGTGCCGGTGACGACCGTGGCGCCGGCGAACCGAACGGAGCCGCTCGGTCGTGTTGACCACCGCGCCGTCCGCAAGTAGCTCCGTCCCATGCCCGACGACACGAACGACGAGTCGCCCTCGCCCAAGAGCCCGACCGACAGCCAGGAACGCCAGGACCGCGAGACCGACCCCGGCGCAGACGTGGAGCGCGAGCGCGCGTCGCGCCGTCCCGGATCGCCCGACGAGGAGCCCGACACCGAGCGCGGCTCGGAGCGCCCCGAGTCGTACGAGTCCGCGAAGGACGAGCTCATCGAGGCGCTCGATCACTTCAAGAACGCGGCGGGGTTCCTCTTCGGTCGCATGGCGAAGGACGTGTCGCGCGAGACGAAGGAGATCGCGAAGGATCCCGTCGTCCAGGACGCAGGCAAGGTCGTCAAGAGGCTCGGCCGCGAGGCGGAGCCCGTCGTGCGCGAGATGGCCGGTCACGTCCGCACGCTGTCGCAGCGGCTGCTCGATCTCGCCGCGCCGCCCCACCGTCACGAGACGCCACCGCCGCCGCGCACGGACGACGCCGAGGACGACGAGAAGTAGCGCGGCTGCCGCGGGAACGCGGCTGCGAAGTTCTCACGCGTGGGCCGAGCACCGTGATAGGGTGCGCGGCGACATGGGCATCACGCCGCGACCCGCAGTCGAGATCCTCCGCGAGGTCAGGGGGCTGAACAGTCTGCCGCTCGCCGAGCTGCGGTCCCTCGCCGATGGCTGTGAAGTTCGCAAAGCCGCCCGAGGAGCGCCGCTCTTCGCGGAGGGCGCACCGGCGGAGGGGCTGTTCGTCGTTCGCACCGGCGAGATCAAGGTCACCAAGCAGGGCAAGGACGGCCGCGAGCAGATCATCTATCTCGCCCGACCGGGTCGGCCCATCAGCGAGGGCGTGCGGTTCGACGGCGGCAAGTACCCCGCGAGCGCGATCGCGATGCGCAACAGCTCGGCGCTCTTGCTGGACAACGCGACCATCCAGCGCACGGGCGACCAGAAGCCCGTGCTCCTTCGTGCGCTCCTCGACCTGCGCGCGCACCGCGAAGACCGCACGCTCGCGCTCGTGAGCGATCTGTCGCTTCGCACGGTCCCGGCGCGTCTCGCGTCGTTCCTCTGTGCGCTCGCCGCCGCGCGCGGCGCGAAGCCCGGCCAGCCGGTGACGCTCGTACGCGACCTGACGACCGAGACGGTGGCGGGTCGGCTCGGCACCGTGCGCGAGGAGATCTCCCGCGGCCTCGCGTTCCTCGAGCGCCAGTCGACGGTGCAGGTCACCCCCGACGCCATCGACATCGTCGACCTCGAGAAGCTCGAGAAGATCGCCTACGGCCCGCGTCGCGCCTCGCAGGCGTGAAGCTCGCCTGACGACGGTTGCGCGCGATGAAGACCTCGCTCGACGACGGATGCGGCTGCTTTCCGACGGGCCGGCACTACGCAGGCATCGCCGGTCTCGGCGCGAGCGCGTTGCCGAGCGGCTCCCTCGCGGCGGAGCTGCCCGCGACCACCCCGTGGCGCGACCTCCCCATCGCGATGCTCGACGTCGAGACGACGGGGCTCGATCCGGAGCGCGATCGGATCCTCGAGGTCGGCGTCGCCATCATCTCGGGAGGTGTCGTCACCGAGAGCCGCTCGTGGCTGGTCCAGCCGGGCATCCCCGTGCCCGAGAGCTCGCGCGCCATCCACGGCATCACGGACGACGACCTCGCGAGCGCGCCGCTCTTCGAGCACGTCGCCGACGAGATCCTCGAGATGGTCGGCAGCCGGCTCCCCGCCGCCTACAACGCCCGGTTCGACCGCGGCTTCCTGCACGCCGCGATGCGGCGCGTGGAGCGCATGGCGGGCCCGGAGGACGAGCGCCCTCCGATGTTGCGCGAGCGGCTCGTCTGGGTCGATCCGCTCGTGTGGGTCCGTCACCTCATCAGCATCGACTACATGCCCGCCGGCGAGCTCGGCAAGGCACGAGGGCTCGGCAAGGTGGCCGAGTTCTTGGACATCCCCGCGACCACCGCGCACCGCGCCGCGGAGGATGCGGAGACGGCCGCACGCGTGTTGCTCGCACTCCCGAAGATGCCTACGGCCTACGGCGACCTCGTGCGCGTCCAGATGCGCCAAGAGGCGCGGCAAGACGTCGAGAGCGCCGGCTGGCGACGCGGCTGATCACCGCTCGAGCGCGCGCGCGCGCCGGCACGCATCCTCGATCTGGCTCGCACACGCACGCTGGTAGAGCTGCGCCGCACGCCTCAGGTCTCGCCCGACGCCGATACCGCCCTGATGGAGGATCCCGAGGTTGAGGCAACCCGCAGGGTCGTTGCCGTCGCACGCGCGGCGAAAGAGCGTCGCGGCGGTCGTGTCGTTGCGCGTCACGCCTTCGCCTCGACCGTAGAGGATCCCGAGGTTGTTGCACGCGTCCATCAGGCCGCCGTCGCACGCGCGCTGATAGAGCTGCGCGGCGCGGCCGGCGTCGCGCTCGACGCCGTGGCCCTGCCGATAGAGGACACCCAGGTTGCTGCACGCGCCCATGTCGTTGCCGTCGCACGCGCGGTCGTAGTACGAGGCCGCCCGGACCAGGTCGATCGCCACGCCATCCGCGCCCTGATGGAAGAGGTGCCCGAGGTTGAAGCAGGCACCGACCTCTCCACCGTCGCACGCACGTTCGAAGAGCGCACGCGCGCGAACGGCGTCACGAGGCACGCCTTCGCCCGAGAGGTATCGCGCACCGAGCTCGTTGCACGCACGCATGCTGCCGTCCTGACAGGCCTCGTCGTAACGCAACGCTCCGGATCGGTGATCGGTCGGCGCGAAATCGGTCTCACCGCCCGAGCGCGACGATGCGCCGCATGCGATCAGCACGCACGCGTGGAGGACCACGATCCACGCAAGCGGATGCGCCTGCGCTCGAGAGCCATCACCCCACCCTCGTCGGAGCCGGCGAGCTCCGTCGCCGAGAGGGAGCCTGAACTCGCTGCTCCGCACGTTCACCCCCTGTAGGTCTCGTCCTGCTCGATGCGGGACAGGACCCAATCGAACTCGCCCGTCGTGACCCGAGCAGAGCAGAACTCGCACGCTCCTGCCATGTTGATCTTCAGCGGCGCGCCGCAGCTCGGGCAGACCTTGTCCGCACG
>JADZFZ010000706.1 GCA_020854145.1 Deltaproteobacteria bacterium | reverse complement strand
GGTCGCGTCCATGCCCGGCGCGGGCCCGCAGTCGTCGCGACACGCACCGACGTCGGCGGAGTCGCAGCCGCTGGTCGCGTGCACGAGGAGGCCGATGGCGATCCACCCGCGCGCGCGACCGAGCATGCCGGGCCGCTAGCACGAGCGGCCGTGGCCGTCACGAGACGCGGTCAGCCGTCTCCGAGGCGCTCGACGTTGAAGACGAGGAGCGTCTCGCCGACGAGAAGCTTGTCGCCGTCGCGGAGCGCGTACTCGCTCACCCGCGATCCGTTGAGCAGCGTGCCGTTCGCACTGTGCATGTCGGTCACGCGGAACTCGCGCTCGGCCTCGTGATAGCTGATGGCCGCGTGCTCGCGCGAGACGCCTTCGTCGTCCAGACGCACGGCGGCGTTGTCGCCTCGTCCGATGATCGAGACGAGGCGCTTGAGCTCGAAGACGCTGCCTTCGCTCGCACCCGCCGCGATCTTGAGCGTCGCCCGCAGGTAGCTCGGCGCGAGCGACGGTCCGCCCTCGCGCCCGCCCATCTTGACCGTCTCGCCGTCCCCGCCGCCGCGCTTCGCGTCCGTCATGGCTCATGCCTATCAAACCATGCGACCCGAGCGCAACGGGCCGCTGCCCCAGGCGGGACCAGGCACCCTCTCCCCGCGAGGGGAGAGGCTCGGGGCGTGAGGGTCCGGTCAGCTCTGCGGGGCGTTCTTGATGATGGAGAAGAACGCGCCTTGCGGGTCGCGGATCACCGAGAACCGACCGACGCTCGGGATGTCGGTCGGGGGCACGACGACGGTGGCGCCCATCTTCGTCGCCTTCGCAGCCGTCGCGTCGCAGTCGGCGACCGCGAAGTACGCGGACCAGGTGCTCGGAGCGCCCGCCATCGCAGGCGGCTGCGACATGATGCCGCCGATCATCTGATCGCCGTTCTTGATGACGTTGTAGGCAATCTCGCCCATCGGGAAGCTCTCGAGCTTCCAGCCGAAGAGCTGCGTGTAGAAGGTCTTGGCCTTCTCGACGTCGGTCGACGCGAGCTCCGTCCAGCAGAGCGTGTTGACCTCGCCCCAGAGGAACGTCCCCATCGACTCCTTCGCCGACCAGAGCGCGAGCACGCCGCCCGTCGGGTCCGCGACGAGCGACATGATCCCCGGCCCGACCTGCATCGGCGGTACGACCACGTTGCCGCCGAGGCTCTTCGCCTTCTCGGTGGCGACCGCGACGTCGTCGACGGCGACGTAGTTGAGCCAGTGCGGGGGCGCGCCCATCTGCTTGGCCTGATCGGGGAGCTTCATCAGCCCGCACACGTGTTTGCCGCCGATGCTCTGGATGGAATAGGTGCCGATCGGCATCGGCATGTCCGTGGAGGTCCAGCCGAACAGCTCGCCGTAGAAGCCCTTTCCCTTCTCGGGATCCTCGAGGTTGGCCTCGACCCAGCAAAAGCTTCCGGTCACGGGATGGGTGAACTCCGGCATGGTCGCCTCCTTCTCTCGTCGTCGATCGGTTCGTATGACTGACGTCAGCTCGAAAACACCGTGGAAGCTGCCTTGTGCCTCAACTCGGGGCCGATGGGAATCGGCCCTGTGCGACCGCGCACGAACCTTCACTCTTCCGCCCTTTCCAGCGTGACGAAGTCGATCGTCGGGTCCTCTCCGCGCACGCGGGCCGTCTCGCGCAACCCGGTCCGGTCGAGGTGCCAGTAGGTGTCGGCGCGCACGTGCCGGTGCACCTCCGTCAGCTCGATCCGCGTGACGTACGCGAACGCGGCGTCGAAGATGCGTGCGCCTCCGATGACGTGCGGGTCGGGGTCCGTCGTGCGCGCGAGGGCGATGGCGCGCTCCACGTCGCTCGCCACCTCGGCACCCGGGAGCACGAGACCCGCGGAGCGGCTGACCACGATGTTGCGCCGACCGGGAAGCGGCGCGCCGACCTCCTCCCAGGTGCGGCGCCCCATGACGATGGCGTGGCCCATCGTGACGCGCGCGAAGTGACGTCGGTCTTCGGGGATGTCCCAGGGAACCCGGCCTTCGAAGCCGAGGGCTCCGTCGTCGGCCAGCGCGAGCACGAAGGTCAGCGGCGGTCGTCGTTCGGCCACGGTGCACGGTCGTTAGCAGGTCGAGCGGCCATCGGACGAGCTCGTCCTTGACCTGTGCCCGGTGGCTGGAACGATGGGGGCATGGCGTCCGAACAGACCACCGTGCTCGACCGCTTCCTGATGCACGCCGAGAAGCGGCCCGACGACGTCTACATGACGCAGCCGACCGGCGGCGGTCGCGTCGACGACTACACGTTCGCGCGCTCGCTCGACGAGGCGCGTCGAATGGCGAGCCACCTGCGCTCCCTCGGTCTGCCCGCGGGCTCGCACATCGCCATCGCGACCAAGAACTGCGCGCACTTCGTCTTGTCCGACCTCGCCATCTGGATGGCGGGGCACGTGTCGGTCGCGCTCTACCCGACGCTGACGCACGACACGGTCCGTTACATCCTCGAGCACTGCGAGGCGAAGCTGCTCTTCGTCGGCAAGCTCGACACGTGGGACGAGATCCGCAAAGGCGTGCCCGACGGCCTGCCGTGCGTGTCGTACCCGCTCGCGCCGAGCCCGCTGACGAAGCCCACGGGCAGCACGGTCGAGGCGTGGTCCGACGTCATCGCGAAGCAACAGCCCATCGAGGGCCCGCCGCGGCGCGCGCCCGACGACCACGCGCTCGTCATCTACACGTCGGGCAGCACCGGTCGTCCCAAGGGCGTCGTGCACAGCTTCCGCACGATCTCGGTCCCGACCCAGAGCATCGTCGAGCTGCTCGACGTGCGGGCGAGCGACCGCGCGCTCTCCTACCTGCCGCTCGCGCACGCGATGGATCGGTGGGTCTCCGAGTGCGTCTCGCTGTGGGTCGGCATGCACCTGTACTTCGCGGAGGCGCTCGACACGTTCGTCGAGGACCTCAAGCGGGCACGGCCGACGCTCTTCATCTCGGTGCCGCGCCTGTGGCTGAAGTTCCAGATGGGCGTCTTCTCGAAGATGCCGGAGAAGAAGCTCAAGCGGCTGCTGAAGATCCCGATCGTGGCGGGGTTCATCAAGAAGAAGATCCTCACGAACCTCGGCCTGGCGTCGGTGCGCTTCGCCGGCAGCGGCTCCGCGCCCATCCCGGCGGAGCTCATCCAGTGGTACCGCGACCTCGGGCTCGAGCTGCTCGAGGGATACGGGATGAGCGAGAACTTCAACTACTCGCACCTGACGATGCCGGGCCGCGGCCGCGCAGGCTACATCGGCCACACGCAGCCGGGCGTCGAGTGCCGCCTGAGCGAGCAGGGCGAGATCCTCGTCAAGAGCCCGGGCCAGATGATCGGCTACCACAAGGAGCCCGAGCTCTCGCGCGAGTGCATGACCGACGACGGGTTCCTCAAGACCGGCGACCGCGGCGAGATCGACGACGACGGGCGCCTGAAGATCACGGGTCGCGTCAAGGAGCTGTTCAAGACGAGCAAGGGCAAGTACGTCGCGCCGGTGCCCATCGAGAACATGCTCAACGCCGATGGGCACATCGAGCTCTCGCTCGTCGCAGGCAACGCGATGCCGGCGACCCACGCGGTGCTGCAGGTCGCGGAGCACCTGGTGCCGAAGCTCGACGACCCCGCGACGCGCGCGGAGCTCGAGGCTTCGCTGACGAAGCTGCTCGACTCGGTCAACGCGCAGCTGCCCGACTACGAGCGCATGGACTTCCTCGTCGTGACCAAGGACCGCTGGAGCCCCGAGAGCGGCGATCTGACGCCGACGTTGAAGCTGCGCCGCAGCGTGCTCGAGGAGAAGTACCAGCCCAAGTGGGAGTCCTGGTACGAGGCGAAGAAGAAGATCGTCTGGAGCTGATCGTTCGCGATGGCTCGTGTTCTGGTACACGTCGACGTGCATGTCCCGGTGGGCGCCGCGGGTTGCGATCTTCCTTCTGCTGTCGACGGTCACGAGCTTGACCTCGGAGGGGCGTGCCGACGCCGATGCGGGTCGCGACGTCGACGCGGGTCAGGAGGCCGCGGCGGATGGCTCGGATGGCGGAGCCGAGTCGGACGACGGAGGCGATGACGACGCGGCCGCCGAGGACGGTGACGGGGGTGCGGCGGCCGCAGAGGAAGGTGGAGGCGAGACGCCGACCACCCCGGCGCCGGTCTACATCGGTCTGTACCTGCTGAACGTCGATTCGCTCGATCTCAAGGCCGGGACCGCCGAGGTCACGTACTACGTCTGGACGCGTTGGCGCGGCGCCGTCGACGGTTCGACGTTCGAGCTCGTCAACGGAGCGGTGGAGGCGAAGGAGCACGAGTACCGCGCCGAGGAGAACGGCGAGAAGTACGCGTACTGGCGGTGCCGCGCGACGGTGCAGGTCCGCGTCGACTTCCACGAGTTCCCGTTCGAGTCGCACGAGCTGATGCTCGCGTTCGAGCACTCGGACCTCGACATCGAAGGTGTCGTCTGGCGTGTCGACCGCGGCGGCATCAAGCACCTCGCCGCACCGGTGGTCTCTGGTTGGGTCGCGGACCGTCCCGTCTACGAGGTCACGCGCACGACGTACAAGACCAACTGGGGTTACCCCGGCGCCGACCCGGACGACGCGACCGTCTACTCGCGCTTCAACGTGCGGATGCGCCTGTCGCACGCGCCGATCCCGACCTTCGTCAAGACGCTGCTGCCGCTCTTCATCTCGGTGCTCATCGCGTTCCTCGCGTTCTTCATCGAGCCCGGCGAGATCGAGGCGCGCGTGGGCCTCGGTGTCGCGGGCACGTTCGGAGTCGTGACCAACCAGGCGGTGGTCGCGGGCAACTTGCCCGAGGTCTCCTACATGACGCTGTCCGACAAGATTCACCTGGCCGGGCTCGTGTGCGTCTTCCTCGCGTTGCTCGGCACCTGTTACACCGGCTGGCTCACGAAGCAGGACAAGAGCGAGCTCGCCCTCCGCATCGATCACGGACTGGGCATCCTGCTCGGCGGCACATCCGTGATGACGGTGGTGCTGCTCGTCGCGTATCGATGACGATCGGCGCTCGTCTGGCGGCGATGACGACGAGGCTGCCGCCGTGGTACGCAGGATCCATGCGACTGCAGCAGGGGTGGTGGGTGGCGGGTTGTCTGGTGCTCGCGGGCTGCTGCTGCCCTTTGAGCTCGTCGTCCACGTCGGCTCCGACACCCGTGCAAGCGACGACCACGGTTGCGTCGAACGTGCCGGCGACGGCGACTGCGTACGACCCGGCGTTCATCGCGAGCCACCTGGCGCGCGCGCGGGCCGAAGCAGGTTGCGGTGCCGTGGAGACCGCGCAGCTCGGGGTGCTCTGTCCCGCGCTGACCGGTTGGGACACGGGGACTGCGGCGCCGCTGCCGGCCACTCCCACCACCGCGCTCGCCGGCTTGACGACGTGGATCCCGACCACGGGATCGGTCGCGGCCGCCGACCTCGCGCAGCGACGTTTCTCCGTGTTCGGGCTTCGCACGGACGCGACGGGTCAACGCGG
>JADZFZ010000705.1 GCA_020854145.1 Deltaproteobacteria bacterium | reverse complement strand
CGAGACGGGGCCAAGCCAGGGCGTACGGATCGAGCCACCGAGCCACGTCGCACGTCGCGTGATCGACGACAGCGTGCCCTGAGCGACCGCGTCGAACGGGCTCGCGACGCTCACGTGCTCGACGTCGCTCGATGCGTGGAGCAGCGCGAAGGTCGCCGAGAATCGCGATCCGACGGCGCTGCTGGCCGAGACAGACGCGAGCGCCGGCTCCGCGGATCTGCCCGCCTCGACGAGCCATGCCGCGGTGGCGTCGATCAGCAGCTCGCGCACGCGGGTTCGCGCCCGCAGGTGCAGCGTGCGTCGCTCGGGTCGCTCCACGACGGGAACGCGACCCGCGATCTCGAGCTCGGCCACGCGTGCTCCGTGACGCGCGAGCGACGTGTGGACGCCCGCGAGCGCGAGCATCCCCGCCTCGCCGGGCAATGGCTCGACCGCACGCCGTTCGACGGCTCGCGCCTGCCGCATCGACGGAACACCGGCCAAGCCGATCGTGGGCTCGATGCGATGCACCCAGCGCCCCGCGAACGTGCGACGGAACGCGATGCGCGCCGCGCCGCCCACCATGACGCCGTGATCGGCCGACTCTCCGTGCGACGACGACGAGCGCCCGAGCATCGCGAGGTCGCGCAGCTCCGCCCTCCCGGTCGCGTCGAGACGGAGCGGACCGACCGCACCCCCGAGGCCGACGTCGGCGTGCGGTCGCACCGCGGCGGCGCTCGCGGTGGCGTCCACGTCGAGCCCGGTCTCGACGGACATCGGGCCCATCGTCGTGCCGGCGACCATCGCAGCCCGCGGCGCCGCCGACGTCCACCTCGCATCGCGTCGAGTCGCGTCGCGCCACGCCTCCAACGTCGAGCCGACGCTCGCGTGGTCGGTGGCCACCACCGCCGCGCCGCTCGCACGGTCGACGCGCGACAGGCGCACGCTCGACGTCGGTGACGCCCACGCGCGCGGCCCCTCGACGACGACCGCCTCCGCGGCGAGCGCGAAGATCCGCCGTCGCGCCGTCGCACCTCCCTCGATCACCGCGCGCGCCCGCCCGCGATGACGCACGGCCATCTCGCCACGCACATCGACGTCGGGTCCCACGATGCGCGCTTCACCGCCACTGCCGGCGCTCCCGACACGCGCGTGCGGCTCGAGCGCGACGCGGCCCGTGAGCGGAACGTGGGCCCCGACACCGAGGAACGCGCCGACGTCCCCACGCACGCCGAGCTCGGGCGGCAGCAGCCCGAGGTTGGGAACGCCGCCGGCGTCGGTCGAAGGACCGAGCTCGACCCACGGCAACGCAGGCGTCGTGATCCCGAAGAGCCGCAGACGCGCGTGGCGCAGAGTCGCTCGGTCCTGCCGGAGCACGAGGCGATCGGCCAGCAGCGCGCTCCCTCCCCTCGCTCCGCACGGCAGGAGGGTCACGCCGTCGCGCGCCCTCACGGTCCGGCGCGCGAACGACACGCGACCCGCAACCAACGTCCATCTGCGAGTCGAGCGTGCCCCGAGCGACGCCGCGCGCACGACGAGCCGGGCGCGGCAGAGCTCGACGTGGTCGCGAGTGACGTCGGCCCTCTCGGCGGCGAGCTCGATCGTCGTCGCTCGGTCGTCGGCGCGCGCGGCCATCGGCCCGAGCGCGAGCGCCAACGCGAACGCCAGGGGACCGGGACCAGCGGGCTTCAGCGAACGGCTTCGCGTCGGACCGTCAGCGGCGACGCCGAGCGGGGATCTGCTCGTCGTCGACCATCCCCTCTTCGCCTGCACGTGTGCCGTCGTCCGGCATGTCACCGCGTGCGCGCGCGACGTCGTCGGTGAGGCGCGCCCGAGGATCGGGAGGAGCGACGTACGTGCCGGGCGGAAAGTCGATGAACAGGAAGTGGTATCCGTCCACGCCCGTTCCCTGCGTGATCGTGGGCGTGACGGTGTCGCGCAGCTCGATGACGAGCAACACGTCGCGGCGCCGCTGCTGCAGCCGCGCGCGGAGCACGGGCGTGTTGAAGTGCGTCGTGACGAGCGGCCGGCGGTTGTTGAACACGCTGATGCGCGCGCCCCGCAGCGTCACCGTCAGCGAGCGCACACCCTGCTGCTCCTGCACCACCACCGGCTGCGTCAGCTGGATGAAGACCCGAGAGCCGGCGTCGGTCATCTGGAAGCCCGGCCAGGTCACCACCCGCGCCAGCCGACGTCGGCGCCACATGCGGGGCGGCCTGTTGGGCGAGCCCGGAACGACGCCCATGTACGCACCCTCGGGGTGCGCACGAACGGATCGAACGCGATCGCCGGCGACCTCGTAGCTCGTGCCCGAGTCGTCCGACAGCCGGACCTCCTGTGCCTCGGCCGAGCCCGAGGTCAGCGCGACGACGGCGCCGAACGACAGCCACAAGGAACGGTTCGTCACGGACACTCCAATCTCGAGCCCAGCTCGTCTCCTCTCACCCCGACCTCTCCCCGAGGGCGGAGAGGGAGACGCTCCGCAATTGGACTACGGACGCCCCGGACCGGTCAAACAACACGTGCCGGTGGGCACGCGCCCGCACGGCGAGCCAATGCGGTTGCGCGCGCGGGCCGACTCTGGGTAAGTCGGAGGGCTTGTCCGGCATGGCAGTCGTCACCGTCGCGTGGCTCCCCCTCTACGCGATCCTCGGGACTCTGTTCGTCGCCTTGTATCTCAAGCGACGATCGCAGCCGGCGCATCTCGTCTTCGGGCTCCTCTGCTACGCGCTCGGGACCTACGCGGCGGGGCGTGCGGTGGTGCTCTCGGCGGACGAGGTCTCGGTCGCGGCCATCGGTCAACGCATCGAGTGGCTGGGCGTCCTGCCGGCGGCGGCGATGCTCGTGCACTTCGTGCACCTCACGACCGAGCACCCAGGCGACGGAGCGCGGAAGCTGGCCTACGCCATCGCGGCGGTCGGGTGGTGCGCCTGTCTGGCGGGCCTCTTCTTCGACCCCTCGCGCCCCGTCGACACGTCGCGGGCGCTCGTCACGCTCGTCACGCTCGACCGAGGGCCGGAGGCCGCCACCACCGTCGTCGGATGGGTCTTCATCGGCGCGGCGGCCCTCGGTCTGCTGTACGCGACGAGCATCGCGTGGATCGGGTCGCGCGGTGGGCAACGCCACGTTCGACCTCTCGCCATCGCGCTCACGGCGTTGTGCGTCGCCGCCGTCCACGACGTGCTCCTCAACGCCGGCGTGCTCGGCTCCCTCTTCCTGTTCGAGCACTCGGCCTTCGTCCTGCTGATGACGATCTGCTTGTCGCTGCTGCGCGAGTTCGTCCGCATCGGCGGCGAGCTCGAGGCGCGTACTGCAGAGCTCGACCGATCGGTGAAGGAGCTTCGCGCCGCGCAAGAGGAGCTCGTCTCCAAGGAGCAGCTCGCGGCCGTCGGCGAGCTCGCCGCCGTCATCGCGCACGAGGTCCGCAACCCGCTCGCGGTGATCGCCAACGCCGTGGCCGGTCTTCGACGCTCCCCACTGTCCGACGCCGACCGCGCGACGCTCCTCGACATCCTCGAGGAAGAGGGCGGGCGACTCAACCGCCTCGTCGGCGACCTGTTGTCCTACGCGCGA
This sequence comes from Deltaproteobacteria bacterium, assembly GCA_020854145.1. Taxonomy (GTDB): domain Bacteria; phylum Myxococcota_A; class Polyangia; order Polyangiales; family JADZFZ01; genus JADZFZ01. The sequence goes on along the minus strand of JADZFZ010000705.1, from coordinate 19,471 downwards.
CCGATCGCCGTGCAGCACCGACGCGTCCCTCTGCGACCGTGCCTCGGGCGCGCCGTCGAGCTCGCGCGCGAGACCAACCCCCACAGCAGCAAGGTCGAGGTGAAGATGGCGCTGACCGGCCCGGAGGTCGTCGTCGGCGACGAAGACCTTCTGCGGCGCGCGTTCACCAACCTCGTCGAGAACGCGTTCCAGGCGATGCACGAGACCGGTGAGCTCGTGGTCTCGTCGAGCTCTCTGGACGTCGAGGGTCGCGTGCCCGGCGTCGCGCTCAGCTTCCGCGACACCGGCGAGGGCATGGACACGCTCGTGCGCAGCAAGGCCGGCAACCCGTTCTTCACGACGCGCCCCACGGGCACCGGCCTCGGTCTCGCGATCGTGTCGCGCATCGTGCGCGCGCACGGCGGCAACCTCTCGATCGAGAGCCGCCACGGCGAAGGCACGAGCATCACGCTCCATCTGCCGTGCGAGCCGCTGACGGACTCCAGCCCCCCACCCGCGGGCCGGCAGGTCGGGTAGCCAATCGGCCTACGACGGCTTGACTTTGCCTACATCGCGCGTAGTCCCTCGCCCGGCTCGCCGCAGCTCCGTGTCGATGGTCCCTGCCGTTCGGATCCATCCGGAAAAAAAGGCGTGCGAGCGAGGGGTAGGCGATGAAGACGTTGGTTGCCTCGTGTGTCCTGTGCATCGTGGTCGCGCTGAGCGGGTGTGCTGCGAGCGACGGGACTCCGCCCGGAACGGGTTCGACCCCTCCCACGGCGCCACCACCTGCCGATCCTGGCGCACCGCCGCCACCGACCCCGGGCGATCCTACGACGCCCCCGAGCAACCCCGGCGACCCGGTCCCGCCGCCCGGTGACCCCGGCGACCCCGGGGATCCCGTCCCGCCGCCAGGCGATCCCGGCGACCCGGGCGATCCCGTCCCGCCGCCCGGCGACCCCGGCGACCCCGGCGACCCACCCGTCGATCCCCCGGTCGATCCCCCCACGACTCCCGGCGCGGTCGGTGCCCCGTGCGCGAGCGACGCGGACTGCGGTGCGGGCGGCACGTGCATCCCGTCCGCTTCGGACGGGACCGACACCGGCTTCGTCGACGGCTACTGCGTGATGGTCGGCTGCAGCGACACCACGCCCTGCCCCGACGGCTCCGCCTGCTTCATCCTCGGCAGCGAGATGACGCCGGTCTGCATCGCGACGTGCGAGACGGACGCGACGTGCCGCGGCGGCTACGTGTGCGACGCGGACAGCACGTGCTGGCCCGGATGCAGCGCGTCGCGCCCGTGCCCCGGCGGGCTCGCGTGCGGCGGCGACGGCGTCTGCGCGACGCCAGGTGGCAGCACCGGCACGGGCGAGTGCAGCCCGTCGAACCCCACCGGTGCGTGCGCCGGATCGCTCCTCTGCATCGACGGCGCGTGCAGCGAGCCTCCCGCGTGCGACGCGGATCCCTTCGAGCCCAACGACTCGCGCGCGACGGCGACGCCGCTCGTGATCGGCCGCTCCGCGACGGGCGGCCGCTGCGCCGGCGACAGCGATTGGTACCGGATCGACGTTCCCGTCGGCTCGCTCGTGCACGTGCTCGTCACGACGCCCGACCCGTTCACCGCGGGCAACATCGACGCGTACGCGTACCGCGAGGACGGTTCGTTGCTCGGCGGCCGTTTCGACGGCTACGACCCGATGCCGAGCTGGGTGCGCGCGAACGAGACGCGCGAGGAAGGCTTCGGCTTCTACGCGGGCAGCACGCCGCTCACCTACTACGTGCGCGTGACGGGCGATCGCACGAGCGCGACCGGCGCGTACACCGTGCTCGCCACCTCCACCGAGTGGGTCGATGGCGCGACCTGCACCGGCGCCGGCTTCACGTCGAGCGAGTGCACCGGCGGCTCGCGCGACGCGCAGACGTTGTGGATGTTCCCGTATCCCGACCCGAGCGACCCGTACAACGGCGACGGCTACGTGTTCGACAGCCTGACCAACTACCGCTACCTGCGGCGCGAGACGATGATGCTCGTGCGTCACGCGATGCGCGAGGTGGCGCTCGAGTTCCCGGGCACCCACCCGCTCGGCCTCATCGACATGTGCCAGCGCGACGCAATCACGCCCGGCTACGACGTGGACGACCCGCGCCACCCCGAGAGCACCCACGATCAGGGCGGCAACATCGACATCGCGTACTACCAGACCGGTCCCGACAACCACGCGCGCGTGATCTGCGACGCCGCCGAGGGCTCCGTGACGGCGGACTACTTCTGCGCGTCGTCGGCCGCGAGCACGCACACGGTCGACCTCCCGCGGACCGTCTACTTCATCGCAGCGCTGACGCGATCGCCGCGCGTGCGCGTCATCGGAGTGGATCGCGTGATCGGGCCGCTGCTCGAGGCCGAAGCCGCGCGCATGCGCGACGCGGGCACGATCACTTCCGCCGAGCACGACGCGGTCGTCAACAGCCTCGCGTACGGGTCGGGCTGGCCGTTCCACCACCACCACCTGCACCTGTCGCTCGAGTGGCTGTAGGGATCGCGCGCGCGGCGCGCGCGGCGCTCGGCTCGCGTGTTGCGGCGCTCGAGTGGCTGTAGGGATCGCGCGCGCGGCGCGCGCGGCGCTCGGCTCGCGTGTTGCGGCGCTCGAGTGGCTGTAGGGATCGCGCGCGCGGACGACGGAGCGAAACGCGCTTCGCGGTAGCTTCGAGGCAACAGCGGCGCGTGCTGGCAACACGCGCCGTGATGCCGGTTCACAGGCCGATGGCGCGACCTCGGACAAAAGCTGGCCGAGTGGCCGGCACGCACGTTGCGCAGGCCTCCTTCGACCCCGGCCCTCGGGCACACGAAGGAGGTCTTCATGACGACAGCACACCCCGCGTCGCCGATCCTGCTCGCGACGTTCGCCGCCCTCTCGCTCACGACCGCCGGCTGCATGCCGACCTACGCGCCGCCGCCGCGCGCGGCGCACAACGTGGCGCCCGACAGGCTCGAGCGCGGAGAGGCCGAGGTCACCGTCTCTGCGAACTGGTACCTGCGCGGAACGGTCGCGGCGTCGTTCCAGGTGACCGACGAGGTCACGCTCGAAGGCGGCGGCGAGACGGGTGTCGGGCCGTGGCAGCTCCTGAGCGGCGGCGCACGGCTCACGCTGCTCGACGCCCACGGGGGTCGCGGCGGCTCGGTGGATCTCGAGGCCGGTCTCTCGGGCGGTGTCGGCGGCGAACGCTGCACGACCGACGACGGCGACCTGGTCAACGGCTGCGAAGGCCTCGACGACGGCCTGAGCTGGAGCGACCGGTTCGCCTATGGCGGCTATCTCGGCTTCGGTGCCGGCTACCGTTTCCGCCGGGAGATCCAGCTCTACGCCCGCGCGCGGATCGAGGTCGCCACGGCCACCAACATCCCGACCACCACGTGGGGCTCCGCGCTCGGGGGGATCGAGCTCGCGTTCGATCCCGTGCTCCTGCACCTCGCGGCGGGATGGGGTGGCTACCACAACTCGCGCGACCACGTGACGGGCCCGCTCGTCGAGATCGGCTTCGGCTTCCGATTCGATCTCTCGAGCTGAGGTACGGCTCACATCACGCAGTCGCCGGCGACGCAGGTGCGCCCGCCGCGACAGGCGTTGTCGCACGCGCCGCAGTGCAGAGCGCTCGTCTGCAGGTCGTAGCAGCTCGAGCCGCACATCGTGGTGCCGGGCGCGCAGAGGCACGCGCCGCCCTGGCACGCGAAGGGCCCCGAGCAGGGGCTGCCACATCCGCCGCAGTGCGCCGCGCTCGTGGCGAGATCGACGCAGCTCCCGCCGCACTCGGTCAGCCCGGGCTGGCACACGCACGCGCCGCCGCTGCACGTGCGATCGGCGCTGCACGTGCGATGGCAGAAGCCGCAGTTCTCTTCGTCGGTGTCGACATCCGTGCAGTACGCGCCGAGCTCGCAGGAGTCGGGCCTGCCTCCGCCGCAGGCGCACCCGAGGAACGTGCACACCTGGTCGTCGCGGCAGACGTTGCCGCAACCCATGCAGTTCGGTGACTCGAGCTGGCTGACACACGCGCCTCCGCAGTCGATGTGCGAGGGCGGGCAGCGGCACGTGAAGGAGACGCAGCTGCCCACCAGGCAGCCCGCGTCGTTCATGCATTGACCGCCGATGCCGTCCCTGCACGTGCCTCCGACGCACATCCCGCCGCAACACTCGGAGTCGCCGGCGCAGCTCACGCCTGCAGGCGTGCAAGTCGCGCAGCGGCCGCCACGACACTCGGTGCCGACGCAGCAGAAGGAGCGATCGGGATCGCAGAGCTCGCCCGCCGGCGAGCACCCCCGGAGCACGCAGCTCCGCGTCTCGCAGCCGATCTCCGCGTAGAGCGCGCCCGTCGGGAACGTGTCCTCGAGCGCGATGCAGGTCGCGTCGCACAGCGCGACCTCACCGTCCGCGACCCAGAACCACTCGGTGCCGTCGCGGCAGCCCTCGAAGCCGTCGTAGCAGAGCGGCTCGTCGAAGCCGACGCGGTGCTCGAGCACGAGATTGACGCGATCGCGATCGACGCCCATCGGCAGCTCGAACGAGCACGCCGACGTCGTGCCCGCGCGTGCGAGCAGGATGCGGTCGGTCACGCAGGTCGCGCCGGAGTCCGTCGCGGCGTCGGTCGCGGCGTCGGTCGCGGCGTCGCCAGGCGGCTCGACGTCGGCTGCGCCATCCGCCACCGACGCGTCCGCAGGGCCGTCCGAGCTTCCGTCGCTCCGCGTCGCATCGCGCTCGGCGGCGCCATCCGCCACCGACGCGTCCGACGAGCCGTCCATGCTCGAGTCGCTCGGCGCGGCGGCTGCGTCGATCGCCGAGGCGGCATCGCCGTCTCGTCGTCCCACATCCGTGGCGGCGTCTCGCCCGCCCTCGTCGGAGCCGTCCCCGCCACCACAGCCTGCGATCGCCATCGCGAAGAGCAGCCACGATGCCCGCACCACGATGGGCGCACGTTACACGGGTGGCGCGCGCGTCTCCAGGATCGCGTGCGCGGGGCACTTGCTGTAGCGTGGGAGCGTGACACGACGAGCCGGAGCGCCGCTCGCTCTCGTGATCGCCGCCTGCCTGGGGCGCGGGTGCGGCGACGCGGACGCACGTTCCGACGCCGCGCTCGACGGCGGGACGTCGGAGACCGACGGAGGCCCCACGGCGCGCGATGCGCGCATCCCCACCGACGACGGACCGCCGACGGACGACGACGCCGGTCCGGCGCCGACCTGCGCGCCGGCGCAGCTGGTCTCCGAGTGCGGCTCCCGCGCGGTGATCCGCGCCACGGCGCAGCTGCCCGACGGAGCGGCGCCGGCCTCGGGGACGCTCGTCACGGGCCTCCTGCATCGTCGTCTCGGCGACGGCTCCATGATCGGAGTCCCTCACACCATCGAGGTGCGTCCCGACGTGACGATGACGCCGGGAGACGCCATCGACCTCGAGCTCGACTTCTGTGCAGGCGGCGAGATGTGGAGCGAGGAGAACTGCGATTTCGTCCTGTTCGCCTTCGTCGACATGGACGGCGACACACGTCCGACCGACGGAGAGCCGCTCGGCAGCCGTACGATCGAGGTGAGCTGCCGCGCGACCGAGTCACCGTGCTACGCGCTCGTCCTCGACTGCCTCGACTGCTCGGGGCCCCCGCCAGCCGGGGGTTGCACGTGCGCGGGGAGCTGCGCCGGTGTCGCAAGCCCGGCGCGCATCGTCACCTGCTTGCCCTGACCGGGACGTGACTCAGCGCGCCGTGGACGCGCGCACCGCGAGGCGGGCGGTGCCCGCCTCCAGCCGGCCGTAGACGAGCTCGCCGTTCCAGACTCCCGCGTGCGGCGACGGGTCCATCACGAGCGTGCCGTACACGATCGTGTCGGCGTCGAACGTGCCCGCGATGCCCGAAGGCGCGAGGATGGGCGCGCCCACGTCGAGGAGGTCGGAAGCCTGCTCCACGAACATCGCGATGGATCGCGGCAGCGGCGATGCGACGAGGTACACGCGGTCCGCGCCCACGCCCGTGATCCGCACGCGCGTACCCCAAGCCTCTGCGACGCGCGGATCTCGGCGCGGTGCTCCCAACGTCTCCTCGAGCGAGACGAAGCGATCGACCACGAAGCTGCCTGGTGCACCGTCGAGCGACGTCGCACGGATCAGGCCCCGGGCCTGGGCTCCATCGTCTCCGCGCTGCGTGGTCGTGACCCAGATCTCGTGCTCGTACGGAGCCTGCGGCGTCGCACGCCGCAGCAGGTATCCGTAGCCGAACGCAGGCGCCTCGTCGCCCGGCGGATCGGGCAGCGGAGCGTCGTCGGGTTGGGCGGTCGCGAACGCGACGTCGGTGTCGTCCCAGCGCTCGCAGTCGAGACTCGTTCCCACCGCCATCGCGAGCGTCCCGTCGTCCGCGAGGACGGGCGCCAGCCCGCGAAACACGGCTGCAGCGTCGTCCCAGATCGGGACCGTGCCACCGACGCCCCCGGCGATCCCCGCAGCGCGCCTCCACGAGCGCTCGTCCTCGGAGACGAGCACACCCTCGCTACCCTCCCCGAGCGCGCAGCTCCGTCCCGGTCCACGCGCGATCGCGTAGAGGACGTGGTCGGCTACCTCGGGCACGCGACGACCGCACGGATGGTGGTCGGCCCTCGTCACCGCCACCTCGCCGAGCGCCGCCAGCCCTCCGTCGAGCGTCGGATAGAGCTGCGCTTCGAGCGACAGCGCGTCGAACGCCGGCCAGTCGGGCGGCAGCTCGAGGCTCGCGCGCGACGGCTCCCCGGTCGCGTCCGGCACGATCGACAGCGTCGCTCGCCACTGGCCCGTAGGCCGGTCGACCGCGATCGACACGGTGGACCAGCCGGCCGGCACGATCTCGGCGCCGTCCGTGGTCGCCGACCGATCGCCGTCGGCCGTGGCGATGGACGACGCGCGCGGGGGACCGAGCGTCGCCACCTGCACGACGAGAGGCCCCACGGCGAGGATCACGAAGCCGGGCACGGTGCCCGCCAGAACGACGCGTGCCTCGATGACCGTACCGTCCCAGCCCCCGGGGAAGGACTCCACCGATCGCAGCCGCGCGCCCTCGTCGATCCCGCCGACGACCCGCGAGCTGGACGTTCCGGTGGGATCGATCGCGTACTCGCCACGCCCCGTCCAGCCGATGCCGGGCTCCGGTGGCACGACCCATCCCCCACCGTCCACCGTGGCGCAGCGCTCGACGTCCAGGCGCGCGAAGGGCCAGCACCGCGGATCGAGCGCGTCGACGGCGCCGTCGCCGTCGTCGTCGAGCCCGTTGGCGCAGCGGAACGGCCCCTCCTCGATGCACCGGCCGAGACAGTCCGAGTCGTTGCAGTCGACGTCGCCATCGAGATCGTCGTCGTGGCCGTCGTCGCACTGCTCGACTGCGACCTCGGGGTACGACAACGCGGCCGAGCACCCGGCCGCGGACGCCCAAGCCGTCAGGAGCGCGCAAGCCCGCGAGAGAATCGCCGGACGGCCTCGCCATGCGGCCGAGCGCCGCGTGCACGGCGCGAGAGCGCGGGGCACGAGCGCCGGAGCCACGCTGCCCTCTTCGTCCCCTCGCGTCGCGTGCCGATGCCCGACCAACGACGCAGCGTACCTCGCGTCGCGAGGCGGAGGCCGAGCTGGGGCATACTCCGCCGATGCGCGGCATCGTCCTCGGCCTGGTCACGTCGGCGCTCACGACGCTCGTCTGCCTCGCGCTGCCCCACCGAGGGCGAGCCATCTGCTGCGGAGCCGCGTGTTGCTTCATCGACGGCGCGTGCCGCTCCACCGGCGCGACCGACCCCGCCAACGCTTGTCGGTCGTGCCAGCCTGCGACGTCGCAGACGCAATGGACCGTGGCCGCCACGTCGTGCTTCATCGACGGGGCGTGCCGCGCCTCGGGAACGGTCGACCCCGCGAACCCATGTCGAGCCTGTGTGCCCGCGACGAGCAGGACCGCATGGACGCCGACCAACGTCGGCGGGGCGTGCACCGACGACGGCCTGGCGTGCACCGACGACCGATGTGGCGCCACCGGCGCATGCGAGCATCCGATCACGTCGGGCTGCCTGATCGGCGGGGCGTGCGTCGCCGAAGGGGCACCGGACCCCGCCAACGGCTGTCGGCTGTGCACCGCGGCCGCGTCGACCAGCGCGTACTCGAACGCCGCCGACGGCACATCGTGCTCGGACGCGCGCGCATGCACCACCTCCGACGCGTGCATGGGCGGTGTCTGCACGGGCACGCCGCTCTCGTGCGACGACGGCGACGCCTGCACCATGGACGGCTGCGTCGAGGCGACCGGCTGCCAGTCCGTCGAGCTCACCGGGTGTTGCGAAACCGACGCCGATTGTGACGACGGCAGCTCGTGCACCACGAACGCGTGCGTCGCGAGCCGCTGCACGACGACGCCGGTCGCGGGGTGCTGCGACTCCGACGACGACTGCGACGACGCCAACCCGTGCACGGCCGACGCTTGCACGATGGCCACGGGCGAGTGCACGAACACGGCGACCGCGGGCTGTTGCGCGACCGACGCCGATTGTGACGACGGCGACCCCTGCACCGATGACGTCTGCAGCGCTGCCGCGTGCTCGCGTACACCCGTCGCGGGCTGCGGCGAGGACGCGGGACCCGGCGACGACGCCGGACCCGCCGACGATGCCGGGCCGCCCATCGACGCAGGCAGCACCCCCGACGCCGGCTCGGCCGACGCGGGCACCGAGCGCGACGCGGGCACGACGCGCGACTCCGGCACCCGGATGGACTCGGGCCCGACCGACGACGGCGGCGACGACGACGACGGTTGCGGCTGCTCCGTCCCGGGCGAGAGACGTTCTCCGATTCGCGCGCTCGTCCTGCTCCTGCTCGCCGGCGCCGCAGTGTGGCTGCGCGCCGCCCGACGAAGGCGGGGTTGACGCCGCGCTCGTGTGCGTGCCCGTCGCTCGTCCCGCTCAGGCGGCGCGCGCGGTCCCACACCCGAGGCGGCCGAGCGCATCGAGCGCCGGCAGCAGATCCGCCACGCCGTCGATCACCACGTGGGCGCCTGCCGCCTTCAGGCGCGCGGCACCGTCGCGACGCAGGCGCGCCCGCTCGGACGCGCTCGTGGCCGCGAGCGTCGCCGCGTCGCATCCCACCTCGTTGCCCGTCATCACCACGCCGACCGTCCACATCCCGGCGCGCCGGCCCTCCTCGATCCCCGCGACCGTGTCGTCGACCTTCACGCAACGGTCGACGGACGAGGCCCCGAGCGCGAGCACGTTGCGCAGGCACATGTCCGGGAACGGGCGCGCGCGTGCGACCTCGTCGGCGGTGATCACCAGGTCGGGTGCGTAGCCGAGCGCCGCGGCCGCTGGGCCGAGGACGTCCATCATCCGGCGCGTGTACCCGGTCGTGGACCCGATGCGTACGCCGCGCGCCCGGAGCGCGGCGACCGTCTCCAGGCACCCCGCGACGGGCGTCGCGAACGCCGGCAACGTCGCGATCATCCGCGGCTCGAGCTCCGCGAACATCGCGTCCACGTCGGCGGCGACCGGGGCCCGTCCGAAGCGCGCCCGCCAAGGCGCGAGCACCTCCGGATGGGAGCAGAGCCGCTCGAGGTGGGTGCGCTTGTGCGTCCCCATCGGACCGCGCGCGACGGCCGGCTCGACGCGCACGCCACGCGCCGCGAGCACGGCGAGGAACGGCGCGATGGGCGACATGCAGCCGTGATCGACGGTCGTGCCTGCCCAGTCGAAGATCACCAGATCGAGCGGCGTGGGTTGCATCGTGAGCGGAGCATGGGGCTGCGCTCGCCATCGATCCAATGAGAGCTCGTGCATGTTCGCATAAGCTCTGCTGATGTCACCACCTGCGCGCCGCAACGTCGCCGCCCACGCGACACCACCCATCCCCACTGCGCAGCTCCGCGCCTTCCACGCCGTCGCGACGAGCCGCGGGTTCACCGACGCCGCACGCATGCTCGGGATCACCCAGCCCGCGGTCAGCATGCAGGTCCGCGCGCTCGAGACGACCTACGGCGTCGAGCTCTTCAGGCGACGCAGGGCAGGCGCGGCCCTGACCGACCTCGGCGCCGAGCTGCTCGAGCGCGTACGCCCGATGTTCGCGCTCGAGGTGGAGGCCGCCGAGCTGCTCGGAGCGGCCGGAGCCGGCCTGCGCGGGCACCTGCGCGTGGGCGCCGACGCCCCGTTTCGCGCGGTGCCTGCGCTCGCGCGCTTCCGCGTGGAGCACCCGGCGATGCAGATCTCGCTGACGCTCGGCAACTCCGCGGAGACCCTGCGCGACCTGCTCGACGGTCGCACCGACGTCGCGTTCCTCAGCGACCGCAACGACGACCCTCGCCTCTTCGCGGCGCCCATCGCACGCAGCGTCCAGGTCGTCATCGTCGCGACGACCCACGCGCTCGCGGGCCGCAAGCGCGTCCGGCTGCGCGACCTCGCCGAGGTGCCGATGATCGTGCGAGAGCAGGGCTCCTCCACGCGCCGCGCGTTCGAGCGGGCGATCGCCGAGGCGCGAGTGTCGCCGCCCGTGGTGCTCGAGCTCGGCAGCCGCGAGGCCGTCCTCGAGGGCGTGGCCGCCGGCATCGGCGCCGCGGTCGTGATCGCGTCCGAACGAGGCCACGACGCACGCATCGTCGCGCTGCCGATCGCGGACGCCGTGATCGAGCACATCGACTACGTCGTGTGCCTCCAGGAGCGCCGGCGCCTGCGCGGTATCCGAGCGTTCCTCGCGATCCCGCCGCGCCTGCCGGCCACCGAGCGCCGGGCGAGGCGTTGACCGGCCTCCCCCGGACGCGGGGTCGTGCGACAACGGGTCTCGTGAACCGCCGCCCGGGGAATCTCGCACGCGTGCTGCGCGTCGGCGCCGTCGTCGCCGCGGCTTCGGCCGTGAGCGGCGGGCTCGCGCTCGGCGCGTGGGTGGTGGGCGCGCCCGACCTGGGTGCGCCCTCTGCGCGGCATCGCGGCGGCTGGCGAATCGTCGGGCCCGGAGGGGGGGGCACGTTTCGCGTGCCCACGATCAGCCCGCACGACAGGCGTCTGGTCGTGACCGCGAGCGACATGAGCGGCGCCTACGTGACGCGCGACGGCGGCGCGTCGTGGCAGATGCGCAACCTCGGCGGAGTCGTCTCCGCCTTCGCCTTCGACCCGGGTGACCCTCGCGTGATCTACGCGGGCACGGGCGCGGTGCTCCGGAGCGAGGACCGCGGACGCACGTGGCGCCGCGTGTTCCCCGATCCCGCGCGCTCGGTCGAGCACCTGCGCGGCGATCACGCCGAGGAGCTGTTCGCGACCGACGACCCGAGCTACGCGCGCTGGCCCGTCGAGCCGCTGGTGCACGCCATCGCGGTGGCGCCTCGGGCCGTGCGAGGCGCCCGTGCGCACGTGTTCGTCGCGCTCGGCCCCACGCGCGACGCGGAGCGCTCGACGCGCCTCGTGGGAACGACGGACGGCGGGCTCACGTGGGGCTCGATCCACGAGCTCGACGCACGGCGCGTGCACGCGCTCGCCGTCCTTCGCGCTCCCATCGACGACCTGCTGGTCGTCACCGAGTCGTCGGTCCATGCGCGCGTGGACGGCGTGTGGCATCGGCGCGCCGTCCCCTTCGCGATCGGATCCGCGTCCATCGCCCTGGCGAACGGCCGCGCGTTCGTCTACGCGACGACCGCGGCAGGGGCCCGCGGCGCGCCCGCGAACGGCGCCGTCCTCGTGTCCGCCGACCAAGGACGCTCGTGGCGAACGCTCGACCCGCTCGGCGCGACCGGGCTGCGCCCCGCGCACCGCGACGCGCAGGTCGGGCCGATCGCAGCGGCGAGCGCTCGTGGTCGCACGGCCTACGTCGGCATCGGCAACCTGCTGCCGGGCGACGGCGGCGAAGGGCGCGTGCAGGCGCTCGCCCGCACCGACGACGCCGGACGCACGTGGCGCCTCGCGTACCGCGAGGCCGAGGAGAACTGGTTCGCGCTGCCCCACTGGTGGCGCCGCACACGCGGCGCGATGGAGCAGCCGCACGCGGGCATCGACCCGCCCGACGCCATCGCCGTCGGGCCCGACGATCCGGAGCTCGTCTACGTCACCGATCCGGCGCGCGTCTACCGCACCCGCGACGGCGGTCGCACGTGGGCGCAGGCGAACAGCCGCCCCGTCGGGCGGGCGCGCGAAGACCGGTGGACGAGCCGCGGGCTCGACGTGACGACGAGCTACGAGGTGCACGTCGATCCGTTCGATCCGGAACGCATCCTCGTCGCCTACACCGACATCGGCCTGCAACGGAGCGAGGACGGAGGCGGCTCGTGGACGCGCTCCACGGCCGGTCTGCCGGACGCGTGGCGCAACACCGCCTACGCGCTCGCGTTCGATCCCGACGTGCGCGGCCTGGTCTGGGGCGCGTTCTCGGGCACGCACGACCTGCCGCGCCCGAAGATGTGGCGTGAGGCGCCCGTCGACACCTACCGAGGCGGCGTCGCCGTCTCACGCGACGCGGGTCGGAGCTGGGCCGTGGAGGCCGGCGGTCTGCCCGAGGCCGCGATCACGCACCTGCTCGTCGATCCGTGCTCGCCGGCGGATCGGCGCCGACTGTATGCGACGGCGTTCGGGCACGGTGTCTTCCGCTCGGACGACGGCGGCCGCACCTGGACACGACGCAGCGCCGGCATCACCGAGCGCCAGCCCTTCGTGTGGCGTCTCGTCCTCGCGGGAGGCTGTGCCGTGCGAGGCGGCGCCGCCGGGACGCTCTACGTCGTGCTCGCGCGACGCAGCACCCGCGGCCGCATCGGCGACGGTGACGACGGCGCGCTCTATCGCAGCACCGACGGCGGCGCGCGGTGGCGACGCGTCGCGATGCCCGCAGGCACGAACGGGCCGATGGGCCTCGCCGTCGATCCGCGCGATCCACGGCGTCTCCATCTGGCCGCGTGGGGTCGCGAGCGTCCGCCTGCGGAGCGCGGCGACGACGTCGGCGGCGGCGTGTTCCTCTCGGAGGACGGCGGTCTGTCGTGGCGCGCGACGTTGCCGACGGTGCCGCACGTGTACGACGTCACGATCGATCCCCGTCGTCCCGACGTGGTGTACGCGAGCGGCTTCGATCGGGGCGCATACCGCTCGGACGATCGCGGCGCGCGATGGTCACGCATCGTGGGCTACGACTTTCGATGGGGGCACCGTGTCGTGCCCGATCCGACCGACGCGCGACTCGTCTACGTCACGACGTTCGGCGGCGGCGTGTGGCACGGCCCGGCCGCAGGTGATCCCGCGGCGCTCGAGGCGGTCGCGCCGACGCGTCCGTGATCCGCGCTCACGTCCGGATGCGCGTGACGCCCGAAGGAGGATCGAGCTCGTGCACCGTGCCGTCGTCCACCCCGGGCGCGAGGATGCGCGTCTTCGCGGCGGCGATCGCGTTCGTGGATCCCGTGATGCACGCGTCGCACAGTCGTGCGACCGCGCCCGCGACCTCGACGTCGCTCACGACGAGGTGGCGAACACCCGTCGCGTTGCACACCGTGCACGCGAGCGCCGGCGGAGGCGGCACGTCGTCCTCCTCGAGCTGCTCCTCGGCGAACATCACGATGTCCGACGCGAGCGCGACGCACGCGACGCACACGCTCCCGTGGTCGTGCCGTGCACCCACAGTGTCCTCGCGACCGCAGAAGTCGCACCGCTCGAGCGAGCCGACGCTCCACATCGAGGGCAGCATACCCGGCGGACGCGCTGCTGGCTCTGCCCGGGCGTGTCATCGTTCCGCATGCGCGCTCGACTCCTGCTTCTCCGGATCGTTCTTGCGACCTCCGCCGTCTCGGCCTTCGCCGCGTGCGGGGACGACGACGGCACCGCGAGCCCCGACACCGGGCCCCGCGCGGACATGGGCACGACCGACATGGGCGGCCCCGGCGACTCCGGCCCGTCGATCGACTCGGGACCTGCGATCGACTCGGGCCCCGCGGCCGACACCGGGCCCGGCGACGACGCTGGCCCGCCCACTCCGGACGCGACGCCCGCGCACGACATGGGCGGCGACCGACCCGATGCTGGGCCCGGCGTGGACGCGGGGCCGCCGATGGCGTGCGGCTCGGACGGGCTCGGCGACTTCTGCGAGTCGACACCGTGCCCCGCCGGCTTCGAGTGCATGGTCGGCCGCTGCACGCCGCAAGCGCGCCAGCTGTGCGGTGGCTTCGCGGGAGCGGAGTGCACGGACGCGCCCTACCTGACGTGCCTCTACTTCGCGAGCGCCGACTTCGGGCCGTGCCTGACGCGCGCCGAGGCCTTGTGCCTGTGCGAGCGCGCGCCCGAGTCGTTCTCTTCGTGCCCTCCGTGATGCCTGCGCCCCCGGGTGACCGAGCGGCCCAACACGGTCTCGTCACGAAAAGTGCGCTTCCTTGTTGCAGTCGGAGCCGGGTGTTAGCTTTTTCGCGAGTCAGCAGTGGCGCAGGTCCGGCTCACCGACATCCTCGACAAGGTACGCAGCTACCATCCCGATGCAGACGTCGATCTGATCAATCGCGCGTACGTCTACGCCGCGCGCATGCACGAAGGTCAGACGCGCAAGTCGGGTGAGCCCTATTTCGTGCACCCTGTGTCGGTCGCGGGGATCATCGCCGAGCTGCGGCTCGACACGGCGAGCATCTGCGCTGCGCTTCTGCACGACGTGGTCGAGGACACGTCGGTCAGCCAGGAAGAGATCGCCAAGGCGTTCGGCGACGAGGTCGCGTTCCTCGTCGATGGCGTCACCAAGCTCGGCAAGATCAACTTCGCGTCCAAGGAAGACCGCCAGGCCGAGAGCTTCCGCAAGATGCTGCTCGCGATGGCGCGCGACATCCGCGTGCTGCTCGTCAAGCTCGCCGACCGGCTCGACAACATGCGGACCCTCCAGCACATGAAGGAGGACTCGCGCGAGCGCATCGCCCAGGAGACGCTCGAGATCTACGCGCCGCTCGCGAACCGGCTCGGCATCAACTGGATCAAGGCCGAGCTCGAGGACCTCGCGCTCCGTTGGCTGCACCCCGAGCAGTTCTTCGCGCTCAAGGAGAAGGTCAACAAGTCCGAGAAGGAGCGGCAGAAGTACATCACCGACGTGGTGCGCACGCTCGAGCGCATCATGGCCGAGCACGGCTTCAGCGCCGAGATCGCCGGCAGGCCCAAGCACCTCTACTCGATCTTCCGCAAGATGCAGAAGTCGCAGTGCGAGTACGAGCAGGTCTACGACGTCATCGCGTTCCGGATCATCGTCGAGACGACGGCCGACTGCTACGCGGTGCTCGGCGTGGTGCACTCGCGATGGACGCCCATCCCGGGGCGCTTCAAGGACTACGTCGCGCTGCCGAAGCCCAACATGTACCAGTCGCTCCACACGACGGTCATCGGCCCGAAGCGCGAGCGCATCGAGGTCCAGATCCGGACCAAGGAGATGAACTCGGTCGCGGAGAACGGCATCGCCGCGCACTGGAAGTACAAGGAGCAGACGGGCGGGCTCGACGCCAAGGACGCCGAGCGCTTCCACTGGCTGCGACAGCTGGTCGACTTCCATCGGGACATGAAGGACCCGACGGAGTTCATCGAGAGCGTCAAGGTCGACCTCTTCCAGGACGAGGTCTACGTCTTCACGCCGAAGGGCGAGGTGCGCGTGTTCCCGCGCGGCGCGACGCCCATCGACTTCGCGTACGCGATCCACTCCGACGTCGGCGCGCACTGCTCCGGCGCACGCGTCAACGGCTCGATCGTTCCGCTGAAGTACCAGCTCCACAACGGCGACACGGTCGAGATCCTGACGAGCACCAACCAGGAGCCCAGCAAGGACTGGCTCGACATCGCCGTCACGAGCCGCGCGAAGTCGAAGATCCGCAACCATGTGCGGCAGGAGGAGCGCGACCGGAGCCTCGAGCTCGGACGCGACATGCTCGAGCGCGAGCTGCACAAGCGCGACGTCTCGCTCGGGCGCCTGCAGAAGACGGGCGGGATCGACAAGATCCTGGAGAAGCTGAAGATCCGGCAGTCCGACGAGCTCTTCGCGCTCATCGGCTACGGCAAGCTCACCGCGACCGAGGTGGCGGAGATCGTGGTGCCGAGCGCGCAGCCGGCCCCCGACGAGCTGCGGCCCGGGCTCGTCGAGCGCGCGGTCCGCAAGGTCAGCGGCAAGGGCGACGGAGGCATCCGCATCGGCGGGCTCGACGACGTGCTCGTCCGCTTCGGCAAGTGCTGCAACCCGCTGCCAGGCGACGAGATCACGGGATGGATCACGCGGGGCCGCGGCGTCACGGTGCACCGGCGCACCTGCCCGCGTGCGCTCGAGCAGGATCCGGAGCGCCGCATCGACGTCTCGTGGGACGGCTCGACGAAGATCAACCGCCCCGTGACGCTCAAGGTCCTGACGTCGGACCGCCCCGGCATCCTGGCGAACGTCTCGACGGCCTTCACGCAGAACGGCGTGAACATCGCCGAGGCCAACTGTCGCAGCACCGACGACGGCCGCGCCTGCAACCTCTTCACGTTCACGATCGGCGATCTGGGCAAGCTCCGCACGGTCATCCGGGCGGTGAGCAAGGTCGCGGGTGTTTACAGCGTCGATCGTGTGTGAGCGGCCCGACCTGCCTTGACCCTGCCGAGGCTGGCCCATAAAACTCGGGCGTTTTTCACGTCCGGCCGAAGTGCTTCGGTCGTGGGCGTGGAAGGCGCGGAAGGTGAATCCATGGCCGCGAGCACACGACCGTGACGTCCGACAGGGACCCCGACGCGAAGCCCAAGCCGCGCGCCTCGGTCCGTCTCGGCCGGCGGATCTTCGTGATCGCGCTCGTCGTCTACACCCTGGCGTTGTGCGCAGCCGCGGTCTGGTCGTGGTGGCCGGCGATCTTCTGGCCGACGCCCAGCCCCGACGCACGCGCGGCGTATCGCGGCGTTCGGTGCGCCGACGGACTGGTCGAGCTCCGGGGTCGCCTCGACGCCGAGCTCGTTCGCGCGGCGCGACGTCAGCCGCCGAAGATCGAGCCCGACTCGGGCCGCGCCGGCTCGGTCTCCGGCTCCGACGTCTGGGCCGATTGGGACGACCGACACGCGGCGCTGGCGGATGCGTGCGCGCGGCCGGGCGCCGACCCCGAGGACGCATACGCGGCGCTCTACCAGCTGCGCCATCGATACCACGCGTTCGTCGCGCGCTTCGAGCGCGATGCCGTGCCGCTCGCGCGGCGCACCGACGAACGCATCGAGCGGGCCGTCGAGGCGGCCCCCGTCACCACGAGCCAGATCACCCGTCCGCGTCCCGCGGACGCAGTCACGATCCTCACGAGCCCGGCTGCGGCCGGCCAAGCGAACGGGCAACGGCTTTGACGACCGAACCGACGACCTTCGAGAGCTTCAACCTCGCTGACGACTTGCTTCGCGCGCTCGACGACATGGGCTTCGCCGAGCCGACGCCCGTGCAGAGCGCGAGCTACGAGCCGGTGGCCGCCGGCCGGGACGTGATCGTCCAGGCGCGCACGGGCACCGGGAAGACCGCGGCGTACGGGCTGCCGATGCTGTCGAAGCTGATCCGCACCGACCCGTACCTACAGGCCCTCGTGCTCTGCCCGACGCGAGAGCTCGCGCTGCAGATCCGCGACGAGATCGGGCGCCTCGCGCGACACCGGCAGGCCATCAAGGTCGCCGCGGTCTACGGCGGCGCACCGATGGGACAGCAGGTGCGCGACCTCGAAGGCGGCGCCCAGATCGTCTGCGGCACGCCGGGCCGCGTGCTCGACCACCTGCGCCGCGGGACGATGAGCCCCTCGAGGATGCGTGTGCTCGTCCTCGACGAGGCGGACGAGATGCTCTCGATGGGCTTCGCGCGGGAGCTGAACGCGATCCTGGAGCTGCTGCCGAAAGAGCGGCAGACGCTGCTCTTCAGCGCGACCGTGCCCGACGACATCCGCCGCCTGGCCGACCGACAGATGACCGACCCGGTGTTCCTGTCGCTCTCCAGCGATCAGATCGGCGCCTCCGAGATCTCGCACTCGATGTACTTCGTGAGCGGGACCGGCCGCGTACGAGACCTGATCCGCATCATCGAGGTCGAGGACCCGGAGAGCGCGATCGTGTTCTGCAACATGAAGGACGAGTGCGAGGCCGTCGCCAGCGCGCTGCAGAAGCAGGGTTACGACGCCGACTGGCTCAACGGCGACTTGCCGCAGAGCGCGCGCGAAGAGGTCATGGGGCGCACCAAGCGCCACGAGCTGCGCTTCCTCGTCGCGACCGACGTCGCGGCGCGCGGGATCGACATCTCGCACCTCACGCACGTCATCAACTTCTCGTTCCCGGAGAACGCCGAGAGCTACGTGCACCGCACGGGTCGAACGGGTCGCGCAGGACGCACCGGAACGGCGATCTCGCTGCTCACGCCGCGCGACGTCGGCGCGCTCTACCTGCTGCGCCTGCAGTACAAGATCCCGATCGTCGAGCGCTCGCTCCCGACGAGCAACGAGGAGGAGACGCGGCGCCAGCTCGACCGTCTGCAGATGCTCGTCGAAGCCTTCGCGAGCGAGCCCGACGAGGCCGATCGCGCGCTCGCGCGGCGGTTGCTGACGCACGCCGATTGCGAGCGGATCATCGCCGGCCTGCTCCACACGTTCTTCACGCCGCTGAGCCGACCCGACGACCAGGCCGCGGCCGCGCGTCGATCGCGCAACGTGCCGCGAGGCAGCCAGGCGGAGGCGCACGCACCGGCACCGGCACCGGCTCCCGATCGCGCAGAGCGCCGCCGAGAGCGGCCGCGCGATCAGGCGCCCGCGTCGCTGCCCTCCGCCGATCGCGGCGGTGCGCGAGGCGACGCACGCGGGCAGGAGCCCATCACGCGCGACGAGCGCCCGAGCGCCGTCGCGATGGCGCAAGTCGCGCCAGCCGTCGCGGCTCTGCCCGCCGTGCAGGCCGCAGCGCCGGTCGTCCCGGTGATCGTGGACGCGGCGCCCCCCGTGATCGCGAGGCCCTCGGTGACGGTGCGTGCGGACCAGGTCGTGAGCCCCACCGTCGAGCCGGCTGTGCGGGCCGCCGCGGAGCCCGACGAGGACGCGTTGACGTTGCGCCCTCCCCCGCGCGACGTGCGCGAGGCGCGCAACGGCTCCGCCGACGACGAGGGCGACGAGGACGTGCCCAGCGACGAGGGCATGGCGACGCTCTACGTCAACCTCGGGCGCCGCGACGGTGTGCGCGCAGGCGACCTGTCGCGCTTGCTGCGCGCGCGCGCCGGGTTCGGTCGCCGCGACATCGGACGCATCCGCGTGCGCGACAAGCACTCGTTCGTGGGCGTGAAGATCGAGCGCGTGCAGGAGGCGATCGACGCGATCACGGGCTCCACGCTGCACGACCGCGCGCTCACGGCCGAGATGGCGAAGGGACGCACCGGCTGACCATTCTCCGTCACGCGCTCGCGCTCGTCGTGGTCACGTCGTGCGTGACGAGCGTCGCGCGCGCCGACGAGTGGCTCGGGCCCGACAAGGCGTTGCACTTCTCGGTGAGCGGCGTCGCGGCGATCGGCGGCTATGCGCTCGCGATCCCGCT
>JADZFZ010000704.1 GCA_020854145.1 Deltaproteobacteria bacterium | reverse complement strand
GTGCCCACGTGCAGCGACGACGGCGACCCCGACGGCGACGACGGCGTGCTCGTGACGCGCGGCAACACGCTGCTGCCGGGTTGCAGCGCGAGCTACCCGTCGTTCCTGACGTTCGGACCGGGCGGCGATCCCGACGGGCTCGCGCAGCAGTTCGGCTGCGTCGCGCGCGTCGGCACGGGCGGCTGCGGCTTCGAGCAACAGCTCGAGGCGACGCTGAAGGCGATCACGCCGAGCACGAGCACGGCGGTGGCCCCGTTCATCTCGGGCACGGGCCACGCGGACGGGCGCAACGTGGGGTTCCGGCGCGCGGACGCGTTGCTCGCGATCGTGATGTTGACCGACGAAGAGGACTGCTCCGCGCAGAACCCCGAGATCTTCAACGCCAGGTCGGGAATCTTCCCGGGAGAGGCGCTCAACCTCCGCTGCTTCATGTACGGCGCGGAGTCGTACGGCGCGGTGCACCCGGTCGCGCGCTACGTGAACGGGTTCCTCGCCGCGGTCGACGGCGACCCGCGCGGGTTGCTGTTCGCGGCCATCGTGGGCGTCCCGCCGGACTCCGTGCCCAATCCCGACGCCATCGACTACACGGCGATCCTCTCGCACCCGAGCATGCAGGAGATGATCGATCCGATGGATCCGAACCGACTGCGGACGTCGTGCAACGTGCCTGGCCTGGGCATCGCGTTCCCGCCCCGCCGCATCGTGCAGGTCGCGCAGCAGCTCTCGAGCGTCGGGCTCGGTGATGCCGCGATGGTCTCGAGCATCTGCACGGCCGATCTCGATCTGGGCACCATCGCACGACGGATCGCCGATCGCGCCGGCGAGTGAAGAGATCGTTGGCCCCCCAACTTCTTCGCCATCGGTGGCGTGCGTGCTATGCACCGGCGGATGTCGAGGTGGCGGGCGTACGGAGCTGGGTTGGCGCTCTGGATCGGGGCGCTCGTAGGACTGTCGGTGTGGATGCCGGGCGGCGCGCTGGCGGACCCTCAGGTCCATCGCGTGCGACAGGGCGACACGTTGACTCGGATCGCGCGCCGGTACGGCGTGCAGGTGCGCGAGATCCAGAACGCGAACGGGCTCGGACGGCGCAGCAGGCTGGCCGTGGGGCAGGAGCTGCTGATCCCCGGTGACGAGCCCATCGACGGGCAGACGCTGGCGTCGATGCGCGAGCGGCGTGCGCGCGGACGCGCGGCGGCGACGGCCGAGCGGCTGGGTGTGGGCACGACGCGCGGCGCACAGAACCTGCTCGTGGATCCGCCGCCGCGACGGTGGGTGCGCGCCGCCGGGCGTGGGCGTCTGCAGGGAACGCTGCTCTTCCCCGTACCGCGCGGATGGTGGGGACGCGGCTGGGGGTCGGGGCGCGGCGGCTACCACCTCGCGGTCGACATGCCCGGCCCGAGCGGCTCGCCCGTGCGCGCGGCGGAGCGCGGGCTCGTGGTCTACGCGGACAACGGGGTGCGCGGGTACGGCAACTTCGTGATGATCGTGCACCCGAATGGCTGGGTCACCGCGTACGCGCACAACTCGCGTTTCCGCGTGACCGCCGGACAGAAGGTGCGGCGCGGCGAGCGCATCGCGGACCTCGGCTCGACCGGGATCAGCCGCGGGCCGCACGTGCACTTCATGCTGATGCACGACGGCGAGCACTGCGATCCGACGCCGCTGTTCCGTCCGAGCGCGCGCCACCGCGGCGGGCGTCGCGTGCGTGCGCCGGCGGTTCGGTGGCGCGACAGGCAACCGGAGTCGATCCGCTGCCTGCCGCGCTCTGCGCGACCGTTCCCGCGTGGCGAGGACGCCGTGGACCGCGACGAGGACGTCGAGTCCGGCGAGGGCGAGGACGGCTCGATCGCCAGTGGCGGCGGGTCGCGCCGGCCTGCCGCGAGCGAACGTGCTTCGACGCGGAGCGCGGCGAGCAGCGGCGGGGACTCGACGAGCGGCGGCGGCGGCGACGCAACCGGTGGCGCCGCTGGAGCGGGCGGCGACGGCGCTGGGAGCAGCCCGGCCGGCGGCGGCAGCACCACGACACCGAGCGCTGCAGCGGCGAGCCCGAGCGAGGGCGCGGCACCGTGACTGGGGTGGGTCCCCACGGGGACTTGCCGGCCTCCGCGAGACTGCGGGCGGGCGCGATATAGTCCGCGCCGGTGGCGAGATGGGCACAAGCGCTCACGGGCGTGGCGGTGGTCGGGCTGGGAGTCGTCGCGTGCGGCGATGCGACGCCCGCCGCGTGGCGATGCGACGCCAGCGGTGGTGTCGAGTCGTGCTCCCGACCGATCGCCCCGGACGAGGGTGAGCCCGCTCCGTGGCGCTGTCTGGACGTCGCGAAGGGTCGCATGTGCGTCGCGCCGCAGGCGACGTCGCAGTCGCTGCCGTCGCGTTACGCGTGTCGCGTCGTCGGCAGTCATCGCGTGTGCGTGGATCCCGAGCCGCCGAAACCCGACGCGCGCAGGGCTGCGTGGCGCTGCTGGGTCGACGGCGGTACCCGTACCTGCCGTCTGCGTGCGTCGGCGCGAGGACCGTGGCTCCGTGATCCGGGCACCGGGCCGGCGAGCTGGTCACAGCGACGCTACGCGCTGCCCGACGAGGCCGAGTGGGAGTGCGCGGAGATCGAGGGCATCGCGTACTGCCGCACGACGGGCGACCCGGCGGGGGTGGCGCGACGAGAGCCGGCGCCGTGGTGGCTCTGCGGCGAAGGGCCGGAGGGCCGGCGGATCTGCACGGATCCCGATCCCGATCGGCCCACCGACGTGCAGGCCTCGATGGCGTGTCACTTCGATCACAGCCCACCCAGACGCCGCTGGTGCGAGACGAAGACGACGGACGACGGAGCGTGCGCCGCGGACGGCGATTGTGGGCTCGGGGCCGTGTGCGTCGGCGGTCGGTGCGCGCCGCTCGTCGCCGAGCCGAGCTGCTACTTCGATCGCGACTGCGGAGAGAACGCCGGGCAGGTCTGTCGCTGGGGCCTCTGCGTCCGCGGAGAGCCGACCGGGCCCGCCGCCCGAGCCAAGCGCACGCCGCCGCGCGAATCGCCGAGCGCGCCGGTCGAGACGAGCGCCCCGAGCAACGCCGAGAGGCCTGCCCCGAGCAGCGCCGAGGGGCCGCCTTGAAACCGATGCGCATCGCGCCGTGGTGGGCGGCCGTGTGCGTGACGTCCGTCGTGGCATGCGGCGCGACCGACGCCGCACACGAGCGATTGGTCGTCGTGGAGGACGGCGACGGGCGCATCGCGGGCGCACACGTGTCCGCAGGCAACGCCACGGCGACGACCGACGAGCACGGCAACGCCCGTTTGCCGATGAGCCCGGGCACCGAGCTGCGCGTGACGAGCGACACGCATTGTCCGCGAACGTTGCGACTCCCCGAGCGTATGCCCGCGATCGTCCGCGTCTCGATGGCACGTCGCATCGACCTCGGGCCCGACCGCGGGCAGATGGGGTTCGACACCGAGGTCACGCTCGAGGCGCGGCTCGCGTGCGCAGCGCCCGGCGGGCGGGTCCGATGGGAGCGCGTCGAGGGGGACGCCGCGAGCAACACGCCCATCGGCGGATCGGGGCGGCGGCTGCGTTTCCGGACTGCGCCGTTTCCGCGCGAGACGCTCGCGCGGATCCCCGTAGGCGTCATCCCGATCAGCCCGCGCACGCAGGGGCGCGTGGTGTGGCGCGCGTGGCTCGAGGAGCCCGGCGCACGTCCCGTCGGCGACGAGGTCGTCGTGACCGCTGCCGCACGCACGCAAGGAGTGCCGAGCGTTCCGCTGAACACCGACGTCTACTTCACGGCCTCGGGCGAGGTGACCGTGGCGACGCGCCCGCCGCGCTCGTTCGCGCAACCGGTGGCCGCCGGCGACGGTGTCGTGCGCCTGCGGCCCGACGCCATCGGGCGGTACGTGCTGCGCATGACGAGCCCTGCGGGCGAGCCGCGCGACGTCGTCATCCGCGTAGGCCGATACGACGACACGCCGCTCGATTGCGGACGTGCGGAGTGCCACGTGGACGAGAGCCGCACCGCCGGCGACACGCCGATGGGGACGTTCCTGGCGCGCGCGCTGACGGGACGCGTCCCGCGCGCGAGCATGAGCTCGCACCTCGGCTCGACGAGCACGCCGGCCGATGCCTCACCCCCGGCGCACGCGCACGGGCAGGCGCCGTATCCCGGCGGCGCATGCTTGCGCTGCCACGCCGTGGGCGTCGAGGAGGGCATCGACACGGGTGGCTTCGACGACGTGCTGCGCGGGGTGGGCCTCAAGCCCGCCGACGTCGTTCACACGGAAGCGTGGAGCGAGATGCCGCGAGACGCGCGTCGGCTCGCGGGGGTCGGCTGTCTGGCGTGTCACGGACCGGGCGCGATCCCCGAGCCCACCGCACGCCCGCTGGTGCACCGCGCGGACGTGTGCGCCACGTGTCACGACGCGCCGCCTCGGTACGCGCACGTGATGGCATGGCGAG
>JADZFZ010000703.1 GCA_020854145.1 Deltaproteobacteria bacterium | reverse complement strand
GCGATCCCGTTGCACGGTCGGCCCTTCTCGCGACTCTCGCCCGCCGTGCGCGAACGCTACGTCGATGGGTGGATGAGGAGCAGGCTCGCGCCGCGCAAGATCGTCTTTCGCACGCTGCGCAACCTCTTCGCCAACCTGTACTACCAGGACCCGCGGTCGTGGCCGTTCATGGGCTACGCGGGACCGAAGATCGATCGGGGGAGCCATGGGCGAGATTCGTCCCGGCGATGACGTCGTAGGCATCGAGCGCGTCGATTGCGACGTCGTCGTGATCGGCTCCGGCGCCGGAGGCGCGACGGCGGCGTACGAGCTGTCGCACGCGGGCCTGCAGGTGATCGTGCTCGAAGCGGGGCCCCACGTGCGCTCGCAGGACTTCACGCAGCGCGAGCTCGACACGGTGCGCCGCGTCTACGTCGATCGCGGTGCGCAGGGACCCGCGGACGGCTCGCTCGCGATCCTGCAGGGCAGCTGCATCGGCGGCTCGACGATCGTCAACGGCGAGGTGTGCTTCCGGACCCCGGAGCCGGTGCTGAACGAGTGGGCTCGGTCGCACGGGGTCCGAGGGCTCGGAGCCGACGAGCTGAAGCCGGCGTTCGAGGACGTGGAGCGGATGATCCACGTGACGGTCAACGACGGTCGGTACCTCGACTCCGGCCTTCTCGCGTCGCGGGGGATGAAGAAGCTCGGCATCGAGCCCAAGCCCATCGCGCGCAACGTCAAGGACTGCCGCGGCTGCAACTACTGCTTCTTCGGCTGTGCGTACGGCTGCAAGCAGTCGACCGACCAGAGCTACGTGCCCGCCGCGATGGCCGATGGTGCGAAGGTGATCTGCGACGCGCGCGTGGAGCGGATCGAGCTCGATCGCGGACGGGCCACGGGGGTCACGGCGCGAACGCGTCACGGCACGCTCGAGGTGCGCGCGCGCGCAGTCGTCGTCTCGTGCGGCGCCATCCAAACGCCGCTCCTGCTGCTCGACTGCGGCATCGGCGGCAGCGAGGTCGGCAAGAACCTCTCGGTTCATCCCGTCGTCGGTCCGTCGGGCTGGTTCGATCCGGGTGAGCAGCCCGACGACGTCTCGAGCCTCATCGGGACCTATACCGACGTCTTCGTCGGCGAGGGTTACCTGCTCGAGGCCTACAGCGGCACGCCCACGTTCGTCGCTCCGTTCGTCCCCGGATTCGGCCGCGAGCACAAAGAGCTCGTGCGCGACCTGCGCCAATCGGCGGGTGTCGCGGCCGTCGTCCGCGACACCGGTGGCTTCGGCCGCGTCCGCCGCGGCCGCCGCGGCGAGAAGGTGATCGAGTACGCGATCGACGCCGAGACTCGGGACAAGGTCCGCAAGTCCCTGCGCCGCGTGGCCGAGATCCTGTTCGCTGCGGGCGCGCGCAAGGTGTCGATGCCCTTCACGGTGCCCCTCGTGCTCTCGAGCCCCGACGACCTCGCGAAGATCGATCGACAGGGCTACGGCCCCGCCGACATCGGCTTCGTCAGCTATCACCCGCAGGGCACGGCGCGCCTCGGCGCCGTCACCGACTCGGACGGTCGGGTGCGCGACACGCGCAACGTCTACGTGATGGACGCGAGCCTGTTCCCCACACCGGTCGGCGTGAACCCGCAGGTGTCCATCATGGGCGTGACCACCGTGCTCGCGCGTCGCCTCGCCGCGCAGCTCCGGTGAGCCGTGCTCACTCGAGCCGGTCGGAGTTGTTCCAGAGGTCGGTGAAGAGGCCGAGCACGCGATCCTGGAACGCGCCCTGGAGCCGCAGGTTGAACGTGAACGAGTCCTCGGGCAGCACGAGATAGGCCTCTTCGTTCGCCGTGTGCGCGTCGTAGACGACCATGTCGAAGCACACGCAGGCCGCGGGCACGACACGCCACTCGACGGCGGGCGACTTGCGACCCGGCTTGGCCGCGGCGTTGAGCTCCGCGGCCAGACGCTGCATCGCTCCGATCACGGCGAGCTCGTCCGGGATCAGGTACCGGTAGCGCGCGCCGCGCTCGATGTTGGCGACGATCGTGTCGTGGAAGTTGCCGCGGTCGAGCGTGAGGTGCGGCGAGATCACGCGGATGTCCATCGCGCGGGCCTCGCGGCGCTCGAGGTCGTCGTCGTGCACGACGAGGCTCCTGACGACGGTGTCCTTCACCGCACCGAGAAGCTTCTCCATCGATCCCTGGTCGCCACCGGATTTCGTCTTCTTGCCTGCCATGGGCGCCTTATCGCCCATCGGCTCGCCAGCGTCGAGCGCGTCGGAGCTGCTCGGAGGGCGAGATTGCGGCAGCGCACAGCGCGCGCCGCCGCGATCCCGAGCGCACGCGGATCAGGCCAGGACGTGGCCCGTCATGGCCATGCCCGCGCCGATGACGCCGTCGAGCATGGCGGCGACGCGTGACGCGTCGGTGATCAAGCCCGGGCACGCGGCCGAGACGTAGGCGTCGTCGACCTCGACCTCGAGCCCGCGATCCACGAGCGCCAGCAGCGTGCTCACGACTCCCGGCGTGATGAGCGCGCGCACGCGCTCGGGCGAGCTGCCGCGCACCACGAACGCATCGTCGAACCGGTCGTTGCCGACGCGCACGTCCTGCTCACCCAGGAACGCCGCGAGCCGATCGGTCATGCGCTGCCGACGCAGGTGCAACGCGACGCCGAGCGGCGCGGGGAACCATCCCACCGCGCGCGTCGAGGGCGCGTGGCCCCCGAGCTCCACGCGCACGCCCGCGTGCATGCGACCCGACGCGCCCTGCATCTGGAGCCGCTCGACGTCGAACGCGAGCCGTCGTTGCGTCGCGACCGCGATCCAGCCCGACTCGAGCTCGCGTTGCCACGCCGGCGGCGGCACGCGCCGTCGCGCGGCGACGAGGTGCGCGGCCATCGCGGTCCCGGCGCTCAGCATGCCCCCGAGCGACTCGGGAGACACCAGGTGTGCCGGCGCCTCGAGCACGACGCGCTCGTCGGACACGAAGGACAGGTTGTTCTCGAGGTCGTCGAGCATCGCGCCCACGTCGCCAGCGAGCACTTCGCGTGCGTGATCCCGATCGAGCGCCTCGATCGCGAACAGCCGGTCGAGCGTCGCGCCGGCGTGCGCACGCGCCGCGGTCGGCGACGTCGCGTCGCGCCGTGGCCGGATGCCGAGCCCCATGCGCAACGCGGGATCCATGAACGCGTTGAGGGTGGTCGTCTCCTCGTAGCGCGCCCGCCCCCGATGGGTGCGCGTGCGCTGATACGAGATCAGCACCGGTACGCCGCGCGGTCCGATCCCGCGGAGCGCTCGATCGCCCTCGATGGACAGGCCGAGCTGCTTCGACGCCCGCTCCAGGGTGGCTCGCGTGACCGTCATCGCCCGCTCGCTACCACTGCTTGGCGCGGGTGGCACCCTCCGCGAGCTACCCTCGCGACCGGCCTCGTCATGAGCGACCTCCACGTCGAGCTCCTGTCCCGCCTCGAAGCCGTTCTCGGTCCGCTGCAGACGCTGACCGAGCGTCCCGAGAGCGGGCCGCAGTGGTTCGCGGGCAGCTTTCGCGGCATCCCCGTGCGTGTCGGCTCGAGCCCGTCGAGCTACACGGTCGCGGTCTCGCTCTATGGCCGCCCGATCCGTCTCGAGGTGCGCGACCACACGACGACCATCATCGGGATGAGCGTGGTCGCCACCGGCGATCCGAGCTTCGATCGGCACTACCGCGTCTTCGCCTACCCGGCGGAGGTCGCGCTCGGGGTGCTCGATGGCGCAACGCGTGCGTGGATCGCGTGGCTCGCGGCAGAGCGCGACCCCGAGATCTCGACCGAGGACGGCGAGCTCAGGATCCGCCGGCCGTCGATCCGCATCGCAGCGGACGGCGACTCGGTCCCCACCGTCGCGGAGCTGTCGGCGCACCTCGAAGCCACGGTGAGCTTCGCGATGCGACTGACGGAGACGTTCGACGCGATCCAGGCCAACATCGCGCGCACCCAGGGCAAGGCGGCGTCCGACGCGTGGGCGTGGGCGCAGGTCGAGACGCAGGAGCAGGTGCGGCGGCGCCGCAGGCGCTTCCGGATCGTCGTCCTGGGCGTCGTCGTCGCGATCTTCGTGGTGCCCGTGATCGCGACCCTGGCGCTGGTGATGGCGGGTGTGGCCGCGACCCTGTTTCGGTAGGTGAAAGACGGCGTGGTAGCGTCTCGCGTCGTGCGGGATCGCGTCGCGGCTGCGCTCGTCTTCGCGCTGTTCGTCGCGGCTTGCGGCGACGACGACGACGACCCGTTCGACGGTGGCCGTGAGGCTGCGCCTCCGCCGGACTCCGGAGGTGGCGAAGCGTCGACGACGGACGCGGGCCCGCGCGACGCGGGCCTCGACGCGGGCGCGATGGACGCGGCGTCGGGCGATGCGGGCGCGCTGGATCTCGGCGCGCTGGACGGCGGGCTCGATGCGACGCCAGTCGACGCGGGCACGATGGACTCGGGCTTCGAGCCCGACGCGCCTCCGCTCGATG
This sequence comes from Deltaproteobacteria bacterium, assembly GCA_020854145.1. GTDB lineage: Bacteria > Myxococcota_A > Polyangia > Polyangiales > JADZFZ01 > JADZFZ01. Next base: position 605 of record JADZFZ010000703.1, on the reverse strand, counting down.
CGGGCCCCCCCGATACCGGCCCCCCCGATGCCGGACCTCCCGATGCGGGACCGCCGGACACCGGGCCGCCCGATACGGGACCCCCGCCGGCGCGTTGCGTCTCGGGCGCGACGGGCACGCACGTCGTGCGGTTCGGCTGGCTCGGCTCCGGCGCGGGCTCGACCGCCTACGTGGACTACGAGGCCAACGACCTGCCCGACACCTCGCGCTGGCACGTCGGGGCCTACGCGATGTCCATCGGTTACCGGCCGGTGTTCGACGACATCTTCCTCGGAGAAGGCGGCCTCGACCTCGAGGGCACGGCCTTCATCGACGTCGAGCTCAGCACCGCGGGGTTGTCGTCGATTCGGTCGGTCACGCTCGCCATCTACGGACGGAGCTTCGCGACGACCGCGAGCGGCAGCTTCAGCTGGCAGACGTTCGACGGCATCGGCGCGACGCCCACCGACTCCGTGTCGAACGTCGCGCCCTACGCGTGGTACTTCGGCGACGCGACGCTCGAGCTTCCGCCCGGCGACTCGGGCGTGCTGCTGCGCATCCGCGCGGGCCCGTCGTCGGACGCGCTCATCGTCAATCGCGTGGAGATCTGCTTCGACGCCTCGTAG
>JADZFZ010000702.1 GCA_020854145.1 Deltaproteobacteria bacterium | reverse complement strand
TGTCGCGGCAAGGGTGACGCGGTCTGCTCTCTCGTCGGACGCGTGCGCGAAGACTGGGGGCCCGAGCTCGCCGCGCACCTCCCTTTCTACGAGAAGGAATGCCTGGACGAGGCGCTCAAGCAGGTGGCCACAGAGCTGAAGCGCGTGGAGCAGCGCCTGCGTGCGCGGAAGAAGGAGCTCGGCCGCGACGCGCCGGAGGCGGGCGGATCGGGGCTCATCGCTCAAAGCGATGCGATGCTGCGCGTGCTCGATCTCGCTCGCCGCGTTGCGAAGGTCGACTCGACCGTGCTCATCACGGGCGAGAGCGGCGTAGGCAAGGAGCGCCTCGCGCGGCTGATCCATGACGAGTCCGCGCGCGTGGGAGGTCCCTTCGTCGCGATCAACTGCGGCGCGGTGCCCGAGAGCTTGCTCGAGTCGGAGCTCTTCGGCCACGCCAAGGGCTCGTTCACTGGTGCCACCCAAGATCGCCCTGGGCTCTTCGAAGCCGCGAACGGCGGCACGCTGCTCCTCGATGAGATCGGTGAGGTGCCGCCGCCGATGCAGGTGAAGCTCCTGCGGACCTTGCAGGAGCGCGAGGTCCGGCGCGTCGGCGAGAACAAGAACCGGAAGGTCGATGTCCGAGTGCTCGCGGCGACCAACCGCGACCTACCTGCGGAGGTCCACGCGGCGCGGTTCCGGCAAGACCTCTACTACCGCCTGCGCGTCGTCGAGCTCCGTGTACCGCCGTTGCGCGAGAGGCGAGACGACGTCCTCGCGCTCGCGCGCACCTTCCTCAAGGCCACGGCCGAACGTATGCATCGCACGCTCACGGGCTTCACACCTGCCGCCGCCAACCAGCTCGTCAGGTACGGCTGGCCTGGCAACGTCCGTGAGCTCGAGAACGCCATCGAGCGCGCGGTAGCTCTCACCCGGGGAAGCCGCGTCGACGTCGACGACTTGCCGGAAGAGGTTGGGCTCGCCATCCCGAGCGCCTACGCCCCGGGAGACGTGCGTCCGCTCGAAGACGTCGAACGCGACTACATCCTCGCGGTCGTTCGGGCGAACCAGGGGAACAAGGCGGTGGCGGCCGACAAGCTCAAGATCGGGATCGCGACGCTGTACCGCAAGCTCAAACAGTACGAGTCTGCGAGTGGAGCAACGTGACCGCTGCAGAGCCGGCGTGCGAAGACGAAAGGAACCTCGATGGGATCTCATGAAGAAGTGCGCGGCAAGCGCGTGGCGATTCAGTTCGACGGACGCAAGTGCATCCACTCGCGCCACTGCGTGCTCGACCGCCCGGACGTGTTCGTCCCCAACGTGCAGGGCGAGTGGATCCACCCCGATCGCGCAACGCCCGACGAGGTGGCGGCGCTCGCGGCATCGTGCCCATCGGGCGCGATTACGTTCACGCGCTTGGACGGCGGCCCCCAAGAGGCACCGCCGCTCGTCAACGTCATCCGCGTTCGCGAGAACGGTCCGCTGGCGCTTCATGCGGACGCCGAGATCGCTGGCCACGGGCATGTGCTTCGCGCGACGCTCTGCCGGTGCGGAGCCTCGAGGCGAAAGCCGTTCTGCGATTCGGGACACGTCAGCGCGGGCTTTCGAAGCACAGGAGAGCCGGAGCCCGCCGAATCTCAGCCTCTCGCAAGCCGTGCGGGACTACTGAGGGTGACGCCGCAGCCCGACGGCCCGCTCCTCATCGAGGGCAACCTCGAGCTCTGCGCGGGCACCGGCAAGACGGTGAATCGGACGACGAAGACCGCACTCTGCCGCTGCGGCCAATCGGCGAACAAGCCGTACTGCGACGGCACGCACGCGCGGGTTGGGTTCAAGACGAGTAGCGACGAGGGAGCTGCGCCATGAGCGAAGGACCCCGCAACACCATCGACTGCGAGACCGAACGTCCGAGCGAGTACCCCCAGGTGCTGCGCATTCGGTCGCATACGCTCCGCGCCGATGTGGGTACCGACTCGGGGAGCACGGACTCGGCGCCAGGGGCGCACGACTACTTCGATGCCGCGCTTGCCGCTTGCAAGACCCTCACCGCCACCTGGTACGCCAAACGTCGCGGCATCCCGCTCGAACGCGTGGAGTCGCACGTCGAGCGCGACGACAGCGAGGAGCGGCGCGGCAAGTATCGCCTCCGCGTCCGCGTCGCCTTCCACGGGCCGATGACCGACGAGCAGCGTGCCGCACTCCACCGGGCGGTCGCCGCGTGCCCGATCCACAAGCTCATGACGACGAGCGAAGTGGAGATCGAGACAGTGGAGTGACGGCGGTCGCGGCTATCCGAACTGCACGGAGCGCTTGGTGAAGGCGCCGTCCATCCACCACCCCGTGATGGGGAAGGTCGTCGTCGGGTGCTCCTCGGCGACGGTCCCTGCGGCCACCAAGACCGGCGCGTAGTGCTCCCAGGTCGGGAGTGCCATGCGGGCTGCCGGCGCACGCTTTTCGAAGTCGATGAGCGCGTCCGCGTCGAGGCGCGAAAGCGCCCCCTCGGCCCAGCTATCGAACTCGCGCGCCCACTGCGGGATCCCGGGCCGGAAGGCGTAGCGCATGTTGTGCGTCAGGAAGCCGCTGCCGAAGACGAGCACGCCCTCGTCGCGCAACGGCGCGAGCGCCCGGCCGAGCTTGAACAGCTCCTGCGCGTCAAGGCCGGGCATCGAGACCTGAAGGACAGGAACGTCGGCGCTCGGGTACATGGCTACGAGCGGCACGTACGCCCCGTGGTCGAGGCCGCGTCTGGGGTCGTCGGTGACCGGGATGTCGCGAGCGCGCAGCAGATCGCGAACGCGCGACGCGAGCTCGGGTGCGCCGGGGGCTGGGTACTTCGTCTGGTAGTACTTCTCGGGGAACCCGTAGAAGTCGTAGACGAGCGGCACGGGCTGCGTCGCGCCGAGCGAGGTCGGGCGCGCCTCCCAGTGCGCCGAGACCATGAGGATGCTCTTCGGCTTCGGCATGGCCTTCGCCCAGGCCGCGAGCTC
>JADZFZ010000701.1 GCA_020854145.1 Deltaproteobacteria bacterium | reverse complement strand
TCGCGCCCGTGATGGTCCGGCGGCTCAAGGGCGAGCTTCGGAAGTACATCGGCTCGCAGATCCCTGAGCGCCACACGATCCAGATCGACATCCGCGATCTGCCCCCGGACGCCCCGGAGTTGGTGCTTGCCGAGAAGCTCGCCGAGTACAGCGAGATCCTCGAGCGACGACTCTCGGGCTCGACGAACAAGCTCAAGGCCGCCGGCAAGCTCGTGGCGATCGCTCTGCAGAAGCGCCTGCTGTCGTCGATCGAAGCATTTGCCAAGACTCTTGCTGTCCACCGCCGGAACTCGTCGAAGAAGCTCGCACAGGCCGTAGCCACGCCCACGCCAGATGCTGCTGCGCCGCGAGTGCTCCCACTCGTGGGCGAGGACGACGAGGGCGAGGATCTGGCCGAGGCTCAGGTCTTAGAGCTGCAGGACATCGAGGTGGCCCGTGCCACGAAGGCGGGTGCCAGCGCCGAGGACGACGCGCGTGCCCGTGTGCTGCTCGGCGAGATGACCGACATCGCTGAACAACACCGCGGGGCTGCCGACGCGAAAGTGCGCGCGCTCATCACGTGGATCCGCGAGCACCAGTGCCTCGGGCTGCCGTCGGCGACGACTGAGGGCGCCGCCAAATGGCTGCCGCGACGGGTCCTCATCTTCACCGAGTACACCGATACCAAGAACTACTTGGTTAATCAGCTCGAGGCGGCCATCGCAGGGACGGACCGTGCCGACGAGCGGATCTTGACGATTCATGGCGGCATGGACGAGGAAGCGCGCGAGGCTGTCAAACAAGCATTCAACGACGACGGCAGCCCCGTGCGGATCTTGATCGGCACCGATGCTGCGCGCGAAGGCGTGAACCTCCAGGCCGAGTGCGCCGATCTCTTCCACTTCGACCTGCCGTGGAACCCGGCGCGGATGGAGCAACGAAACGGCCGCATCGACCGCATGCTCCAGCCCGAAGACACGGTCCGCTGCCACTACTTCGTCTACGCGCAGCGTCCCGAGGACGCCGTGCTCGAGGCGCTCGTGAAGAAGACCGAGCGCATCCACCGCGAGCTGGGTTCGCTCGCCGACGTGATCGACCGACGCCTGACCGCAACGCTCGAGGGCGGCATCACGCGTGGGAGTGCACGCGCTCTGGCCGACGCTATCCTCGGACCCGACCCCGAGACCACGACGGAGCGAGCGCAGGCGGTTGCAGACGAGCTGGAGCAAGCGCGGGACCGCGAGCTGGCAGCTCAGCTCGAGAGGCTCCAAGCGCTCGACCAGAAGGCGAGCGAGCACCTCGATCTCAAGCCCGACCGACTCCGTGAAGTCGTCGACCTCGGGCTGAAGCTCGCGGCAATGCCGGCGCTCACGCCGCGCTCGAGCCCAAGCGGCAGCTTCGACGTTCCGCCGCTCGACAGACTCGCCGGCTCGGACGCCACGTGGCGCGAGATCATCGACACGCTTCGTCCACCTCGCACGCGCAAGATGCCCGAGTGGGAGTGGCGAGCGAAGTACCCGCCGCGTCCGGTGAGCTTCGAGCCCTCAACGACCCTCGCGTCCGAGACGGTGCAGCTCCACCTGCAGCACAAGCTCACGCAGCGGGCACTGGCGCAGTTTCGCGCACAAGCATTCGGCGAGGACCGTCTTGCTCGCGTCACCGTCGTCGTCGATCCCACGCACCGGCGTCATCGGGTGCTCGCGCTGGCGAGGCTCTCGCTCTACGGCGCGGGCGCGTCACGGCTACACGAAGAGATCTTGGTGGCGGCGGCTTTCTGGAGCCAGGGCGACGATCCAGAGCGGCTCAAGGCATTCGAGACATCCGAAGCCGAGGAGCGGGCACTCGAATCACTCGGAGCCGTTCTCTCTCGTGAGGACGGCCATCCAATCGCACCTTCGATGATCGACAGCCTCATGGCACACGCCTCGAAGGACGAGGACGCGCTCTGGCCGAAGGTGAAGGCGACGGCTCTTCGCCGCACCGTCTGGGCAGAGGAGAAGCTCAGGCAGCGGGCGAATGTCGAGGCGGCAGAGATGACTCGCATCCTGACGGCGCAGCGGGCTGCGATCGCACGCGAGTTGACGAAGCGCGAGCGTGAGATCGAGAAACGCGAACGAGACGCTCAGTCGCCGGAACAGCTCGCGATGCCGTGGCGGCCCGAAGAGAAGGAGCAGAAGGATCAGTACGACGCCGACACGAGACACATGAAGCGTCGTCAGGCAGACCTCGAGCGTGAGTTGGAGGAAGAACCGAAGCGCATTCGCGCGCTCTACGAGGTGAAGCACTACCGGCTTGAGCGAGTAGGGCTCGTCTACCTCTGGCCGAGCACGTCGTAGGGCGATGATGGAAGCGAACGAGCGCCTCCACAGAGACTGGATCGGCATGGCGCAGCCCGAGGGGCTGGTCGTCACGCCAGCGGCGCTGAAGGCTGCCGAGGCGAACATCACGTGGCCGGTCACGGAGCTGCAGGCGCAACTGAGCGAACTCGCGAGCGAGGGCAAGGTCGTGCTCGACCTGCACGCCTTCCATCGCGAGATCCTCGGTTGGTCGGACGAGTTCGTCGTGGAGGGGACTGACCTCCCGGACAACCTTCGCGTCCACCTCGACGGCGGAGAGGTGCTCGCCCCGACGCTCGCGCTACGCTCAGCGGACGACCCGCGCACTTTCGTCCTGCTCGTCCTACGGGTGAATTGGCGGACGGATCTCGACGCGGCGAACGACGACAACCGGTGGACCGCGACGGCGCACCAGCGATTCGAGCGCCTGCTCCGCGAGAGCGGCGTCCCAGTCGGCCTGCTTACGAACGGCAGAGTCTTTCGCCTGGTCTACACGCCGAAGGGCGAGAGCGCCGGATGGGTGAACTTCCGCGTCGACGAGATGTTGCAGGTCGCCGGCCGCGAGTTGCTCGGCGCGATGCACATGCTGCTCAACGAGCGGCGCCTCCTGTCGCTCGAAGACAGCAAGCGCCTGTCGGGGCTGCTGAAAGCAAGCCGCGAATATCAGAACACCGTCTCGAACCGCCTACGCGAACAGGTTCTCTCGGCGTTGCGCGAGTTGCTCCTCGGCTTTCAGCAGGCAGATCGGCTCGCGCACGGAGCCATCCTCGGAGAGCACCGTCGCGAGAATCTGCAGGAGGTCTACTCGGGGCTCGTCACGGTCCTGATGCGCATGGTGTTCGCGCTCTTCGCCGAAGAGCGCGGGCTCTTGCCGATGGAGAACGACCTCTACGCCAACGCCTACTCGCTTTCGCGACTGCACGCCCAGCTCCAAGACGACCGGGCTCGCCACGGCGACACGCTCAATGACCGTTACGGCGCGTGGGCACGCGTCATCTCGCTCTTTCGGCTGCTGCACGACGGCGTGATCGCTGCCGACGGACTTCGTATCCCCGCACGCAAGGGAGACTTCTTCGACCCCGACAAGCACCCGTTCCTCGAAGGTCGTCCGCGCGGCTCGAAACGGCGGATTGGCGACGTACTCGACCTACCTCGAGTCAGCGACGGTGTGCTCTTCCGCGTGCTCGATCAGCTCTTTGTGCTCGACGGCGAGCGTCTCCAGTACAGGGGCCTCGACGTCGAGCAAATCGGCAGCGTCTACGAGGGGCTCATGGGCTTCGACATCGAGGTCGCCGACGGCGACTCGATCTCCTTGATGCCGGAGCACGTTGTCGTGAACCTCGAGACGCTCGCCGCGATGCCGGGCGCAGATCGCATCAAGATGCTCAAGGCCGAAGCGAATCTCGACGTAAAGGACAAGACGGCGGCTTCGGTCCGCGCGGCGAAGTCCGTTGAAGAGCTTCACGCCGCGCTCTCACGACGTGTCTCGTCGCGGCAACCCTGCATCGTCGCGAAAGGCACTCTGTATCTGCAGCCAGGCCAGGAGCGCCGGAGGACGGGCGCCCACTACACGCCGCGGTCCCTGACCGCACCCATTGTCGAGACGACGCTCCGTCCGGTGCTCGAACGCCTCGGCGAGGACGCCACGCCCGAGCAACTCCTCGACCTCAAGGTTTGTGACCCGGCAATGGGCTCCGGCGCATTCCTCGTCGAAGCGTGCCGCCAGCTCGCCGACCACCTTGTCGCCGCATGGCGCCGCACCGGCACTCTGCCCGAGCTGCCGCCGGACGAAGACCCTGTGCTCCACGCGCGACGCCTGATCGCGCAGCGGTGCCTCTACGGCGTCGACAAGAACCCGCTCGCGACCGACCTCGCGCGCCTGTCGCTCTGGCTGGTCACGTTCGCACGCGAGCACCCGTTCACGTTCGTGGACCACGCGCTTCGCCACGGCGATTCGCTCGTCGGCCTGTCTCGAGAACAGATTGCCTCCCTCACGTGGGAAGCGCCGACGGTACAGCTGACTGCGTCCCACGGGAAGATCGATCGCCTCGTCGCGAAGGCCGAGCAGGCGCGCGCGAAGGCACTGGCGCAGCTCACGATTGTCCGGTCGCTGGTGGACCAGCGCCTGCGCGAGGTCGAGCGTCTCCGAAGGGAGATTCACGCCGCGGGCGACGTGGACGACGACGGCGATCTGGCCCGTCTCTGGCGCGACGCCAACGACGCGCTCGCGCACGTGCGATTGCTCGGCGACGCGGTGATTGCGAGCTACTTCGCCGAAGACTCGGACAAGGCGAGGAGGAGAGCGCTCGACGACCTCCCGCTGAAGGTGCAGGCGTGGCTCGCTGCAGGGACCTACGACGCCGAATTGCGCGGAATGGTGGCCGACCTGCGCGAAGGCGACAGAGGTGTCCCGCCGTTCCATTGGGAGATCGAGTTCCCCGAGGTATTCGGGCGGGAGAATGCGGGTTTCGATTGCTTCGTCGGGAACCCGCCGTTCGCGGGGAAGAACACGATTGCAGCGGCGCAGGCTCGATCCTATCCCAACTGGCTGCTTGATCTTCACGATGACTCGAATGGCAACAGTGACCTCGTTGCTCATTTCTTCCGCCGTACATTCGCGTTCGTCAGACGCGGAGGCACACTCGGACTGGTTGCGACCAACACGATCGCCCAGGGGGATACGCGCGCAACGGGCCTCCGATGGATCTGTCGGCACGGCGGTGTGATCTACACTGCCCGGCGCAGGCACCAGTGGGAAGGCGCAGCGGCCGTGGTGGTGAGCATCGTTCACGTCGTCCGTGGTCCTTGCGGATCCGCACCGCCGATTCTCGACGACGCGGTCGTAGAGAGAATCTCAGCGTTTCTATTTCACAAAGGGGGCGACGAGGATCCGGTGCGGCTGCACGAGAACGAGAACAAAGGGTTTCAGGGGCCCATCCCACTCGGAATGGGCTTTACCTTCGACGACGAGAACCGGGAAGCAACCCCATTGCACGAGATGCGGCGACTTGTCGCGGCGAACCCGAAGAACCAGGAGCGAATCTTCCCGTACCTTGGAGGCGATGAACTGAACTCAAGTCCCACACACCTTCATCGCCGATTCGTCATCAACTTTGGACAGATGACGGAAGATGAAGCACGACGGTGGCCCGATCTGATGAAGATCGTCGAGGCAAAGGTGAAGCCCACCAGACTTGCACAGAATCGCGAAGTGCGCGCGCGATATTGGTGGCGGTTCGGGGAAGTCGCACCCGCACTACAGGATGCGCTGCGTGGCCTTGATCGATGCCTGGCGCACTCGTTCGTATCCAAGTGGCTCGCCTTCTGTTTCGTCCCGGCGACATCCGTCGTCTGCGGTCCTTCGAGCGTATTTTGCTTCTCGACGTATGCGCCGTTCGCAGTATTGCAGTGTAACGTGCACGGCGTCTGGGCAAAGGCATTCGCTTCGTCGTTGGAGGATCGACTCCAATACACGCGAAGCGACTGCTTCGAGACATTCCCATTCCCGCCGTCCTACGAGTCCAACCTCGCCCTCGAATCCATCGGCCGCGTCTACTACGAGCACCGTGCCGCCCTCATGATTGCCAACAATGAGGGCCTCACCAAGACCTACAATCGATTCCACGACGCCGACGAACAGTCGCCGGCAATCCGCCGCCTGCGCGAGTTGCACGCCGAAATGGACCGGGCTGTGCTCGATGCCTACGCGTGGACCGACATTCGACCCGTATACGACTTCCGTGAGCAGCTAGACGAGAGCATCCGACTCACCTGGGACGACGACAGCCGGGACGAGGTGCTCGCGCGATTGCTCGAGCTGAATCGTGTCATGGCAGCGAAAGAAGCCGAGGAGGCGGCAGCAGCGAAAGCTGCGAGCACGACGGCGAAACAGAAGCCGAAGAAGGCCACGTCACGCACGAAGACGGGCAAACCGACCGACGAGCCCATACTGCCCGGCGTCAACATCGACGTCGGAGATCCCGAGCGGTGATGCCTGCCCATGGAAGTGGGGCATCGAGAAATCAGCCCCGCGCGCGCTGGCGCGGCGAGTGAGACCTCGCGGTCGTCGCGCAGCGGAGCACGGCGGGCGTACCATCGTCGCCGTTCCCATGACGCCCGCCGACGCTCGTGCCCACCTGGTCTACGCGCTCCGAGACGACCTCATCGGACCGGACGCCGACGACCCGCGCGATGAGGTGCATGCAACGGAGACGCTGCCGTCGGCCCCGTCGCATTGGTACCTCACGGGCTTCCTCGCGCCGACCGGGCAGAGCGCGGAGGAGAAGGAGGACGAGACCGCCGACGAGACGATCGATTCGGGGCTGGACAGCGCAGACGATGGCGAGCCCGAGGCGCCAGTCGCCCGCCGGCCGCTCTTCCCGTCGAGCATCGGGATCAGCGTCCTCGTGCCGGAGGCGACCCGCTCGCTCGAGGTGCGCGTGACTTTCGGCACGTACGCGCCAGTGCACCCTGCGCGCCGGTCGGAGGGAGCACCATCCACGGTTCCTCCTCCTACGGATGACCGCGATGCGACGCCGCGGATCCCTTGGTTGCGCGAGCCGTACGAGCGCGACGTTCCCATCACGCTCGACCCATTGAAGCCTCGGCAGGACGTGAAGCTGCCCGGCTCGGGTGGCGTCGTGGTGCGCGCGGTCCTGCGCAATGTGCCGCCGATGGAGGTGCCGCTCGTCCCGCCCGGCACTCGCTACGTGACTCTCTTCTTGGTCAACCAGCGCGCGCCCGTCCAGAAGCCGGAGCAGGACCGGGGCTTCATCTTCCAGGTGGCGATGGGCGTCTCGTGCGCCGAGGGTCTTGTCCCGCGCCCGAACTTGCGCGGGGCGCGCAAAGACGACGACATCGACGAGCGCATCGGCGACCTGCAGTACCGCGACGCGTTCGAATATGCGGTCGGGCATGGCATCGCGGTGCGCGCTGATGTCATGGGACGCGCCGAAGAGGTGTTCTGCCGCCACGTCAGAACGTGCTGGATGCCGACGGCGGAAGTCGAGAAGGTCGTTGCTTCCCATGTCGACGGCGTGACCCTCGGAATGGAGGCGCTTGCGGAGATCCAGACTGGCGAGGCGGTCCGAGCGGCCGTCGGCGCGTTCGTCACGAAGTACCGGGCATGGATCGACGAGCAAGCCGCGACCGCGCTCGACAGCGACACGCGGAGGGAGACTTCTCGCGTGCTCGTCGATGCCGCCCGCATCGCCGCCGAGCGGATCCAGCGCGGCATCGACATGCTGGCGAGCAATCCTCTGGCGCTCGAAGCGTTTCGGATCACGAACCGCACGATGGCCGCGGCTGCGTGGAAGCGGAACCGCGAGCAGCTCGAGAAGCACCGCGAGGTGCCGACGTGGCGACCATTCCAGCTCGCGTTCTTGTTGATGAACGTCGCAGCCATGGTCGATCCGACTCACGGGGAACGTGAGGCAGTCGACCTCATCTTCTTTCCAACCGGGGGCGGCAAGACCGAGGCGTATCTGGGACTCGCGGCGTTTACGCTGGTGCTCCGCCGCCTGCGCAACGAAGGACTCGCATCGGGCGGCGTGACCGTCCTGATGCGCTACACGCTGCGCCTGTTGACGCTTGACCAGCTCGAGCGCGCGGCGACGTTGATCTGCGCGCTTGAGCTGGAGCGGCGAAAGGACCCCGGCAAGCTCGGCCCGCGGCGTTTCTCGATCGGCCTCTGGGTCGGCAAGGCCGCGACGCCGAACCGCTTTGGCACCGAGAAGGATCGAGACGAAACAACAGCACGAAATCGTGTGCTCGACTTCAGGAAGGACCCGAAGGCGAACCCCTCGCCCATCCCGATCGACAAGTGTCCATGGTGCGGGACGCCCTTCGGGCAGGACACGTTCGAACTGAAGCCTGATGCTCGCGTTCCACTCCAGCTCCGAGTGATGTGCGCGGCGCCCAAGTGCGAGTTCCGCTGGCATAAGGATTGGCCCGAAGGGATCCCCGTCGTCGGCGTGGATGACGAGATCTACCGCGAGCTGCCGTGCTTCCTGATCGCAACAGTCGATAAGTTCGCCGGGCTTCCGTGGGTGGGAAAAACCGGCTTGCTGCTCGGGCGTAACGTGACGCATGCGAACGCGCTCGGTTACTTCGGACCTGGGGCAAAGCCGCCCGACGCGAAGGGGCTACCCAAGCAGCTGCTGCCGCCGGACCTAATCATCCAGGACGAGCTGCACCTGATCTCAGGCCCGCTCGGCACGATGGTCGGCCTCTACGAGACCGCGATCGACCACCTCACGACGCGAGTGGTCGATGGAAAGACGATCCGGCCGAAGATTGTCGCGTCCACCGCGACCGTTCGTCGGGCGCTTCCGCAGATCCGTGCTCTTTTCGCCCGCACGCGCGTGGATGTGTTCCCGCCGCCCGGCCCAAACAGGCGCACGTCGTTCTTCGCCGAGACCGTGCCGACGACGAAGGCCAACGCGCGCCTCTACGTGGCGCTCGCCGCACCAGGGCGGAGCCAGAAGGTGCTGCTCATGCGCTCGTACATGGCGCTACTGGCGGCGGCAAAGCGGGTGGCCGAAGACGACGAGATCGCAGCCGACCCGTACCTGACGCTCGTAGGCTACTTCAACAGCCTGCGCGAGCTTGGTGGTTCGCGCCGCATCGTAGAGGACGAAGTGCGCGCTCGGCTGATGCGCATCGCCTTGCGTCGCCGCATCGGAGAGACCGAGGCGCTGCTCGCGAACCGCACGATCGGCTTCGAGTGCGTCGAGCTGACGAGTCGCGAGACGACCGACAGGGTGAAGGTCGCGAAGGAGCGGCTCGCGCAAGAGTTCGCAACCAAGTCGAAGAATCGCCCACCGGTCGACGTGGCTCTCGCGTCGAACATGATCTCGGTGGGTCTCGACATCCAACGGCTCGGGCTCATGGTCGTGTGCGGACAGCCGAAGACCACGGCCGAGTACATCCAGGCCACGAGCCGCGTAGGTCGCGATGACAAGCGCCCCGGTCTCGTCGTTGCCTTGCTCAACGTGCACAAGCCCCGCGATCGGTCGCACTTCGAGCACTTCGCCGTCTTCCACGAATCGTTCTATCGGGGCGTCGAGGCTTCGAGCGTCACGCCGTTCTCGCCGCGCGCGATCGACCGAGGGCTTGCGGGTGTCGCCGTCGCGCTCGCACGGCTCGGCGACGCGCGCCTCACCGAGCCCGACTCCGCGGCCGAGATCGCCTCCTCGCTGCCTGATCTTGGCTTCGTCGGTGATGTGCTCGCCCAGCGGGTGGAAGCGCACCGGAAGGGGCACGAGGACGACGAGCCCATCGACGAGACCAAGCTCGCGCTGCGTCAGCGAATCGACAGCTTGCTCGATAGCTGGGCTCGAGTGGCGAAGAACGATCCCGCGCATGCGGGCCTCGCCTACCAGCCGTTCGAGGAAGGACAGGCATCGAAGCGGCCGCTGCTGCGAATGCCACTCGATCCCGAGTTGCGCGCCTGCGACCAGCACGAGCGGCGCTTCGTCGCGAACCGTTCGATGCGCGACGTGGAAGGAACTGCCGACGTCTACGTCATGAAGCTCAAGGAGAGCGCCGTCGCGCTCGAAAAGGCGAACGCCGAGAACGGCGCCACGCGAGGAACGCCGTGAGCCGCGATCTGTGGCGCGTCGGCGTGCAGTGGAAGGACCACCGTCCGGACGGCAACATCCGCCACAGTCAGGTCGTCTCGACGTTCGGTCCGGGAGCGCTCGTCGACTTCGTCGATGACGCCGCCATCGTCGCCGGCCTGTCGTGGTGGGCCAAGGGGCCGTCGATCGTCGAGGACCGCCTCGTGGCGATGCTGGCGCGACAGCAAGGCTACGAGCAGGTCGTGTTGCACGCGCCACCTGCCTCGTCGCGCGACCTCGAGGATCCCGACCGCAAGTGGATCAAGGCGTTCCGCTTCCCGCAGTGGTTCGCCTGCCAGAACGAGCACTGCTGGGTGGACAGCGATCAGCCCCCGCGTCGTGACAGCGCGCGCCCGCGCCGGCTCCTTCACTTGTCTCAACTCGATGGAGCTGGTCACAAGTGCAAGGGGGGCAAGGGCAAGACCAGCAAGGTGCAGCCGATCCGCTTCGTACGTGCCTGCAAGCTCGGGCACATCGACGACATCGGTTGGGGCGCTCTCGTGCATCGCAACAAGCCCGAGTGCTCGCGGCGGATTCTTTGGATTGACGAAGCGGCGGCAAGCGGTGACCTCGCCGATGTGCGGATCACGTGCAGTGGCTGTGGCGAGAACCTCCGAATGTCCGTAGCAGCGCAGCTCTACTCGCAGATCACCGACCAGACGGGCGCCAAGCACCAGGTGCCCACCCTGGACGCCTGTGAGGGCCGGCAACCGTGGCTTGGCGGGGAGACCGCCGAGGGGTGCGGCCAGGCGATGCGACTGCTGCTCCGCTCGGCCAGTCATGCGTACTTCGCGGTCAACGCGAGCGTTATCCATATCCCTGATCCCGACGCCGACCTCCGAGACCGGGTCGCCAAGGTCTACGACCTCGTCAAAGCGGTGAAGAGCCCGGCGCAGATCGAGTTGCTCCGCGAACTCCAAGACGTTGTGCGAATCGCGCTGGAAGGGATCTCGGACGAAATGGCGTTCGCCGAGGTCGTCCGTCGTCGCGAAGCCCAACCCGTCGCTCGGAAGAAGGTCAAGGAGGCCGAGATCGAGGTGCTCCTCAACTGTCCGCCCGCGCTCGCGACCGATCAGCCGAATGGCCGCTTCTACGCACGAACGATCTCCCATTCGTGGCGTCGCCGCGCGTTGATGAAGCGACTCAGTCGGGTCGTCGTGATCCCAAGACTCGTCGAGGTGCGGGCGCTCGCAGGCTTCACACGCTTCGAGCCCAAGACGACCGACGTGGACGGCGAGCTGGACATCGGCGCGGAGGTCGCGCGACCGGACGAGCCGCTGACCTGGCTCCCCGCCGTCGAGAACTTCGGCGAGGGCTTCTTCTTCTCGCTCGATGAACCTGCACTCGCGAAGTGGGAGATGGAGTGCGCCGTCCGCGATCGACATGAGCTATTCAAGGCTGGGTTCAAGCTCTGGCAGGGGCAGCGGGACGACCGCAAGAAGCAGAAGGACGACTTCGCCAACGCTCGCTTCGTGCTCCTCCACTCGCTCTCGCATCTCTTGATCACGGCCGTCTCGCTCGACTGCGGGTACTCGGCAAGCTCCATCCGCGAGCGCATCTACGCCGGAGCCGGAGGCTCGGGCATCCTGCTCTACACGGCGTCGCCGGGCGCCGAGGGCTCGCTCGGCGGGCTCGTCGAGGTGGGCCGCCACATCGATCGCTACCTCGAGCAGGCGCTCGAGCTTGGGCGCCTCTGCGCGAACGATCCCGTCTGCGCAGCGCACTCCCCCGACCACGAAGATGGACGCTCGGACCGGTTCCTCGAAGGTGCCTCCTGTCACGGTTGTCTGCTCATCTCCGAACCGTCGTGCGAGCGAATGAACCAGTACCTCGATCGCACGCTGGTGGTACCGACCGTCGAGACCGCTGACGCGGCCTTCTTCCGGTGAACCAATGGACGACACCTGGCTCGACACCGCCAACCCTGCCGATCTCGAAGCCGTCGCCCAGGCACTTCGCGATGGTCGCGTCTCAACGCCGTACAAAGCCGCTGCGCTGCACCACGTCGGCGTCGGGGGCGCAGGCAACTTGCTCGAGTCGCTCGCCGGCACTGACCCCGAGGTCGTGGCTTGGATGCTTCGGCGACTTGCCCTTGAGCGTCGTCGCTCCGACGACCGATACGCCAACGTGGCCCGTCTGGTCTGGAGCGGAGCGGCAGAGGGTGCTCAAGCCACCCGCGACACGAGAGTCGTCCTCGACGGCCTCTTCGCGCGCGCCGAACACCACGTACTGATCTCGAC
>JADZFZ010000700.1 GCA_020854145.1 Deltaproteobacteria bacterium | reverse complement strand
GCCTCGGTCCACTGCTGCCATCCGCCTCGAACCTGCTTCGACCCGTTTCGCATCGCCACCTCCGTGCCCGCGCATACACGGGCTCTCGGAGGTCACGAAAGAACGCTGCTCGCCGATGGGATACGGTGAAGACGACCGCCCGCCGCTTCGGCGAGGGCGACCTCCGCCGACGGCTCCAGCTCACGGCCTACGCCTACGCCCACCGCCTGCGGACCGGCCGCTCGCCCAAGCTCGCGGTCGTCTCGCTCCTCAAGACGAGACGGCCGGCAGTCGAGGTCGCAGCGACCGTCCGCACACCCGACGACGATGCGTTCTTCGTCCATCTGGCGCGCGAGGCGGCGCACGGCATGGACTCCGGCGCCTACCCGCCGAACCCCGGTTGGCAGTGCGCCGACTGCGAGTACCAGCGCTCCTGCGCCGCCTGGCGCGGCAGCGCCCGGCTCGATGAGCACATCCACATCCCGGACGCGCTCGAGGAGACGCGCGTCCAGCTCGGAGGTCACCCATGGACAGCCACAGTTCCGATCGAGGTCCCGCCACCATGAAGGCCGTCTACACGGTCGTCGAGCGCGCCCAAGGCAAGAGCTTCTGGGTCCGCATCGGCGCCGCGTTCGTGAATCGGGACGGCAGCTTCACCGTGAAGCTCGACGCGCTCCCGGTGAACGGCATGCTCCAGATTCGTGATCCGCAACCGCTGCGCGACGGCGCAGGTGCGACGCCGCGCGGAGAGGACGACATCCCGTTCTGACGAATCGACTGCCGGTCACGCGCGAGAGCACGCTCGCGTCGCCCGGCTCCCGGGAGCTCCCGCGCTCCCGCTCTTTCTCCTGGGGAGGAGGCACGACCGCGCACGGTGCGCGTTGCCCTCGTCCCTGCGGAGGTGAGAGATGCTCCAAGAAGCTCGCAAGACCGCCGCGCAGGCCGGCAATACCGCTGGTAGCGACGTGCCCGTCGGGCGCTCCGCGGCACCACCCATGGCCCTCGTGGGCACGTCCTCTGGCATCCGGCAGCTCAGGCAAGCGATCGCGCGGATGGCTCCACTCGCGGCCCCCGTCGTCATCTACGGCGAGTCGGGCTCTGGCAAGGAGCGCGTCGCCCGGGCGCTCCACGACCACGGTCGAGACCCGCACGGTCCGTTCATCGCGGTCAACTGCGGCGCCTTCGACCGCAACCTCGTGTGCTCCGAGCTCTTCGGGCACGAGCGGGGTGCGTTCACGACGGCGCTCGCCACGCGGCGCGGCCTCTTCGAGCGCGCCTCCGGCGGCACGCTCTTTCTCGACGAGATCGCGGAGCTACCGCTCGACGCGCAGGCCATGCTCCTGCGCGTCCTCGAGACGGGCGAGCTGCAGCGCCTAGGCGGGGACCAGACGCGCCACGTGCGCTTCCGAGTCCTCGCCGCGAGCCACCAACCGCTCGCCAAGCTCGTGACAGCCGGCCGATTCCGTGGCGATCTCTTCTGGCGTCTGTTCGTCCTCGTCATCCACGTCCCTTCACTCGCGCAGAGGCGCGACGACATTCCCGCGCTCGCTGCCGAGATCCTCGACGAGCTCGAACAAGAGGTCGGATACCGCTTGCTCAATCGGGCCGCGCTCGAGCTTCTCGCCGCGTACGACTGGCCGGGCAACGTCCGACAGCTCAAGACGGTCCTGCGTCGCGCCGCATCCGCGACCCGGCTCGCCACGCTGGGGCGTGCCCACGTCGCGGCGGCGCTCGCCACCGAGCCACCCGAGCTCGCCGGCAAGCGACGGCGTCAGCCGCTGCCTTCGGTAGCGGTGGTGCGGGACGCGCTCAGGGTCTCGGACGGCCAGCTCGCCCCGGCGGCCCGCGCGCTGGGCGTCCCGCGCTCGACGCTTCGCGAGCTCATCCGGCGGACAGGCGGGCAGTAGCCACCCACGCGGAGCCCGAGGTCTCCGCGCCTTCTTCGTCGACACGAGCCTCGACCAATCACGGTCGCGCTCTCGCGTCGAGGACGGAGGGAACGATGACGCTTCTTCAGGACGGAAAGACGTTCGACGAGATCCAGCAGATCGTGGCAACCCGTGCCGCGAAGAATCTGCCCGACGTGGTCGTGCCGCTCGCAGAGGTCGCGATGCTCGTCTCGGGATCGCTCGTGCTGCCCGACCGGCGGGCGGTCGCAATGACTCCTTGGAGTCAGCGACAGCTCGCCTCGTTGCTCGGCGTGCGCTGGGACCGGTGGTTCGAGATGGCGACACCCGAGGAGCGGGCAGACGAGGTCAACCGGCGCCTCCGACGGATGCCGGTCGAGCGCAAGCTCCGACTGACCCGCGACACGAGCGAGGTGAACGACGGCGTGATCCGCGCCTTCCTCGGCCCGGGCTTCACGCCGATCGACGACCACCGCGTGATCGAGGCGATCTCCGCCACCGTTCGCCTCGACGAGTTCCGGTTCGTACGGATCGATGTCACCGACCGCACGTCGCAGTACGCGGCCGTCTCCGCCGAGGCCATCGAGCTCGGCACCGGCGGGAAGTCCGACCTGATGTTGCCGGGCTTCCAGATTCGCAACTCCGAGGTCGGCTTCGCGGCGCTGACGGTCGATTGCTGGATGTGGCGCCTGCATTGCTCGAACGGTTTGATCCTGCCCGTCGGTGGCAGACGACTTCTCTACCGCACTCACCGCGCGATCGCCGACGAGAAGCTCGCCGCGGTCCTGGTGATCGCACTCGCCAAGGTGCCGCGCACCTGGTCGAGCGCCGCCGAGACGCTCCGCCGCGCCAAGTCCACGACCGTTGAGGATGTCGGCGGCATGGTGGACAGGATCCTCGACGATCCCCTCGTGCCCCGGAGCCTCGCGAAGGTCGCGCGCGAGGTGGTGCTCGCCGACGAGGACCGGACGCGGTTCGGCGTCGCTCAGGCGATCACGAGCGTCGCGCACGTGCAGAACCACGACCCGGAGGTCCGCTTCACGCTGGAGCGACTCGCGGGGGAGTGGCTCGCAGCTGCGTGATTGCACGACCGACCCTCGAACAGGGGGTCGGTTGCTTCTGATTGCAGCGTGACCGCTCGAATCGGAACGGAGTTCCGCCAAGTGGCTCGCCAGCTCTCGTCGCCAAGGATCGCGTCCGTTTCGACGCGGTAGGCTATTTCGAGTGCTCCTGCCTGTCGCCCTCCGCACTCCCTACCGGCGAGTTGGCCACCACGGGGGCCGCCTCTGGACTTGGAACGCCCGCGCCACCGGGACCTCCGGGCGATCCCGGCTCCAGCGCTGCGCCACCACCGCATTGGACCGAAGCAATCGGATAATGCGTACCTTCCCAAATCGAGAGCGCAACCCGTAGTACTTCGACGTTTCCCTTGCTCCCGACATCGACCACGTCCCAGCCGTGCGCTACGCGGTCCGCCTTCACCGCATACGCTGAATGCCACCGTGACAAATGAACGCACTGCAGCCACAGCCCGACTGCCATTGCTGCTAATACCACACACAAGGTGACAGATCGCTCCCAGTCCTCGACCGCGAATGCACAAACGACCACCGCGACACCGAGACCGGCCGCACCGACGGCACCGCTGATCGCCCACCTGACTGCCGCCCGGCGCGACTTCGCCGCTATCTCAATCGCCCTCGCACGGCACTCTTCCAGAGTCATGCTAGTGCGCCTCCAGCGCGTACGACCGAGCCGACGCTAATGTCTGAATCAACGGCACAAGCCCCCGCAACGGCAGAGCTTCAAACGTCAGGTAGTCGTCACGACACGAAACAATAACTCCGCGAAGGTCCCGAGTAAGCTCCGACGCCACGAGGCCGCCGGAGAATCCCGATGCGCAGACATCAAGTTCCTCACTGCCTCCACTGGTCGGAGGAACAAGCGACAGGACAATTCGCTCACGCCTCATACCCAAGACTCCACGTACCGTCGCACAGCCCTCAGGATCACACGTTACCGCAATGCCCGCCTCCGGTTGTCGCCCCGCTTCCCCGCCGGCCGGAATCTGCGGCTCCGTCGTCTCCGGAGCCCACCCGCTGTGCCGCAACTGGGCCAACGCTTCTCCGAAAGCCTCCACGATCCCTTCTTCACCAGGGGGCTGGCCATTGGGAGACACCGCGACGAGGTTGATGCACGCAGGATGAGTCCCCATGGCGCCGAGTCTAGACGCGACGTCACCCTCGGAACCGCGCGACTCAAGCGAGGAACTCGAAGGTGTGAGCGTAGCGTCTTCCCGCTGTGTCAAATCCGCGACACAAGCCAACCGGTATTCTCCGCCAAATCTGAAACTGGGCCGGATCTCCAGGATCACATAGTCTAATTCCCCCGAGGGATACCACCTCACGCAAGCCGGAACGTATGACTCGCCCGCAACCCAAACCGCCGCGCAACCGAGAATTGGCCGGCGCTGACGGTCCTGCAAGTCCCACGCGGATTCAACAACGTGCCGCGCGCTGAGCAACAAGATCCGCTCGTCACTCCACGAAACCGCCGTGGCCCCATACCACCGGTTCTTTTGATACACCTCGACCGTTGCCGGATCACCCCTTGCGACATGCGTAGTGGCGACACCTAGAGTGAATGCATTTGCCGGCCCCGAGCCCCGAATGTCCGAGCCGAGAGTCATCGAGACCGGCGCGACGTCCTGTCCAGCAGCCACCGAACACGACCCAACAAAGCACCAGTATATCACCATCAACTGTCTCATCACGGCCTCCCCCGACGTCCCGAGAGTCCTGTCAGCCACTTTCGACCCTGCGACAACAAGGCCAGCGTGGCGGCCGCTGAACCCAGATATAGTGACCACCAACGGTCGGTATTCACTAACCAATGAAAAACGCGGGGGTTTAGGCGTTCAAACACGCCAGCACGTGTGAGTGAGGCGTCATGAAACACCCCGGCCGCCACCACTCTGAGCGTGTTCCGCGGCGTCCATTCCACCCGCTGCAGCCAAATCGCGCCATCCGGTCGCCCCAGGTTGAGGCGGTCGCCCTGTACCAAAGACACACGGCTGCCGGTTTCGACCAGCATCAAGTCGCCTCCGGCGATTGTGGAGTCAGGGTCGGACCCGCCAAACGTGAAACTGGACGCCGACAACGTAACGCGCACGGGCCGCTCCGTCAGTGGCACCGGATCAGGCCTCGACTCGATGCCGAGGAACACCGCCGGCCACGGCCTCGTTGGTGCAGCCGTCAGCCGGGCCGAGATCGCCCCACCGCAAGACTCGGTCGGGAATGTCCGCGACGGCAGACTGACAACGACCGGGCCAATCGACTCAGGACGTCGTCCCGCATACAGCCACACTCCATTCGTCTCTGAACGAAGTCGCACGATAGCGCCGTCGAGCGGGAGCTGTTGAAGTCGAAGCGGAGCGCCACCGGAAACGCGGTGGATAGACAGAACAGGGACCTCCCATTGGCATCGTGCGCCGCGGACTATCTTCGGATTACCGGACACGATGAGCGACTCCAGGTCCAGTGCCGGCAAGGGATCCTGTCCTGGTTCGCTGGTGAATGCGAACTCTCGCAGTTCGAGGTCGAACCTGACCGCTACGGCAGGGACCCTCAAGTATATCAGTAGAAAGACCGCCAGTGCCAGCACCGCACCAGGGAGGAGCGTGGCGCTCGCGCCGCTTGGCCACGGCGTCCGCCGCGACGCGTCCAACGCGGTGTCGTCGACATCGACGCGGGGCCACATCAGAACGTCCGAAACCGCGCGCCGAGGGTACCGCAACGGGTGCCGCTTGCGACCTCGAGATAGTACCCTCCGCGCCTAAGTGGACCCAGAGTGATCGGGAATTGACGACGCGAGCGCAGGACACCAAGCGGTGAATCGCTCACAACGACTTCGCCTGATTCCATGCTCTGAATGGAATAGTGGCCGTTGTTGATTGGACATGTGGTCTGCAGCGTCAGCCGGTAGTTCCTCGGAGAGGCAGCGGGCCGACAATAGGTTGTTGCCAGCACCCAGTCATGCCTGTCGGGCCCGGACGCCACGACACGTGCGCGAATTCCACCAACCGGCGTATTCGGCGGCGCAAGAATCCCAAACGCCAGACGTTGTGTCTCCGCGCTAGGTGCCGCGTCTGATTGCCAGTTGGTCGTCCGTGCGCGAACCCTCACACGCTCGACGTCCGCTGGCGCTGGTGCCCAGGTGACTATGAATTCATCGACGCATGACCCCTCTGGAATCGCCACTAACTCCTGAATAATGAGAGAGTCGCCCGCTGGGTGGCCGGTCTCGCCTTCGCATCGTTCCGTCGCGCGGGGTTGATAGTCCTCCTCAGATGGTCGCTCGCGGATCAGGTTTCTGTCACAGTACCGTGGTATTTCGTCCTTGGCTCCGGTTGCCGTCGTTCCGCCGGCCGTCCACGCCACTAGCAGGAACGACCCGGCAATCACCGAACGTATTTGGTGCAGAAAACGCGATGGTCCCACGTTAGATCTCCGTTGCCGGCGCTGCGTCTTTAGCCTTCATCAGGTGTTCTGCAGGCTATTCAATTGACCTTAGACCTGCCCAACTGCAAGCACCGCAACCTTCGTGAACTCTCCGAGTGCCTGAAAGAGATGATGCTGCTGCGCCACCTGCATCCGAAGCAGCGCGAGAAGCTTCACGTGCTCGAGCACCGAGCGCCATCCCTGGCGGCGATCGTCGCTTGATTTTTTGCCGGGTCGGTGGCTTCTTCGGCCTTCAGGTTCGTCCCAACGAGTTCTTTCGCCCGCGCTTTGAGCAGCTTCAATAGGCAACCGCGAGAACTGTGAGGATCGCTGGTAGCGCCAGGAGGAATAGGTTGGGCATGACGTTGACGTCACGGGCGGCTTGAGACTCTCATCAGTCATTCTCCAGCTTCTCCTTCACCCTGCAGCGAGCGCCAGGCCTGCCTGCGCCACGCGAACTGGTGTCACAGCTCGAAATCAATCTGCACGGCGAAGTGGTCGGATAGGTGGTCATTGACCTTGTCGCTCAAGGGCCGCACGGTGGCTGCGGAGAGCTTGACTGGATGAAGTGGGAGTCGCGGTCGATCGTGACCCGGGGTCGGCACTGCATCGAACGCCAGCACGTAGTCGAGACGTTCACGGCGAGCCCACGTGATATGTCCCTTGTCGTCGAACTTGCGGTAACTACGATCGACTCGATTGATGTTCAACGCCGCATCCCATGTGTAACCCGGCTCCGCTGCCGGATTGGGGTGAGCTTCTCGAAACAGATCGCGCGGAGCTCCCAGCGTCTCCATCATCGCCAGGTATTCGGCGTTCGGTCCACCGGGCCCATGCCCCTCGGAGATGTTCAGATCCCCGCACAGAACGGCTGCGGTACGCTCCAGGGCTCGAGTCGACCTTAGTGCCCTGCAAATGAATGCGCGCGCCTCCTCCAGTTGGCGATGCCGCGTGTGCCGTGATTCGGCGTGGAGATGGGTGTTGAACACCCAGAGTTGCTTGCCGAGGGGACCATTAGTTACCCGAAGCAGCGCTCCTGCAATGCCCTTGTCCGCAAAGTGATCGGAATCTGTAATTGGACCAGAGGCGTTGAATTCCCTGAACCGGATGCTGCCATCGATGATCGGGAAGCGACTCGCGAAGAAAAGGCCACTGTCCTCGGGGCTCAGGTCGGAGGAAGCGTGTCGCGGGTCGCGCCAATATCCGGTCAGACCGTTGGCGAGCTGAACTTGTCGGGCTTCGTCAAACACCTCCTGCAGGCAGAGCAGCTGGGGTGCCGTGTCCGGGTGCAGTAGTCGTGTGAGCATGCTTGCGGCGCGGTGCTGCTCAGCGGCTTCAGTTGAAGCCACGGGGAGCGCGGCAAGCGGCATCAGCTGGGTGTTCCATGTGATGATGCGGACTTGGGGCACCGGAACTTCTCCTTAGCCGTGGCCAGTGTCGGGACTACGGTATGGTGTTGAACGCAACTTTGCTCCTGGCGACCGGAGTTGAAGTCCCGCCCGGACCCAGCAGCCGCTCGTACTGGCGGCGAATGTGCTCAGTCGAGTGTCGTCCCCACAAGGTCGACGCCCCCTCGTAATGCTGAGCGCGATATTCTTGCTCGGTCGTGAAATACCCCGAGTAGTCGCCACTATAGCCGACGACGACGCAATGGTCACCGGTGGCGGCTCGCACCGCAAGCTCAATTCGATGCGCGGCAACAGTCGTCGGTTCGCCGGGTACCGTCACCAACCAGGTGTCGCCGACTCGAAACGCGTGCAGCGGCAGCGCAGGGCTTGGAGAGAAGTTCCCCGCGCCGCGTAGAAACGGCTGAAGCGGTCCCAGGGCCCGCGCCTTTGGATACTGAGGACTGGACGTCGCGAAGTCGTTTCCGGTCATACCCTCACGGACGAGACCGATCCTGTAGTACTCGGTCCTGGCGTCCTCCGCACCGGCGAGCACGGAAGCGCCGAACGCCCACTGCTGGGCGAGCAGGGTGGTCGCCTTGAAGCCCGGGACGTAGCGTTCACGAACATGGAGTTCGTGCCAACGGGTGTCCACGTGGAATGGACGGGCTACTGCGACCGCCTCAGGTACCACCGTCACGATGGCGCGGGCGACGGCTTGCCCCACATCGTCGGCAAGGACTGCCCCCTGCTCTCCGGTCGGTGGCAAGGGCGTGACGTCACCGGCCCCCGACAGGCCGACAGCGACGACTGGTGCCGCAACGCCAGGCTGCTGCAGTTGCGCCGAAACTTCCCTCACCGCGACTCCCGGCCAATCGGGCGAGTACGCGGCGAGGGTCGGCCCCATGGAGGTGGCATGGCAGCCGAAGGTCGCGAAGACGGCGAGCGGCCTGCCGCTGGGTCGAGCGACCGCTGTTAGGACGCGCACCCTCGGGTCGATGAAGATCTGGTCGAGGTCCAGTCCCGGGGGAGCGCCGCCGCCGACGGCCGAATGCGACCAGTTCGATGCCTCGGCGTTCCGCTCGAAGGCGGCCTGGCTTCGGTTTCGCGATACGCCCCATAGCCGTACTAGTCCCCAGCCGACATCAGCCTGCCCCGAGGCGTCCTTTGCCAATCGCACTGCTCGTGCAATGCGGGACGCCAGCAGGTCCGCCAGTGTGCGGTTGAAGCCGGGGTGGGGTTGCGCGAGGAAGTCATAGAGGGAGTTACCATAATAGTTGCCGGGCCCAGTATGCGTGTGCGTACCGGACAGCATCAGTTGACCCACGCCGATGCCAATCGACGCAGTTGCCGCCGCCACCTTCTCGTGTAGGTATCGGGAGGCGGAGTGTAGATCACAGATCACCCAGGCAGCTGCAGCGCCCGTGGCGTCCTCGAGATACAGGGCGTGGGCGAACAGTCGCCCAGCGACACGGGACCCGAGCTTGCCGTCAAAGGAGTATCCAGCCAGCGGGAGATCCATGGCCGGAGGGGTGATGTCGACGCTCGCGGCGCCAGCTCGCGAGGATCCGGTGGCGGGTTGCGGCGTCGGGCACGCTCGATTGATCGTCACTCGCATCGATGACCTCGTGAAGCGATCGTGTTGGTTCCAATTGGCTCGGTTCGGTCGTGACGCGCGGCCGTATGGTTCGTCCAGTTGATCTCCGGAACATGTCTGTTCGAGGACGGCCGCAGGGATTCGATCTTGACCGTCCGGTAGCGCGAGTTCGTTGCAGCTCCACACGAGAAGAACTGCACCAGGCGAAAACGTCAACTAGTGCTGACGCTAGTGCGTGAGTCCGCGAATACTCGCGTCTCGACGACGTTGACGGGGATGTCGTCGGCATGGGTTGCTGCTGTTGCGTCCGGAGCGACTACCGCGACCTTGTCCCGCGGGCCTCGGTTCGACGTGGGGGTCAGTCTCATGCTCGTCGTCATCTCCGATCTTCACTTCGTCGATGGCACGGCCGGCGACCACAATGTCTCCTGCGACGCCTTCCTCATCTGGATGGACGACGTCCTCACGCTCGCTGAGGACAAGAAGGCAAAGACCCTCGACTTCCTCTTCCTGGGCGACATCTTCGACCTCATCCGGACCGCGAAGTGGTTCGACGTGCCGCTTGCGGACCGACCGTGGGGCGATCCGGACATCAACGAGCACCCGACGACCCTCACCAACGCTTGTCGTGCCAAGGCGCTCGAGATCCTCGAAGCGATCGCAACCGAGACCAAGAGCCACCTCGAGGTGCTGCGCGGGGAGCACAGCGGCGGGCGGCATCGCGTCGCAGAGCGGCTGAAGGCGCTCACCGACGGCGAGACGACGGTCCGCCGTCTATACGTCCCCGGCAATCACGACCGCCTCTACGTCGTGGACTCGGCGATCCGGAAGCGAGTGGACGAACTGCTCGGCTTGACGCCGGGCCCGATCACCGACTCGCCAAGCGACCACCTCTACGCGAGCGAGGCGCACGGGGTCGTGGCTCGCCACGGCCACGAGTTCGACGTCTGGAATTTCGAAGGATACGGCCGAAGCAAGCAGTCTGGTCAGTACGACCCGCTCGACTACCAGCGCGTCCCGATCGGCGACGTCATCACGACCGAGCTCGTCGTGCGGCTGCCGATGGAAGTGCGGGACCGGCTGCGCGCCGCGGGAGTTCGGGCGAACATCGTCGATGGCGTCTACGCGCGGTTGCAGAACATTGAGAACGTCCGACCGACCACCGCTGCGATCCCCTGGATCTGGTACGAGGCGGGGGCGATGAGCGGCAGCGGGCACGTGCCCGGCACGGCGACTCCGTGGTCGGACACGGAGCGCGACGCCGTCGTCACCATCGTCCAGGAGGCGGCAGGCGCCGTCGGGCACGATTTCATGTCGCTGCCGTTCGTGAGGCGGTGGATCCGCGAGCACGACGTCTGGGGCTTCGGCTGGGACGAGGCGGACAAGCTGCAGGCCATCCATCGCCTGCTTCGCGCCGGCTTCGGAATCCGCGGGCTATCGAAGTTCCTTGAGATGGCGGAGTTCGTACAGCGCCTCACTGGCCACGAAGACGATCCCCAGCGGGGTGCCGCCTTCAATGAGCCGCTCCTCGCCAGCGCGGACCATCACTACGTCGTCTGCGGCCACACCCACCAGTTCGAGCAGGTTGCGCTCAAGGTCGTGAACGGGCACGAGAAGCTCTACCTGAACAGCGGAACCTGGCGGCCCCGCTTCTTCCTCGCCGACAACAAGCGCGATTTCGTCGAATGGAAGGAGATGACCTACCTGGTCTTCTTCGCGCAGGACGAGGACCTTTCTGGGTTTGAGAACCCGCCGCGCTCGAAGGGACGCTCGATGCTCACGTGGACGGGGACCATGCTGAAGCGGGGGCGGCCGTGATGACAGCTGACCTGGCATGGCTGAAGGATGTCTTGGACGGCTTGCTCGCTCTGTCCGGTTTCACGCTCGCGGTGATCGCGTTCTACAAAGGCCTCCTCGAATGGCGGGTGGCCCAGCGGTGGAAGCGCGCCGAGCGTTTGGATTCATTCATCGAAGGATTCGAGAAAGACGAGATGCTGAGGTTGGCATGCCAGATCCTCGACTGGACGGTGCGGAGCGTGGACGCACCAGGTGGTCAAGGAAAGGTGTCGTGGACATCGGGAGATGTTCTCCTGGCGCTCCGCGTTCATTACGAGCACCCCGGTGTGCAGTACGATCCACCGCAAGCGCTCATCCGGGACGCACTCGATCGACTGCTCACTTTCCTGGGTCGACTGGAGTCGGCGGTCACGACGGGACTGGTCGATGCGGATCCCACGCTGGCGTACTTCGGCTACTGGCTCGAGCGTCTGCAATCGATGGACATGCACACGAATCATGATCCGGCGGCGCCCGCTGCCATGCGTCACTACGTGGCGGCCTACGGGGACGCCCGCGCGATCGACAGGCTGATCGAGCTCGCGGACGCAAAGCAACGCGCGCAGGGAGAGCGGCCCGGTGCAGCGTCAAGAGCGATCAATGGAGCATAGGTACGCTGGAGGCAGCGTCGGCGTGGCCACGGTGTTCGCCTTGGCGTTCCCGGCAATCCTCCTCGCCCACCCAGGAGCGCTCGACGCTCGCGGAGGACACCGCAATCGCGCGACGGGCAGGTACCACTGCCACACGAAGGCGTGCCGCGGCGGTGGCACTTCGGCAGCGGACACGCCGACGATCCGGCGCGTGTCGAGAGTCGCCGACATCCCGAGCGGGAGCCCAGCGACGGGTCACTACCGCATCCACCTGATCGACGTCGGCACCGGCCTCGCCGTGCTCGTTCAGGGAAGCGACTTCAACCTCCGCTACGACGGCGGCAGCCAAGACGACTCGCGCGGCCTGCGCCAGCGCGGGCGAACGCTTTCGCGTCTCCACGCGTACCTGTGGGCCGCCGTCGGCGGCTCGGGACCGAACGAGTGCACGCCCGATGGCGACGCGGCAACGCCTGCCACCGCCGAGCGCACGATCCATCACGTCGTGCTGTCGCACCCGCACGAGGACCACGTGAGCATGCTCGACGAGGTCCTCTTCTGTTACCGCGTCCGCCACGTCTGGGATGCGGGCGTACCCGCCGAGACCGTGACGTACACGAACTTCCTCGCACAGGTCGCGCTCGAGGCCGAGGCTCGGTACCACACGGCGTCGGCGCCGACGAAGAACCGCACGCGAACTTCGCGCGGCCAGTCGTTTCGCTTCCCTCGCTGGACGAGCTTTGGCGCACGAAGCAGCGTCGAGCTCGGTCGCGGCGCGACGATGACCGTGCTCTACGCGAACGGCCAGCCCGCGCACGATCCCAATCAGAACTCCGTCGTCGTCCGGCTCGACCTGGGCACGACGTCGCTGCTTCTGACCGGAGACGCCGAGTCAGGGCCCAGGCTTCCGCCTGATTCGCCGCCGGGCGACGCCGAGGCGTGGATGCTCGCGAACGTCCGCGAGCTGCTCGACGTCGACATCCTGCAGGTGGGCCACCATGGCTCGCTCACGTCGAGCCGTCGGGCGTTCCTCGACGCCGTGAGCCCGACCGTCGCGCTCATCGGCAGCGGCCCGCACGAATACAGCGGCGTCCGGCTGCCCGACCCGGAGATAGAGACGGCGCTTCGCGCAGTTGGGGCGCGCGTGCTCGGCACCTACGAGCACGACGGGGGTGGCTGCGACGTGTCCGACCGCGTCGGCATGGACGACGAGCGACCCGGCGGCTGTGACAACTGGATCTTGGAGCTGGCATCGCTGTGAGCGCTAGCAACCGGCCGAGAGGTCGGCCGACAACCGGTCCAAGGAGGAGACATGCCGAATGCCCGAGCACTGGTGTTGGTCGTCGCAGCCGCCGTAGTCGGATGCGCGCCCGCGGAGTGGTACGACCGCTGCGAGCGGGACTCCGACTGCGACGATGGCATGGTGTGCCGCCACACGTACGACGACGACTTCTGCACGATACCGTGCTGGTCGAGCAGCGCCTGCCGTGACCAACTCGGGTCACGGGCGTACTGCGCGGTCGCCGAGATCTGTCTCGCGCATTGCGATCGGGACGCTGATTGTCCGGGCGACGCTGTCTGCGATGAGGACGTCGGTGTCTGCGAAGTTCCCGAGTGACGCGCCCCGCAATCGACGATTGCCGGCGGGGATGAAACCTCGGTGCACCATCGCCACGACGAACGACGTGACGCTACCGCGGCGTCGCGGCCTCGCGCATCTCGTCCGAGGGCTGCTCGTTCTGCGTGACGACCTGCGGGCAGCGCCGGCAGGCGGCTCCACCGGATTGCGCGAACCACCGGCACTCGCCGCGGATGGCGCACCGAGGAAGCGTCAGTGCCGTGGCCGGGAGGAGATCCACGATCCGCTCGACGAGCCGGCAGTCGCTACCGCTCCAGTGGGCACAGACCCCCTGCTGACACGGCGCCGCGAAGCGGAACACCTCCGTCGGGCGCACCGGACTCGTGAGGGCGAGCAGCTCCTCCGTAACAGGGATGGGCTCCTCGAGGTACGCGAGCTCGGGCTCTCCGCTGGCGTGGTCCACCACGCCCACGAGGACGGCTCCGGCCAGCGTCGGCTGCGCGCTCGGGCACAGGAGCGGTGTCGAGCCGCTCCCCTCGCAGGCGTGTCCCCTCGCCGCGCTCACAGCTCGGGGCGGATGCGCGGCTGGATGTAGCCGACGAGGATGCCCCCGCCCGCCCGAACTACCTCTGGACGGACGCGAACACCGGAGAGCCCCTGGACGTTGCGTGCAACGTCTGCGGCAATGGCCTCTGGCTTTCGGTCGATCCCGTCGAGCACCTTGTCGGGCAGCCAGAACCCAGCCACCACACCCGGCTTGGGTGGGAAGCCCTTGCCGAGAACGGCGCGCACCGCGGCTGTCGTCGCCGCCTGGAGATCCTTGCGCGCAATCGTCTTCGGCTTTGCCGCACGCGCCTTGCCGCTCGTCTTCTTCGTCGCCGCCATGCCCCTCGCCTCCCTTGCCCGAATGTCGAGCACGACGAGGAGACCGCCCTGGGGAGCAACCGTCAACTACAGCTGACAATAGGACGTGCGGTCAGGCACGGAGGCGAGCACCTCATCGGCGCACAATCGTCCGACACGTCCAGTTGACCGACGGAGGCACTGCATGGACACGACTCGAGAGCTTGAGATCATCGTGGCGCCCGAGGGCGGGTATTCTGCCGCCGGAGAACAACCGCTTGCGCTCAAGGCTCGGGGCGCATTCGAGACGCTCGGGGAGGTGCTGGCAGGCTCCGTAGGTCCGCTGCTCAGCAAGATTTCCCACGCCGATCTCAGCCCAGACGAGTTGGAACTCCGTTTCGATCTCGCTCTCAAAGCAGATTGCAACTGGGTTGTGGTGTCGGCGGGTGCTCAGGCGACAGTCAGCGCCACGCTCAAGTGGAAAAAGAAGTAGTCCGATTCGCTATATCGGAGGTCAACGATGTGTCGATTTGTCCCCGGTCAGGTTCTCGCGATCGGCCCACTGCACGCCCTCAGGGAAATGGGCAACGGACTGCCAGGCTCCACCGCAATCGACCCGTTCGTGCCGGAGAATGCGGACGTAGAGCCAGACTCACCATTTCAGGGCCTCGGCGTCCTCGTGTTGACGACCGATCCGGGGCTGGAGCTGTTGGCGCTGAGCCGACTGAGCGCCCAGTTGGCGGGCGCGATCAACCGAAAGCAGGCGGTAGTTGACCTAAACCACCTCTTGCCGCTCGGATCTGCGCCCTATCCAACGAATGGACTTCGACTGTCGCCTCGCTCCGAGCGGGAGGTTCAGGCGCTCCGGCAATTCGTGAGGGCGAGGTGGAGTGGATCGCCCGGAACCACGACACGCGTGGCGGTGATTGATAGTGGCCTACACCCCGACTTCGCCCCTCACAGGTCTGTGACCTACCTCGACTACACCGCCGCGACTGTCTCCCTCGAGGCCCCTCGCGCCGATCCCCTCGGCCATGGAACTCGGGTCGTAAAACTCCTCGATGAGTTGCTCCCAATGGACGTCGAGCTGGTCGTCGGCCGGCTACCGGGCGACTCGCAATCGGTCACGGTCCTCGGAGTCGCCCGGGCCTTTGGCGACCTCGTCGCGCGCACCAAGCCCGATGTAGTCAATCTCAGCCTCGCTCTCCGTGACGACGCGTTCACCTGCCCGGCCTGCCGCAAGCGCGTCCCGGTCCCGGGATTCGTCCCAAGCTTCTTTCCCATGCTCGTCTCCTTGGCTGGCCGCTGTGAGCGGGCAACGGTCACCGTTCTGGCAGCCGGAAACAGTGGCCAGGTCTCGAACTCTCGTTGGGTGACGCCAGATACCGACGCCATGGTCATAGCAATCGCCGAGAATCGACACGGCGACCGCGCACGCTACTCTGGAGCACCGACAGGTCCCCTGGCCGATCTCCTGTCCGCATCGGCGTTTGGTGGTGACGACCCAGACGAAACTGGCTTCGTCGGGGTATTCGAGGACGGAGGCTACGGGACCTCGTTTGCGGCCCCGTTCCTCTCCGCCGCCGCGCTGCTGGCCAGGCAACGCACGACTCCCATGCCCCCGCACATGCCGCCGCAGCTGGGACTCAACATACGGCACGTGCTCGCCATGGCACGCAGGTTCTGATCTGAGCCACCCGGCCCGCCCCTCGGCGAAACGCCTGACGGACTTCGCCGAACCGTTCTTCGGCGAGGTCGCCGGAATGAGGCAGCCACGCCCGGCCGGGCCACTCACGAGTGCGCCACTTGACCGGACGCCCGGACATCGAACAGAATCGGGCCCCACCCGGCTGAGGATCAGGTGTCCGCGCCCAGCTTACCCAAGGCTTCGCCCAGTTCACTTCGAGAACTCGGCGCAGCGGTCCGACTACTTCGCCGGGTACGTGACCTGACGCAGGAACAGCTCGCGGCGCAGCTGCGACCACCGACTACCCGCACCACCATTGCGCTCCTCGAGCAGGGACGGCGACTGCCCGAAGGGCAGGTCCTTGCGAGCCTTGGTTCGGAATTACGACTCCCAGAAGAGTACTGGCGTCCGTTCAACGATCCGGCCGCTTCCACACGCGTGGAATTCGAGGATGCCCTATCGGAACTCGCGGGTCGGCCCGTGTGCCTGGCCTCAGAAGATCGCACGTCCGCCGAGTATGCGCAGGAGCAAATCGCGCAACTGTTCACTGAAACGCTTCAGCATGACCAAGCGCGAGCCCGCTTCAATTCAATTCTCGTTCATTACGGCATTCCCCAAGTCTCCACGCAGTTCTTCGCGACCTACATTCAGGTCGATGCCTTCCGATCGCTCGCGGCCTTTCGCGAAGCAGTGCAGAAGTTCCAGAAGGACGCCATTCGTTTGTATAGCACCTTCGCCGAGGCATATACGCACCTCAGCGATTCCGACGATTTGGGTTCGGCACGGGCGCCACTCCAATCCCGCGATCCACGCGGATATCACGAACGAACGGAGTGGACTGCCATCCGGCGCATTTCCGCTGACCGACTCGCCGATCTCGGCTACATCTCCGCAGCGCAGGTCAAGAAGGAGAATGCCGAGCGGCAGCTCCTCTCGTCGTTTCTGAGAGACCTCGGGCAGAATATTCGACAGCACGGACCAATCGCGGTGGGCCAAGCAACCGAACGCGTAAGACGCAAGATTGACTCTCTGCTCCGAAAGTTCGGGTCGACGCTTCCCCATGGCCTCTTGTCACCGCTGTTTCATCCCGACCCAGACCAGCTGGAGCGCGAAGCGTCGTTCCTCGCGCCCAAAGCCGAGGCGGATCTCGCACGAATGGCAGAGACCCAGTCACTCGCCAGTCGCAACCTAGCAGCATACCTGACAGCCGATTACCTGGACGTCTATGTTGCGACCTCGATGCGCAGCCAGGCAGACTTTGTATCGGTGAACGAGTTCGTTGGCGGATTGTTCGCACACGCGGAGGTTCGCCCACTGAAACTCCGATACTTCGATCCGACGCAATCGTGGATTGAGGACCGAGTCGCCAAGGGACTGGTAGAAGCCCTGATGTTGCGTCGCGCGGACTATACAGTCTACATGGCGCAGAAGGAGGATACGTTCGGGAAGGACTCTGAGGCGTCCGTGTCATTGGGTCAGGGCAAACCGGTACTCGTGTACGTTCCAAAGTTGTTGGTTCCTGAGGTCGACGTGGACACCGAGGTCCTCGGAGCCACCGAGCCAGCGCAACTTGAAGCGATGATAGCGTCTCACGGAGAACCCGTCCTCGACGGTTCCGAGCCCGACGCGTCCGTTCGCCTCGACCAGGAGGCACTCCACGCACGGCTTCTCTGGATTCGACTCCGGAACGCGAACGTCTCAGCGCTTGCGGCAGCTGTCCGGTCGCATTGGGCTGATTTTGATCTTTACTCCGAGGCGACGCGGATCGACGACGAGAGCCTGCGCGCCGCGTATCGCTCGTGGTTGGATTCCACGAGGGCTGCGGGCGTCGAACCAGACCCAGGACCAACGATCCGCGAACACGTCATCAGCATCCTGGTCGCTACGGCGATGCGATTCGAACGCCGAGCCACGATATTTCGTGAGATCCATCCCCTTGCCTTGCAGGTCATCTTGAGTTCAGGCGTGCTCAATGGCATACTTGTTGTACGCTCCGTCGAACAGTGCGCACACCTTCTCCGCGCACTGGTCCTTAATACTCTGGATCTAGACCTTGTTATCGATGAACAAAACTACCGACTCAAAGAACGACGCACCCGCTCGACGCTCCGAGTGATCTCTCGACATGAACTCATCCAGAATGCATTCGCCGCCCATTATGCGCGCTCATCCTAGCCCGCGTCAGCCGTCCGAAGTGTTCCGACCGTTGGCGGTGCGCCGCGCCGCTCGCCCGTCGGCTAAGGTTCTCGGTTGGACGTCAGAAGTTGCTGAGGCTCTGCGAAGCCAGCTTCGCGTAGAAATCGATCGTGGAACTCTGACCTCGGCGTCATTGGTGTCGCTTCAGGAGAGGGTGTCTCGCGGTGAGGTTCCCGACTACAATCAGGATGCGGCTTCGTTCGCGTATCTGTACTACTTGTCGAACTTCTCGAAGGCCGCCGCTGGCTGCTCGCTTGTCAGGAGCACTCTACGGCGTCCGCGCATCGATGATGTGCTCTCGATTCTCGACCTTGGATGTGGGTCGGGCGCCTCAACTGCGGCAGCGCTTTTGACGGGTCTCTCGTCCGGTTGGCGCCAGATTCGCATATGTGTCGTTGACAGCAATCAGGTGCAACTCGACCTGGCGCGGGGGATTATCGATCGCCTGCTACCCGCCAACAGCCTTGTCCAAGTGGACTACCGTCACGGTGACGCTGAGGAGACTCTCCGCAGCAGCGCCAGACGAGTTGACCTCGCCGTTTGCAGCTACTTGCTCTGCGAGCTTCCACCAGAGAAGTCGGGCCGTATATGGCGCGCACTGCGCCGTGGGAGCAATCCCGGTGCCTACGTGGTCGTACAGCCCGGGGTCGGAATCGATTCTGCCACCATTTGGACGGCCGGGCAGAGGATCGGCTGGCGGTACCCCCCAGGGGGTCTCGACGGCTCGTTTCTCACCGGGCTCGGGCTCCAGCACGCGCCCAAGACGCGCTCATCGCCACCGATTGCCGCCTCGTGACCCCGACCCACTCGTCGGCAACGTCGGAGCTCGCTCGTGCGTACTTCCGAGCGTGGGCAACTCACGACGTGGGTTCACTCAGGCGCGTCTTCGCGCCGCGCGCAATCTACAAGATTGTGGGCAGCCGGGTGCTACGTGGCATTACTGGAATCGAAGCATACTGGCGGACCAACGCCGCGGTGCAGCGCGACGTGCGCTGGCGAGCGTTTTCGCTGCACCGAACACCCGCTTTTGAGGCTCTGGAATTCCGCGCGTGGTTCTTCCGCATTGACTTGAACCGCTCGCTAGTACTGGACGGACTCATGACCCTGGAGGTCGATCAAGGCCGGATCACCAGACTGGTGGAGTGCTACCGCCGGCGGGAGGGTTGAGATGTGCGCGCGTCGGAGCGGACGACCTGTACTTCTCCTGGTGGTGGGAGCGGCGTTAGGTGCGCTGCTGCTGGCCGCGTCCGCCGCTGGCCAGGCACCGGCGACGAACCCTCCACCACAGCACTCGCCCGAAGCCCGAACTCCATGGTACAGCAATGATCTACTACATGTCGCCTTACCGTTGCTTGTCCTGTTTGTGGAGATCGTGGTGCTTATTCACGGTAGGCAGCACAGTAAGAAGCTGAAGAGCGTCGATAGCAAGTTGACGAGTGTCGAAGAAAACCGGCTCTTCTCCGGTTTCCGGGCAGCGTGTTGAGGGCGGCAGACGCCGTGCACCCTGCGGAAGCAGGGGCGGCACGAGAAAGAGGGTGAGGTTGCGGGTCGAATCAACTCGCCGGTCGCGGCGTAG
>JADZFZ010000699.1 GCA_020854145.1 Deltaproteobacteria bacterium | reverse complement strand
GCCCGTCACGTGTCGTAGTCGGGCTGACAGACCAGCCCCGGGATACCGACGCCCCGCAACCCCGCGTAGTGGCTCGCCGGCAAGGGCCGACTCCACAGGACCCGGCCGGACAGGTCCATCGCCAGCACCCCTCTGTCTCCGACGATGAGGAGCATGCTCTGATCCTGGATCATCGCGTAACCCTGCTTGAGGTCGGTCTTGACGACGCCGAGAGGCGTGCCGCTCGCGAGATCGAAGCACTCGACGTTGCCGTTCGAGCACAACACGACGACGCGGTCCTCGGTGACGATCATCCGGCGAATGGCGGACGACGTCTTCTGGTTCCAGGCCGGCGCACCCGTGCGGCGATCGAACGCGTCGAGGCTGATGCAGCCCGCGACGACGACGGGCGCGGGCAGGGGGGTCTCTCGGTAGGTCATGGGTAGCTCGTAGTGCAGTCGGACGGCATGCGGCAACGGGCAGTTCCGAGCGCTCGGCTGCGAGCTCGGCGCCCTCGACACGGCCCCGCACCCGCTTCCGACACAGCCCCGCACTTGCTTCCGACACAGCCCCGCACCCGCTTCCGACACAGCCCCGCACCCGCTTCCGTGATCGGCGCCCCAGCGACGCGCGGGCATCGGTTGCCGATCGCGCGTTCGCGGTCAGCTGGGGTCGGCGACGCGGCCGATGAAGATCACGGCGCCGGTCTGGACGTCGCGAATCAGGAACAGGAACGGTCGGTCGGCCGCGAAAGACTCGTGCATCGCGGCGCTCTCCGTCATGACGACGGCGGTGGCGGCTGCGGCCTCCGTGCCCTCCTCGTTCACCTCGACGAACGTCTTGTGATAGACGTCGTCGATCCACAGGCCTGGGGCCATCCCGGAGAAATCCGCGCCTGCCCCGAACGCGCTCGTCATGCCCATGGCAGAGAGCGGATCGCGCAGGCGAATCGAGGCGGCAGGAGAGATGCGGAATCGCGGGAGGGTCAATTGGACCTCCTGCTCGTGCATCGCCTCGAGCCAGCGGGCGAGCGCTTCCGGAGACAGGCGCGCCTCGAGCGCCGCGAGGCCGTCGGGCCGCTCGGGGAGGATCACGTCCATCGCCAGCTCGTCTCCGCGATAGGGGAGCTCGATGATCTGGACGCCGTCGACGCGGGCATGGCGATAGTCGCCGGTGCGGTGCATCAGCGGCACTTGCACCGCGCGTCGCGGAGCCTGGAACGCACCCGTGCGGGTGTCCGCGGGGTCGAACTGCGCAGCCCAGCGGCCCTTGAAATAGAGCGCGTTGGTGAGGACGAGCCGCGTGCCCGCGTCGATGCTCCCGGCCGGGAGCAGATCGCGGATGCGGTCGCGCGTGCGGTCCTCGACCCAGCTGTTGATTCGCCGGCGCGCCTGCTCGGATTGCCCGAAATCGACGGGCTCGAGCGGGGCGCCGTAGCGGTCGCGCACGACCGTCAGGAACGAGGGCTCGAATCGGAATCCCTGGGCACCGAAGAGGCGATTGGCGACCGACATCTCGTAGGGACGCCCGGTGCGATTCCAGCGGCCGGTCAATCCGCCCAGAGCGCGATGGGTCGCGTCGTCGTCTCGCCCGAACCGCAGCGTGCGGCGCATCTCGTCCGCGGTCTGGCCGCGTGCGCCGGCGAAGGTCATCCCGAGCGCGAGCGAGATGCTCGACGGCGAGATCGAGAGGTTGCCCTCGGTGTCGCGGACCCGTTGCCACAGCGCGAAGCCGAAGTCGTTGGCGCTCTGCGAGATCGCCCGAAGCTCGGCCGGCGGCATCGCCGGGGCACCCGCCTGGTGCGATGGCGCGTCAGCGGCCGCCGAGGGCGCGCCCGATCGCGGGGGCGGGGTCGTCCGATGGGGCGCGCTCGGGCTCGATTGACAGGCGACCAGCAGAAGGACGAGCGAGGAGAGGGCTCTTCGAGGGTACATGGGGCCTCCGGATCGGTGCCGCTTCGGGGGCTCCGACCGCGAGGCTCGAGACGTCCTTGGGTAGCGGCTTGGACGTGCGCCACGTGAGCAGCACGACCCCGGCGAGGGTGACCGCGATGGCGACGAGCTCGACCGCGCCGAGCTCCTCCTCCGCGAAGGTCGCGCCCAGACCCAACGCGATCACCGGGTTGACGTACGCGTAGCTCGTCGCGACCGACGCACGCACGCGTGCGAGCAGGATCTGATAGGCCGAGAAGGCGACGATCGACCCGAACACGGCGAGATAGGCGAGCGCGAGCGTCGAGCGAAGCGAGGGCACTTCGGTGAATCGCTCTC
Organism: Deltaproteobacteria bacterium; assembly: GCA_020854145.1. Lineage (GTDB taxonomy): Bacteria > Myxococcota_A > Polyangia > Polyangiales > JADZFZ01 > JADZFZ01. Next base: position 13,238 of record JADZFZ010000699.1, on the reverse strand, counting down.
CGCGTACGAGCGCGAGCAGGAAGAACAGTGGGCCGGCCGCGAGCATCGTCGTGGCGCTTCCGAGCAGCCCTCGCGGCACGTCCCAACGCTGGCCGAGCAACGAGCCGAGCGCCCACATCGCGGGCGCCGCGACGAGCACGAGCGCACCGGGGCCGTGCACGCCGAGCGGTCCGCCGAGCGCGAGCAACGCGGCTCCGGAGAAGCCGAGCACGAGCCCGACGCGCTCGCGCGACGCGGGCCAACCTCGTCCGAGGAACCCCGCGAACAGGGCCGCCCACAGCGGGACCGTCGACGTCATCACGGCGGCGATGCCCGAGTCCACCCACTGCTGCGCGTACACGACCCCGCCGTGGCCGCAGACGAGGAGCACCGCCGCCACGACCGCCACGCGCCCCCATTGCGCGAGGGTCGGGGCCTCCGCGCCCCGCGCTCGCAGCACCACGTAGAGCAGCGCACCTGCGAACGTGAAGCGCACCCCCGCGAGCATCATCGGGGGCCAGCTCTCGAGCGCGATGCGCAGCCCGAAGTACGTCGAGCCCCAGATCACGTACACGGCGGCCAGCGACAGCGGCACGACGAAGCGATTCGAGCGGCTCATGTGCATTCAATCTGGGATGTCGCCGCCGACCAGAACAGGCGCAGGCCGTCGAGCAGGGGATCGGCACAGTTGCGTGCCCGCTATCCGGCTGCGCGATGGGTCTCGAGCGTCACGACGATTCGCGGATCGACGAGATAGCCGTCGTCGCGCGTGACCAGGGCCTCGCGCAGGCCGAGCTTGCGCAGCGTCGAGACGGCGACCTGCACGCGCGCCTTGGCGGCGGCAGGCAGCGCACGTTCCCCCGGCCAGGCCTCCGCGAACAGCTCCTCCCACGTGCTCGGGGCACCGGGCTTGTCGATCCGCCGGCGCGCGAGCGCGAGGAGGACGCGACGAAGGGTGCTGTGATGCTCGAGCTCGACCGTGCGCGTACCGATGCGGAACCGCTGCGCTTCGTGCGCGATCACGAGATGCGAGCCCGACGCCTCGAGCATGTCGTGCAGCTCCGCCGCCAGGTCCACGTCGCTCGCCTCGATCCCGGCGATCGCGAGCACGGTCCTCACGCGCTCCAGATACTGCGGGACGGAGCGCTCGGCCGGTGAGATCGCGTTCGACAGCCGCATCAGCTCGACGACGTGCGCGGCCAGGTCGCCCCGACCCATCGTCGCCTCGGCGATCGCGGGCGGGAGATCGCCGAGCTCGAGGAAGGACTGGAAGAAGAGCGCGGCGGCCGCGAGATCGCCGCCCGCGCTCGCGGGCCCACCGAACGCGATCTCCGGCGCGGCGAAGGCACGCGACGCGCGGGGCAGCTTCAGAGCCCGGTCCTTCGGGTGCACGGGGTGACCGAAGCCGACGAAGGCCATCTCCCCGCCGGGGCCCACGAGAACGTTCGCGGCGCAGAAGACGCCCATGTGCTCGCCCGACGCGTGCGCCGCCAAGAGCATCGCGAGCGTCTCGACGACGAACGCCGCCGCTGCGCCGGGCCGCACCTCTCGTCGGTGGACGCGCGCGTGCTCGAGCAGCGCCTCGAGGTCGGTCACCGCCTCGAACGCGAGCAGGACGGCAGGACGACCGCCGACCTCGGTGCACCCTGCGAGGCGCGGGACGCGAGGGTGCACGATGCGTCCGTGCGCGCGCGCGACCGCCTCCGCCACGCTGGCGTCCGAGACGACCGCCACGACGGGTGTGCCGTCCGCCTGCCCGGCCACGTGCTCGATCGCCCCGAGGCTCCGGAGCGTCAACTCGCTCGTGAAGCGCGGGCCCGACACGGCCTCGTTTTAGCAGCTTTTTGCGGAGCTCCGCGCTCCGAGCCCGTAAGAGATGGCGCGCGGTCGAGAGGTGGCCGCGCCCTCGCCGAACGGAGCGAGGTGCACCCCGCAAGGAGGTCGTCATGTCGATCACATCCCCGAGCGCGGCACGAGACGGAGCGCCGTCGGCCGCAGCGCTGTCCCTCGTCGCAGAGACGCTGAACGGTCTCCGTGTCGTGACCCTCGCCAAGGCCGTCGGCGTCCTGATCCTCGCCGTCGTCGGCATCGCGTTGTTCCTGGGTGACCCCGACCAGACGACGATCTCGGGCATCGGGCCGACCGGGAACCTGGCCGTCGCCGTGGTGGCGCTCGGCGGAGCCGTCGGGATCGCGGGCTACCTGCTCGTGCAATGGCACGGCGCACGACCCGCGCGCGATCTGCTGTACGCGACGTTGCGCGACACCCCCGCACGCGTCGTGTGGATCTACGAGGTCCAGGTCGAGCACGCGCGAACGCGGACGCACATGTCGACGGACTTCTACTTCGGGATGGTCGACGGCTCGCTTCTCGAGATCACGATCCCGCGCGTGCACACCGAGGCGGTGCGCAAGGGCCTGCTGGAGCTCTGCCCGTCCGCGGTGCGCGGCTACAGCGACGAGCTGGCGCGTTCCTTCCGGGCCAACCCGGCGCTCCTTCCGCACGCGGCGGGGGTGTGACCATGGGAACGTCGATCGACCCCGCTCGCCGGCGCCTCATCGCCGACCTCGTGCGAAAGCAGCTCGCGGTCCGGCCGCGCAAGATCCGCAACCTCTCGCTGCTGATGCTGGTGCTCTGCGCGGTCGTCGCGGGCATCCTCGTGTCGGTCGTCGTCTCGGGCGCCGAGGGCTCGGGCGACGTGCTCGTCCCCGCGCTGTTCGCCGTGGGATGCGCGCTCTTCGCGGGCGGCTTCCTCGCATGGTCGCTGCGCCCGCTCGACCGCCACGAGCTGCTCGTGGCGCTGCTCGCGACACCGCCACGCATCGCGTACGTCGAGCGCGTCACGCTCTGGTACCAGGGATTCGAGGAGCCCGCGTTGAGCTTCCAGGTGCAGGGCGGCGGCGAGTACCTCATCCCGATGGACGAGCTCACGCGTCAGGAGGTCATCGAGTGGCTCGGGGAACGCCGGCACGACGATCCGGCGTGGACGCTCGCCTGACCCGACGTGCGAGGACGGGAGCGGAACAGGTGCGGGCGGTGGGTCGGGACAACTGTGCTCCCCCAATGTGAACTTTGGGTGTACAGATTGGCCCATGAGCGCGGACACCAGCCTGCTCTACGAGAAGCTCGCGGATCGTCTGGCATCACTCATCGAGCGCGGCGTGCTGCGCGCGGGGCAACGTGTGCCCTCCGTGCGTGCGCTCGCTCGGCGCGAGAAGGTCAGCGTCTCCACGGTCCTGCACGCCTACCTGATCCTCGAGAGCCGCGGGCTGGTCGAGGCACGCCCGCAGTCGGGCCACTACGTGCGCCACCGCCTCTCGCGCAGGCCCGAGGAGCCGCGCACGACCAAGCCGCCCGCGACGAGCCGCGAGGTGGCCGTCACCGATCTCGTCCGGCGCGTCTACAGCTCGTCGCGCGATCCGAAGGTCGTGCAGCTCGGCGCGGCCACGCCCTCGCCGGAGCTGCTGCCGACCGAGCGGCTCAACCGAACGCTCGCCACCGTGGCCCGTCGCGCGGGGGGTGTCGGCGTGACGTACGACATCCCGCCGGGATGCGCTGTGCTCCGACGCGAGGTCGCGCGTCGAGCGGTCGAGCACGGATGTGACCTCGTGCCCGACGACATCGTCACGACCGCCGGCTGCGTCGAGGCGCTGAACCTCGCGCTTCGTGCGGTGGCGAAGCCCGGCGACACCATCGCGATCGAGTCGCCCATCTACTACGGCCTGCTCCAGAGCATCGAGTCGATGGGGATGCGCGTCGTGGAGGTGCCGACCCATCCGCGCGACGGCGTCGACCTCGATGCGCTCGAAGGCATCCTTCGGCGCGTTTCGGTGCGTGCCTGCCTCTTGGTCCCGAGCTTCTCCAACCCGCTCGGCAGCTGCATGCCGGACGAGAATCGCGAGCGCCTCGCGTCGATGCTCGACCGGCACGATCTCGATCTCGTCGAGGACGACATCTATGCCGACCTGCACCACGGCCCCGTGCGTCCCCGGCCGGTCAAGGCGTTCGACCGCAACGGGCGCGTGATCCTCTGCTCGTCCTTCTCCAAGACGCTCGCCCCTGGCTATCGCGTCGGATGGATGGCCGCACCGCCGCGCCACCGCGACCGGGTGGAGCTGTTGAAGTTCACGACGAGCGGAGCGACGCCGACGTTGCCGCAGCTCGCCATCGCGCAGTACCTGCAGGACGGCGGCTACGATCGTCACCTGCGCAGGCTCCGCCGCGCCTACGCCGAGGGCGTCGAGCGCACGCTCGATGCCGTCGCCACGCACTTCCCCGCGGGCACGCGCGCCACGAGGCCGACGGGCGGGTTCGTCCTGTGGGTGGAGCTCCCCCGCGCCATCGACGCGCTCGAGTTCCACGCGCGCGCGCTCGAGAAGGGCATCAACGTGACGCCGGGCCCGGTGTTCTCGCCGAGCCGGCGTTACGGCAACTTCATCCGTCTCTCGTGCGGCTTCGTGTGGTCGGAGCGAATCGAGCGCGCGCTCGCGACCGTCGGCAACCTCGCGTGCGAGATGGCGTCGCGCGCGGCGGCCTAGACCCTCGGCTGGCCCGGCGGCCTAGACCCTCGGCTGGCCGAACAGCTCGGCTTGCTTCTGGGACAGCTCCTCGACGGTCGGCTCGAGCGTCTTGGCCGGTTCGTCGAAGGCGATGGCGATCGAGTCGGACCACAACCCGATGCGACGGCTGTCGAGCCCTTCGGCGCGCACCACCTTGCCCGTCACGATGAGCCCCGCGGCCGGGCCTTGCGGGAGGTGGAGGACGATCTTCACCGGGTCTCCCAAGGACAGCCGACCGCGCGTCAGGATGAGCGCGCCGCTCGTCGAGACGTCCCAGGTGACCCCCGTTCGGCGACTCTCGTCGTCTTCGAGCTGCGCTGCGATGCACACGACGTGGCGTGGCTCGCGCGGAATCTGCGACGTGCTGGTGGGCTTCTCTTCGTCGATCCCCATCGGCTGCACCTCGAGCAGGAGAAGAGCGATGGGTGTGCCACGCAGGATCCGTGGAGGGAGCCCGCGCCGAGGTGGCGCGGCGAGGAACGGCAGGCGCTCCCGCGGCTACTGCGCTAGCCGGCCTTCTTCTTCCTCGGGGCGGGCGCGATCGCCGCGACGGTGCCCGTCGACGACTCGTCCGCGGCGGGCTCGGCCTTCTTCGGGCCGCTCGCCTTCGTCTCGGCCTCGGCGGCGGGCTTCGCCGTCGCGAGGCTCGCCTTGAGCGCTTCGAAGAGATCGATGATCTGGGCCTTGGGGGCCTCGGTCGCGATGGTGATCTCCTGGCCTGCGACCTTCTGCTCGACGGCCTTGCGCACGCGATCGACGTACTCGTCCTTGTACTTGCTCGGATCGAAACCGTCGTGGGCGAGCTGCTGGATCAGCATGTCCGCGAGCTCGCCCTCGCCCGGCTTGAACGCCACTGCGGGCCCCAGATCGATCTCGCCGAACGCGCGCACCTCGTCCGCGTAGTGGACCTGATGGAGGATGAGCCCCTCCTGATAGGGACGGATGAGGACCAGCTGCTCCTTGCCACGCGTCCACTGGTTCGCGACGGCGATCTTGCCGGTCCGCTGCATGGCCTCGGCGAGCAGGCGGTAGGGCTTGCTGCCGCCCTTGTCGGGCCCGAGGTAATAGCTCTTCTCGACGTAGACGAAGTCGACGCTCTCGGCCGGCACGAACTCGACGATGTCGATCGAGCTCGATTTCTCGGCCTCGAGCGACTTGAGCTCCTCGTCGGTGAACTGGACGTACTGGTCCTTCGCGTACTCGTAGCCTTTGACGATGTCGGTGCGCTCGACGACCTCCTCGTCCTTCGGGCACCAGTACTGCTGCACCATCCGGCCGCCGCACTTCTTGTGCAGCATGTTGAACGACACCTTCTGTGGAGAGGTGGCCGTGTAGAGCTTGATGGGGATGGACACGAGACCGAAGGAGACCGTGCCGGTTCCGAGCGCGCGAGCAGCCATGCGAGCATGGTAGCCGGTCCATTCGACGATGCCCAAAGCCATGCAGCCGTCCGGTCGCTCCCCGGCGCCGCCCTCGGCGGGCTCGCCCGAGGACGCGTCCGCGCTCGGGACGGCGCCGCTCGCGGAGTACCGCGACAAACGTCGGTTCGACCGGACCAACGAGCCCGAGGATCCCGATCCCCTCGGGCGAGCGGGTCCGACGCACGGCGGCGAGTTCGTGGTGCACCTGCATCACGCGTCGCACGTCCACTACGACCTGCGCCTCGAGTGCGGCGGAGTCCTGCTGTCGTTCGCCGTGCCGCGCGGGCCCTGCCTCGATCCGGCCGACAAGCGCCTCGCCATGCAGACCGAGGCTCACCCGCTCGGATACCTCGACTTCGAGGACGTCATCCCCGAGGGCAACTACGGCGCGGGCTCCATGATCGTGTGGGACCGCGGCCGCGTGCGTTATGTCGAGGCCCCGGCCGAAGAAGGCCTCCGAAACGGCAAGCTCGACCTCGAGCTGCGCGGCACCAAGCTCAAGGGCCGATTCGCCCTCGTCGAGACCACGGGTCGCCCCGGCGCGCCCAAGAGCAGCGGCCGCTCGTGGCTCTTCTTCAAGAAGCCCGACGTGTTCGCGCGCACGGGCTACGACGTGACCGTCGAAGAGCCACGCAGCGTGCTCTCGGGTCTCACCGTCGACGAGCTCGTGAAGAAGGACGAGATCGCCGCCGAGATCGAGCGAGAGGCCGAGCGGCTCGGCGCTCCCGTCGGGCTCGTCGAGACACGGCGTCTCGTGCCGATGTTGTGCACGCAGGGCAATCGTCTCGAAGGCAAGGGCTGGCTCTTCGAGCTCAAGCTCGACGGCGTCCGCATCCTCGCCGACAAGCAGGCGGGAGCGGCTGCCCTCTTCTACCGGAGCTCGCGCGACGCGACCGAGGCTTTCCCCGAGATCGCGCGCGCGGTTCGTGCGCTCGCGCCGTCGCGCGTCGTGCTCGATGGCGAGATCGTGGCGTTCGACGAGAACGGCAAGCCCTCGTTCCAGCGTCTCGCGCGCCGGCTCCATCGCTCGACGGCTTCCATGGGTCGGTTCACCTCGCGCGATCCGCCCGTCGTGCTGCTCGTGTTCGACGTGCTCGCCGTCGGCGCACGCGACCTGCGTCCGCTGCCGCTCTCCGACCGCAAGCTGCTGCTGCGCAAGATCGTCGGCGGACGTGGGCTCGTTCGGGCGCTCGACCATCTCGAGGACGACGGCGCACCGCTCTATGCGCTCTGCCAGCGCGAGAAGCTCGAGGGCGTCGTCGCCAAGAAACGATCGGCGCCCTATCGGCCGGGGCCCAAGCGGACGGGCGAATGGGTGAAGATCAAGTGCGAGCGCGACGAGGACTTCGTCGTCATCGGCTGGACCGTCGGCGAGAACGCGCGCGAGCGGCTCGGCGCGCTCGATCTCGGCGGCTACGAGGGAGACACGCTCGTCGTCCGAGGCAAGGTGGGCAGCGGACTCGACGAGGGCGCGATCGACGACCTGCTCGAGCGGCTTCGGCCGCTGACGATCGACCGGTGTGCAGCCCGAGGAGAGCTCGATCGCGCGCCACGCGGTCGGACCTTCGTGCGTCCCGAGGTCGTCGTCAGCGTCCGATTCCTCGGATGGAGCGACGAGGGTCGCCTGCGATTCCCGGTCTTTCGCGGGGTGCGGGAAGACATCTCGCCGCGCGATTGCACCGTCGGGCCGCCCGGGAGCGCGACGCCCGATTCGGGGGCCGAGTCACCCGAGCTCGTCACGCCAGCCGAGATCGAGGCGACGCCGGGTGCTGTTGCCACGACTCGTGCCGCCGTCGCGCGCGTGAAGCTCACCAACCGCAACAAGGTCTTCTGGCCGGCCGACGGGCTCACCAAGGGCGATCTGCTCGACTACTACCGCGACATCGCTCCCGCTCTGCTGCCTTATCTGCACGAGCGCCCGGTGGTGCTCGTGCGTTACCCGGACGGGATCGATGGGAAGCACTTCTATCAGTGGAACGTGCCTCGCGGCACGCCGAGCTGGGTCCGCACGATCGAGCTGCACCATCACGACGGCCGCAACGTCACCGGGTTTCTCGTCGACGACCTCGACACGCTGCTGCACATCGCCAACCTCGGCTGCATCCCGATTCACGTGATGTCGACGCGCGCCGATCGGCTGGACCGTTGCGACTGGCTCACGATCGACTTCGATCTCGGCAAGTCGCCCTTGCTCGCCGCCATCACGCTCGCGCGGACGCTGCGCGGTCTGCTCGAGTCGCTGGGGCTTGCCGGGTTCCCGAAGACGAGCGGCCAGCGCGGGCTCCACGTGCTCGTCCCGACGGGCGGCGCGCCCTCCGACGCCGCGAAGATGCTCGCCGAGGTGCTCGGGCGGATGCTGGTCGACCGACATCGCGACATCGCCACGATGGAGCGGACGGTCGAGGCGCGCGGTGGCCGAGTCTACGTGGACACCGGGCAGACGGGTCGCGGCCGCACCATCGTGGCGCCGTACTCGGTGCGCGCGTACCCCGGTGGACGCGTCTCGACGCCGCTGCTCTGGGAGGAGATCTCGGGCGCGCTCGATCCGGGCGCGTTCACGCTCAAGACCGTTCCGGGACGTGTCGCGTCGCTGGGTGACCCGATGGCGCCGATGCTCGAGACGGAGCCGGACCTGGGTGCGGTCTTGCCGAAGCTCCAGGAGCTGCTCGCGGGAGGCCGGCCATGATGCTGTCGATCGACGTGGAGGCATCCGGTCCGTTCCCCGGGCTCCACAGCCTCTGCTCGATCGGCGCCGTCCCCGTGGTGGAGCGGGACGGGCGATTCGTGGTGGACGAGACACGGACGTTCTACGTCGAGCTCGCGCCGCTGCCCGGAGCCGCCGACGTGCCGGAGGCGATGGCGGTGCATGGGCTGACGCGCGCCCACCTGGAGGCGAACGGGCTCGACCCGCACGACGCCATGTCGAAGCTCGCCGCGTACCTGAAGACGCTCGGCGGTGTGCGCACGGCGTCGTGGCCGTCGTCGTTCGATCACCCGTACGTCGGCTGGTACGCGCAGCGGTTCCTCGGGCGAAACCCGATCGGACACAGCGGCTTCGACATCGCCTCCTTCGCGATGGGGCTCTTTCGCACGACCGATCGCCGCGTGCTCGCGGAGGCGATGCGCGAGGCTGGCTATCGCGCGCCCCACAACCCGCATCCGCACCACGCGCTCCACGACGCGATCGAGCAAGGCAAGACGCTCGCGTGGCTGCTCGGTCACGCCCGTGCGTCGTCGTCCTGATCGCCCGGGGCATTCGTGGTGAGCCGCCCGCGACTTGCGCGAGATCGCAGCGATGCCACCAGCCCGCCGGGCAAAGGGTCGGAGGCTGCTAACCTTCGGGCCCGTGACCGACTCGCACCCGATCTACGGGCTGGCCCAGGGCTGCTTCGCGCACGCCCGCGCGCTTCTCGGCCCACGGATCCCGCGAGCCCAGATCGACCGCGCGTGCTCGTTCGCCGGGGTCGGGCTCGACCACGTCATCGGGGAGCGCGTGCTCGTCTACGGCGACGACTCGATCACGGCCGAGCTCTCGCACTACTTCCTCGCGACCGATCGGCGCGTCTTCGGACGCCACGAGAACCGCCCATTCGCCATCGCGCACACCGACCTCTCGCAGGTCCAGTACCGGCCGGGCCCGCAGTACGCCGAGCTCGACGTCGTCTACGCGCAGGGCCGACAGCGCGCAGCGTTCCCGAGCTGTGTCGAAGCGCTCGCACGCTTCCTCCACACGCTCGCCACCCAGCACCCCTCGCAGCGCACGCCGGCGCCCGTTCCGCTGGTCACGCCGCGGGCCGACGATCCTGCGGGGGCATGGCTCGCGTGCGGTCGGCTCGGGGACGATCAGCGCGCATCGCTCATGGCGCGCCTGGTCGCGGAGAAGGTGGCGCGCAGCGAGGTTCCAGCCGAAGGCGGCGCGGATCTGATCGCGCGCGTGATGTTGCAGCACCGCCTGGCGTCGTGTGGTCCGGGCGCCAAGGACGGTTGGTGGCTCTCCGCGCTGTCGGCACAGGATCTCGCGTGCGCCTTCGCGTGGATGTTGGGCCCGGCCGTGAGCCACCAGACGCAAGGCCCCATGCACCAGCTCGTCTACGTACCGCCCACGGGCATGCCGCAGGCGGCGCCGAACGCGACGACCATCGCCGGTGTCGCTGCGGCCGCCATGACCGGCGTGGGCTGGACGTCCTACTCGGGGCCCATCGTGCAGCGCATCCGGCTGACGCTCCGCGACACTCCGTCGTCGTCGTCGTTCATGCTGGAGGGCACCCTCGGCGGTCCACCCGCGCCTTTGTCCGCCCTCGCGCCCGCGCTGCAGGCGGCGCTCCTCGGCGCGTTGCCCATCATCGAGGCGCAGCTGCTGCTGTGTCGCGCGATCTACGGTTGGAGCATGCCGCCCGAGCAGCTCGGCGTGATCACCGCAGCCGACCTCGTGGCCAACGCGTCGTCGATCGTCGGCGCCTTCGAGCCCACGCTCTTCTTCCCGCCGACCTGAATCGCTCACGGCTTCAGGTAGCCGAGGCGTACGGCGACGCGAACGAGCGAGGCGACACTGCGCACGCCGAGCTTCTCCATCAAGTGCGCGCGGTGGGTCTCCACCGTCTTGGGCGAGACGCCCAACAGCTCGGCGATGACGGGGTTCGAGTGCCCGTCGGCGATCGCTGCCAGGACCTCGCGTTCCCGCGGCGACAACGCCGGACGTACCGAGGGCTCGCCGACCGGCAGTGCGCTCACCTCGCGCAGCGCGGCGACGATCGCGTCGATGCTGGCGCCCTTGACGACGTACGCGTCGGCGCCCGCGTCGCGCGCGGCGCGCTGGTGCGCTTCTTCGTCGTGCATCGAGAGCACCACGACCGCCACGTCGCGCGCGGCCTTGCGCACGGCGGTCACGGCCGCGACGCCGCGCGCATCGGGCAGCGACAGGTCGAGCAACACGACGTCGGGGCTCGCGCTTCGCAGCAGCGTGAGCGCGGTCGCGAGCGACGCCGCCTCGCCCACGATCGAGAGCCCGGGCGAGCTCGCGAGCAGCGCTCGCAAGCCCTCGCGCACCACCGCGTGATCGTCGATCAAGAGGACGCGCAGGGTCACGGGCCGCCCTCCGGGCCGGACCGCGGGACGCGCACCACGACGCGCGCGCCCCGCTCCGGCCTCTCGATCGTCATCGACCCACCCACCGAGCCGAGCCGCTCGCGCAGGCCACCGAGCCCGCCGCCAGGGCGCACCTCCGACGGCATGCCGCGTCCGTCGTCGTGCACGACGAGCTCGACCACGTCACCGCGGTCCTCGAGCACGATGCCGACGCGCCGGGCCGAGGCGTGGCGCTGCACGTTGGTCAGCAGCTCCTGCGCGGCGCGGTAGAGGATCGTCGCGCTCGAAGGGTCCAGCCTCGCCGCGGCTTGCTCGCGCGCCGCGACCTCGACGACCAACCCCGTGGCCTCCTGGATCTCGCACCCGAGCGCGGACAGCGCCGCGGCCAGACCGAGGTCGTCCAGCAGGGCGGGGCGCAGGGCGCGCACCGCCCTCCGGACCTCCGCGATGGCTCCGTCGATGAGGCGCCGCGCGGGTGCCGTCGCGCCTTCGGGGACGTCGTGCTCGCGCTCGAGACGGTCGGTCGCGAACCGCAACGCGACGAGCGTCTGTCCGAGACCATCGTGCAGGTCGGTCGCGATCTGCCGGCGCGCGGCTTCGTCCGCCGCGGTCGCGGCCGCCGCGGCACGCGCGTCGAGCAATGCCCCGTTCGCCCGGTCGAGCCTGCCGGCCGCGGACGCCAGCTCGCGCACGGGGATTCGATAGCCAAAAAGCGCAAGTAGCCCTCCGACGACGGCCGCGGCCGCCGCGACCAACCCGATCACGCGAGCGAGCGGTGCGGGCGCCATCGAGATCGTCACCGTTCCCACGCGCTCGCCGTCCACCCAGACCGGCGCTGTCGCCTCGGCCACGGTGACCTCCCGGGTCGCCGCACCGGACTCGATGATGCGTCCGACTCTGTCACGCAGGGAGATGCTTGCGATGTCCTCGTACGAGCGGTAGGCGCGCAGATGATGCACGATGCGGGCGGAGTCGTACTGCCAGAGCGCGGGTCGGTCGGCGGCGAGCTCGTGGACCAGCGCCGCGACGTGATGCGCGTAGGTCTGCGCCTGTCGCTCCGCAGCGGACACGACCAGCACCGCACAAAGCGATGGAGTGGCAAGCACGGTGACGAAGCCGGCGCCGAGCATGAGCCGTCGCATGCGCCGACGGAACTTCTGGACGACCAGCTCGGGCATCAGCGTCTCTCCGGAGATCGGTAGCCGCATGCGCGCGTCACGGCGCGTCCTCGGGGGCTCATCGCGAACTCCACGAACGCGCGTGCCTCGGGCCGCGGTCGAGGCGCGAGCGCGAGGTGGATGTGCTTGCGGAGGACGACGCCCTGGATGTGGACGAGGCGCGCGCCCCTCGGCTCGCACGCGTTCTGGCCGACGTCCGATACCCCGAAGCTCCCCGGAACACGCGTCACCGTCTCCACGAGCTCGGCGTCGTGCCAGGCGATGCGATAGCGCTCCTGCCGCCACATGCGGTCGAGGGTCGCGCCCAGGCCTGGAACGGCGTGACGCAGGGCTTCCTGCGACGAGTCTCCGGCTTCACGCAAGACGGGGATGGCGCGCACCCCATCGCTCCAGCGTGCGCCGCCGGAGAAGAGGCTGACGAGGTCCGAACGTCCGACGTGGTCGACGGGGACCGAAGGGTGCGCCGCGAGCGCGATGTCGGTCTCGGCGATGGCCTCCACGCGTCCGAGCGCGGCGCGTTCGGACGAGCGTGGCGCGCGCGTCAACAGCCCCACGTCGATCGCGTGATCACCCAGCGCGCGGACGGCGCCGCTCGAGCCGATGCTCGGGTGCACGACGACCCGCGTGCCCGGCTCTGCCGCCTCGAAGGCGGAAGCCAGCTCGCGGGCCAGCGCGAGCGCCCCCCCGCTGCCGGCGATCCAGAGGGCGCCGCTTCGCGGCGGCGGAGGGGCTCCGACCGCCTCGACGGGTGCGTCCGCGCACCCGACGGCGACAAACAGCAGTGCCGCCCAGCAGGCGGATGCGGTACGATGGCTCGTCCGCAAGTTGTCGGACGAGGAGCAGGCGCGCTTCCTGATCACGCTTCCCGAACCATGCGCCGAACGGCGCACGGCTTCATCTCGATGCGGCTGCTCCTCGCGAACGCGTCCACCCCTCGACCCCCCTCTCACTCGCGCCCAAAGAGAGGGGGGTTTCTTTTCTCCAGGTTCCGGCGTTCGGCTCCGCGCAGGGGCGCT
>JADZFZ010000698.1 GCA_020854145.1 Deltaproteobacteria bacterium | reverse complement strand
TCGAGATTGCGGTGCGTCGGGTAGTCGTCGGCCTCCAGCGCATCGGCCACCCAGCGGTGCACGAGGCTCGTCTTGCCGGCGCTCGGCGGTCCCACCAGCAGGATGGATCGACGAGGCTCTCTCGCGCGCTTGGCGCCGAGCAGCTGCGCCAGCCGCTCCCGCAGCTCCTTTCGCGGCATTCCCAGAGGCACCGCACCGTCGAGCGCGCGAAGCGTCAGATCGGTTCCGACGTGCCGGAGCACGTCGGGCGGCGGAGGTCGCTCGCCGCGTTGCGCACCGAACGGTCCCGCGCGCAGGTCGTCCCACACACCTGCGGGCCCATCCGGCAGCTCGTCGAGGAGGCTTCGCGGTCGAATGGAGAATCGAATGGCGCGCAGGCCATCCTTGCCGTCGGTCGTCAGCGTGGCGACGTCGTCGGGGTCCATGGCCGCCCACGCCGCGCTCAGCTTCGCCGATGCGATTCGCGGCAGGTCGCCCTCCTGCTCCTTCTCGAAGCACCACCAGGCGTCCTGCTGCGCGGGGTGATACCCGACGAACGAGACGTGCCCGCCGGCGGTCCTGCGGGGCTCCACGACGATCGGGAACATCGAGCTCACGCGCCTGCGCGCGCCTCCGACCCCGAGGGTCAGCTCGAGCCGCGCGCGCACGAGGGTCGTTCCCCGGGTCATCTCGAATCGCGCGAGATCCGCCGGCGCCACGCGCTCGAGCGCGGTCCGGACGGCCTCGACGATGGCTTGCTCGAGCTTCACCGGCGAGAGGCTGCGGCGGACCACGTCGTGCGGCGCGAGCCCGAGCGTCGTCCACTCGAGGTCGCCGCTCACGCGTCGCTGGTAGACGGCAATGGTGAGCTCCACGCTCAGCGCTCCTCGTCCTCGACCGGGGAGAGCTCCAGCGAGCCGGCGAAGAGCTCGTCCCGGTCCATCCCTCGACCGTCCTCTTCGTGCTCGTAGAGCAGGAGGTGCTCGAGAGCGACGTCCTCGAATCGACCCCAGTAATCGTCGGCTGCAATCGACAATCGACGTCGACCGTTCGCGATGGAGAGCATTGCGGTGTCGCCATCGTGGAGGCGGACCGCGGGCAGGAGCGCCAGCTGCGCGCGCGAGCCCGGCGAGGCGGGAACGCCCATCGACTCACGCGCCCATTCCTCGGGCGTGAGCTCCGTTCTCATCGCCATTCGCGTCACGCGCAGGTGCGCGTGCTCGTGGCCGGCGACGACGTTCGTCCATCGGTGAATCCCGGCCTCGAGCGACAGGAGCACACCCGCGTAGGGCCCCTTGGCGCGCAGAAGAAGGTGCTTGAACGGCCGTTCCGTCTTCTCGAGCTCGCCGAGCAGCCAATCGGGCGGACGCGGCGGTCCCCAGCGATTCGGGCTCCTCCAGTCGTCGTCTCTCGTCGCCTTGACGCCCAGGCCGTGCGCGACGAGCGACCACCGACGTTCCTCCGCCACCGACAAGAGCGGCACCAGCCAGCGGGAGAACGTATCGGCCCCGTCGAGCTCCGAGACACAGATCGTGATCTCGTCCCGCACGGGCGCCGCGACGACCAGCACCTCGAGCAGTGCGGAGCGGAACCCACGAAACGCCTGCTCGGCATCCGAAACGAGCGGAGAGGCGTCCTCCATGTCGAGCGCCGCCACCACGGCCATCTCCTCGATCGTGTCCAGCTCGTCGGCGGACTCGTTCAATGCGCGAATCGCACGGTCGCGACGGTGATGCTCGGTGCGCAGTCGCTCGAGCTCCGCCCCGGCGCCGCGCGAGGGGACTCCCGCGAGCTGCGCGACCAGGTAATCCGTCTCCGATCGCACCGATTGGACACGTTCGAGCCTCGCGAGCTTCCCGGCTTCTCGACGCAAGTCGCTGATCGCGGCGCTCGAGATGGCGCGCCGGGCCGTCGCGGTCGCGCGCGAGGCCACCTCCACCCGAAGGCGATTGCCCCCTCCCGAGGCTGCCGATCCCTCGCTCGCATCGACGTCGATTCGCAGGTGAACACCCGTGGGATCCGGCAATGTCGCCAACAATCGCGCGGCGGGCGCCACCACCTCGTCCTCGACCGTTCGCCGAAGCGCGCGTGCACCGTATCGATCCGACGATCCGCGCGTGGCCAGCCAATCCAGAGCCTCGGCAGAGACGTCCAGGGCCAGCCGTCGCTCGAGCGCACCTCGTCGATCCGACAGGTTGCCCACGAGCGTCTCGACGACGCGCCGGAGGTCCGCGGGCGACAGCGGCTGGAATGGGACGATCCGATCGAATCGATTCACGAGCTCGGGCCGGAATGTGCGCCGCACCGCCTCGAGCCAGTGTTCGTCTCCCTCGTCCGCGACGGTGTCGTCGAACGACACGCGAGACGTGCGATGAGCCGCGCCGACGTTGCTGGTGAGGATCACCAGCGTGTCGTGGAACCAGGTCGTACGACCCCGCCCGTCCGTCAATCGTCCTTCGCCGCAGAGCTGCAGCAGCAGATCGTGGACGCTCGGATGGGCTTTCTCCACCTCGTCGAGCAGCAGCACGCAGAACGGCCTCTGCCTCACTCGCCGCGTGAGGATCCCGTCGCCACCGTCGTGTCCCCGGACGAGCCGCTCGGCGGCCCAGGGATCGGTGTGCTCGCTCATGTCGAATCGCACGAGCCGGTCGGGCGAGCCGAAGAGATAGGTCGCCAGCGTGCGGGCGACCTCCGTCTTTCCGACTCCCGTCGGTCCGACGAACAGGAAGGTCGCGAGCGGCTTGCCCGGAGGCGACAGCCCCGCCTTGGCCACGCACAACGTCTCGGCCACGGCACGGATGGCGCGGTCCTGCCCGCGCACGCGACGACCGAAGTGCGCGATCACGTCTTCGACGCGAAGCGGTCGGTCCTCGCGCACCAGGAATGCGGGTAACCCCGTGCGCACCGCGAAGGCGGTCGAGACGTCGGCCGAGCCCAGGCGAGACCCCGCTCCGCCTCGCGCAGCCGCGTGCTCGTCCCGGGTCTCGTCGAGCAGTCGAACGGCCTTACCGGGAAACGATTGGTAGGGCAGATAGCGCCCTGCGAGATCCACGAGCGTGCGAATCGCGCCCTCGTCGAGAGACGGCCGCTCCGGCTCGTGGACCCGCGACCATTCGAGACGCGATCGCACCACCTCCGTCGCGATCGACGCGGGGAGCGCAGGGACCTGCACCCGCGTGAACGATCCGAGGAACCCCGCGTGCCGGCTCTCGAAGAGCCCGAGCACCTCCGGCGTGATCTCGCCGACGATGCGGATCTTCGCCTGCTCGACGGGTCCACGGAGCGCCGCGACGAGATCGGTCCCGCTCGATGCCCGATCCGCGAGCAGGTCGCCGAGCGCATCGAGGTAGAGGATGGCGTCGAGCTCGCTCGCGGCTTCCACCACGCGGCGAATGCGCTCCTGCCATTGGCCGAGCGCCGACATCCCCGCGACGAGCCTCGCCGCCGACGTCGCGACCACGAACTCGTCTCCCCTCACCCCTACCCTCTCCCCGAGGGGGAGAGGGGGACTTGCCGCGAGCTCACCCTCCGAAGGTCGGCGCGCCGGGCGCCGCAGCGAAGCGAGAAAGAGCGCGGTCTTGCCCGCGAGCTCGGCACCGACCAACAGGACGCTCGTGCGCTCCGTCGCCC
>JADZFZ010000697.1 GCA_020854145.1 Deltaproteobacteria bacterium | reverse complement strand
GAGCAGGACAGCAGGCGGGCAGCCGAGGCCGCAGCCGCGGAGGCGCGCGCGCAGGCCGAAGCAGCTCGTGCCGCACAGACCGGCGGCGGCGGCGGCGGCGGCAGCGCGCGAAGGCCGCGTCGCTCCGGCGGCGGCGGCGGCGGCGAGTCGGGCGGCGGCGGCGGCGGCGGCGGCGGCCGACGCGGCGGCGGTGACGACGATCCGCTCGGCGGCCTCGACCTCTGAGTGATTGTTGCCGGGGGCTCCGCCCCCAGCGTCCCCTGGAGAGGCGAAAGGGGGCGCGCTACGAGCTTGCCCCCCTCTTGCGACTCCCCTCGAAAGAACGAGTCCCGATTGGACGACTCGTATTCTGATCGACCTGTGAGAGCGCACGAACGCATCGTCTTTCCGCTCGACGTCGAGACGCTCGACGAGGCACGTGTGTGGCTCGCGCGTCTCGCCGGCGAGGTCGGCGTCATGAAAGTGGGCCTCGAGCTCTTCACGTCGGAGGGCCCGAGCGCCGTGCGCGCAGTGGTCGATGCGGGCTTCGATTGCTTCCTCGACCTCAAGCTGCACGACATCCCGGAGACGGTCGGACGGGCCGTGCGTCGAGCGGTCGGGCTCGGCGCACGGTACCTCACGCTGCACGCGGCGGGCGGGCCGGCGATGCTCGCGCGGGCCTCCGAGGCGGCGCGCGACGGGCGGACGACGCTGCTCGCCATCACCGTGCTCACCAGCCTCGACGATGCCGCGCTCGGCGCCATCGGGCTGCGAGGCACGACCGCCGAAGCCGTCGCGCGGCTGGGCTCGCTCGCCGTCGAGCACGGCTGCGGTGGCCTCGTGTGCTCGCCTCTCGAGGTGAGCGACCTACGGGGACGGCTCGGCACGGACGTGGTGCTCGCGACGCCCGGCGTCCGCCCCAGGGGCGCAGCGGTCGGCGACCAGCGGAGGGTCGCGTCGGCCGAGGACGCGATGGCTGCGGGCGCCGACCTCGTCGTCGTCGGTCGGCCCATTCGCGACGCGGCCGATCCCGTCGCGGCCGCGCGCGCCCTCGCAGCCGAGATCGCGGCCGGGCTCGCGCGCCGCGGTGCGACCGCGCCCGGCATGCCGAGCCTCCGATGAAGCGGATCGTCGCGGGACCGCGGGCCGTCTCGGAGGCGCTCGCGGCCCACGCGAGCGAGCTCGCGGTCGTCGTCGTCGACGCAGTGGTTGCGAGCAAGTCGCCCATCCGCGAGATCGTCGCGCAGGCGGCTTCGCGCAAGGTGGCGACGGATCACGTCTCGCGCGACGAGCTCGATGCGCTCGCGAAGGGCCTGCGCCATCAGGGGATCCTCGCGGTCGGCGGCGACTATCCGTACGTCGACCTGGACGCTCTGCTCGCTCCCCCTGCACCCCGTTCGCCCCGGCCTCCGTCGAAGGGACCCTCGCCCGGAAAGGCAGAGGGGGACGCGCAGCCTTCGCGGGAAGACGGGCACGCGCCGAGCGAGCGAGCGCCGCTGATCGTCGCGCTCGACGAGGTCACCGACCCGCGCAACCTCGGCGCGATCGTGCGCAGCGCGGTCGCCTTCGGCGCGCTGGGAATCGTGCTCACGCGCGACCGCTGCGCGACGGTCACGCCGGCAGCCGTCCGGGCGTCGGCCGGCGCGACCGAGCACGCACGCATCGCCCGCGTCACCAACCTCGCCCGTACGCTCGAGACGCTCGCGGAGCAGGGGATGCTGGTGGTCGGTCTGGACGCGGTCGGCACCGCGGACATCGGGGACGTCGCGCCACCGCCCGAGGGCGTCGTGCTCGTCGTGGGCAGCGAAGGTCGCGGACTTCGTCGCCTCACGCGCGAGCGCTGCGGTACTCTCGCGCGCATCCCGATGGCAGGTCCGATCGCATCGCTCAACGCAGCGTCGGCCGCCACCGTGGCGCTGTACGCGCTCGCTCGCGGGCGAGTGGCGCCACGAGACGAAGCCCCGAGGCAGGCCGATGACCGACGACCCGAACGACGAGAGCCAGGATCCGACCGATGACGAGGAGCAAGCTCCGCGGTTGACGCTGATGGCCCCTCCGCCCGATGACGACGCGCCCGCGCCGGCACCGACGCGGCGCGCGTGCATCCTGACCGCGGGCGGCGACGCTCCCGGGCTCAACGCGGTGCTCCGCGCGTTCGTCAAACGCGCGACCTCCCTCGGTCTCGAGGTGTTCGGCTCGCAGGACGGGTTCGACGGCCTCGTTCGACCGGGACGCATGGTGCGGCTCGACAACGACTCGGTGCGCGGGATCCTGATGCGCGGCGGCTCGATCCTCGGTTGCTCCAATCGCGCGAACCCGTTCTCGTATCCCGTCAGGACGGCGACGGGTGAAGAGCTCTGCGACAAGAGCGACGAGGTCGTCGAGCGCATCGCCTCGTTCGAGATCGACGTGCTCGTCGTGGTCGGCGGGGACGGCACCATGCACATGGGCAAAGGCCTGGCCGACAAGGGGATCCGCGTCATCGGAGTCCCCAAGACCATCGACAACGACCTCGCCGCGACCGATTCGACCTTCGGCTTCGACTCCGCCGTGCACGTCGCGACGTGGGCCATCGACAACCTCCACGCGACCGCCGAAGCGCACGACCGCGTCCAGATCGTCGAGCTGATGGGACGCTACGCGGGTTGGATCACGCTCCACGCCGGCATCGCGGGCGGAGCCGACGTCATCCTCATCCCCGAGATCCCGTACGAGATCGAGCGCGTCGTCCAGAAGATCCACGACCGCGGCACCCACGACGAGAGCTTCACGATCATCGCCGTCTCCGAAGGCGCCGCGCCGGCCGGCGGCGGCACGGCGGAGATCGCCGCCGCGAAGCCCGGCCACCTCGCCCGGCTCGGCGGCGCCGGCCAGCGTCTCGCCGACGCGCTCAAGGACAAGTGCGACCACGAGATCCGCGTCACGGTCCTCGGTCACCTCCAGCGCGGCGGCTCACCGTCCGCGTTCGATCGTCTCCTCGGCTCGCGCTTCGGCGCGCGCGCCGCCGAGCTCTGCTCCGAGGGCGCGTCCAACCGGATGGTCTCGCTGCGCAACGGCAGCGTCACCGACGTCCCTCTCGCCGACGTCGTCGGCAAGATGCGCCGCGTGGACCCCTCCGGCGAGCTCGTCCGCGTCGCCCGCTCCCTCGGCGTCGAGATGGGGACAGGATCGACGTGATCAACCTCTCGAGATCGTTGGCCTTCTAACCGAGCAGTTCCAATCTCTCGGCTCGTGCCTCTCCCTTGGGCGATTCGCGCACGGTCACCCACGCCTCGGCGCCACCCGCGGCCGAGGCTGCCAGCTCCTCTCGGGCCGTCACCGTCGCCACGGCGCTGGTGATCGCGACCGCGGCTGCGGTTCACGTCGCGATGGCCGCCACGACCGACCTGACGCCCGACGAAGCGTACTATGCGTCCTGGGCGTTTGGATGGGCACGCGGCGACGACCATCCACCGCTCGTCGCCTGGCTGATCTCGGCTTCTACGACGCTCGTCGCGTCCCGTGCGGAGTGGGCGATCCGTCTGCCCGCGGTCGTCTGCTCGGCCGTCGCGTCCGCGCTCCTGTCGCTCGCCGCAGCGCGCGCGAGCATCCCCGGCCGATGGATCGTCGCGGCCGTCGCGATCGCGCAGCTCGACGTCCTCGTGGCTGCCGGCGGGTTCCTCGTCACGCCCGACGGGCCCTTCATGGTCGCTTGGACGCTCGTGCTCGTCGTCACAATCTCGCGGGAATCTAAGCCGATTCACTCGATCGGCTGGCTGGTCGCGGCAGGCGCCCTCGGGGGGCTCGCGAAGGTCTCGATGCTCGTCGCGCTGCCGGTCGTCGCGATCGGATCCAGCGCGATCGGATGGCGGGCCGTCCTCGTGCGTACGACAGCCGTCGCCGTCGGGCTGGCGGCGGTGGCACCTTGGTGGTGGCCATCGCTCGTCTTCCAGCTCGGCCACGTCGCCGGCGCCCACGGGCCCGAGCGCCTCGCAGGAGGCGTCGTCGCCGAGCTCGGCGCTGGGCTGGGCGCCTTCGTGGGGCTCGTCGGGCCGGGTGTCTTCTTTTTTGGTATGATTGGCGTCATCGAGCGTTGCGCCGCCCGCGCGACGAGAGCGCTCGTGGCCGCCGCGCTCGTCCCTCTCGGCGTCGTCCTCGCCAGCGCGTTGACGGCGCACCTCGAAGCGAGCTGGAGCGCCCCGGCGCATCCGCCGTGGATCCTGCTCGCCGTGCTGGCCATGCGCGACCGTTTCGCTCGTCCCGCATGGCGCGCCGCGACGGTCGCGGCGATCGCCCTCTCGGCGCTGCTCTGCGCCGGCGCGCACGTCGTCGCGTTCACCGGCACTCCCTGGCGACCCGATCCGACGGCGCGCCTGCGTGGCTGGCGCGCGTGGGCAGCCGGCGACGCGCAGCCCGCCGATGCGCCCGATCCGCGATTCCCCGCGTACGGCCTCGACGCCGCGCGGCGCTACTACCGCACGCCGCGATGATCAGCGCGCGGCGGGCGCCATCGGCACGCGCACGCGTCGCTTCGCGAGCTCCGCCGAGAGCGCGAGCTGGCCGCACGCCGCCGCGATGTCGCCGCCGCGCCGCCGTCGCACGAAGACGCTGTAGCCCGCGTCGCGCAACACGTCCTGGAAGCGGTCGACGTTCGCTCCGTCGGGCGGCTCGAGCGTGCTCGCGTCGATCGGGTTCATCGGGATGAGGTTCACCTTCACGCGGAGCGGACGCAGCAGCTTCACCAACCGCGTCGCATCCGCCACCGAGTCGTTCTGCCCTGCCACCAGCGTGTACTCGATGGTGATGCGACGGCGCTTCGGCAGCGGGTAACGCGCGAGCGCGCCCAGCAGGACCGCGAGCGGGTAGCGCTTGTTGATCGGCATGAGCGCCGAGCGTTGCTCGTCGGTCGTCGCGTGCAGCGAGACCGCGAGGTTGATGCGCCCCTCGAACTCGCGACCGAGCCGATCGATCTCCGGTACGAGCCCGCTCGTCGAGACGGTCACGTGGCGCGTCGAGAGGCCGATCCCCTCGGGATGCGTCAGCAGGCGGAGCGCGCGCGCGGTCGCCTCGTAGTTGTGGAGCGGCTCGCCCATCCCCATCAGCACGACGTGCGACAGCCGCTCGCCTTCGGTGACGAGCGCGCGACCCACCAGCACCTGCGCGACGATCTCGGCGGCCGTCATGTTGCGCGCGAGCCCTGCGACACCCGAGGCGCAGAACACACAGCCCATCGCGCACCCGACCTGCGTCGAGATGCACTGCGTGACTCTCGTTGGTTCGGGGGTCTGGCGGGCAGCCCCCTTCGGAGGTTGCCGATCCTGCTGGCCCTCTCCGGACTCAGCGGGGAGCTCCTCGGGGCCCCACCCCCGCCCGCGCTGCGCTCCGCTCGCAGACTCGTCGGCATCGTCCTCTTCGTCCGCGTCGTCGGGCTGGAGCAGCATCGCGTCGACCGAGGCGCGGGTCTGCGGGATGAGGACGCTCTCGACGCTGCCGCCCGCGGTCAGCGCCACGAGCAGCTTGCGCGTCCCGTCGCTCGCGTCGCGAACCTCGGGCACGGTCACCGGCATCGCGAGGGTCGGGCTCATCGCGGAGAGACGCTCGCGAAGGCCCTTGGCGAGGTCGCTCATCGCGCTCGGCTCGGCCACTCCGCGCGCGTGGACCCACCGGAAGACCTGGCCAGCGCGATACCGCTGCTCCCCCCAGGCCGCGAGCTTCGCCTGCCACTCTTCGGGCAGCCATTCGAGCGGGTGGGACGGGACGTCGTTCGGGCGTGGAGAGCTCATGGCGATCGCGCGAGGAAGCTTCGAAGGATGTCGCGTCCCGCCACGAGCGTCGAGACGCTGGTCCATTCGTCCGGCTGATGGGCCTGCGCCTGCGTGCCGGGCCCCCAGTTCACGGCAGGCACGCCGAGCGCCGCGAACCGCGCCACGTCGGTCCACGCTTGCTTCGGCTCGACCGCCGCCACTCCCGCGTTCGCCAGACGCTGCACGAGCGGGTGTGCGGCGAATGGAAGCGCTGCCGGCGAGCGATCGATGATCTCGACATCCGCCGGGACCGCCGCCTCGGCGATCCATGCGCGCAGGTTGGACTCCGCGACCGCGAGCGACGTCGTCGGGGCGAATCGATGGTTGACGTTCAGCTCGAAGGCGTCGGGGATCACGTTGCGTCCTCGACCCGCGTGCGCCGTCGTCACGCTCGTGACCTCGCGGAACAGGAAGCCGTCGATGGTCACGTCGCGCGGCTCGAGCGCACGGAGCCTCTCGAGCAGCGGGATGGCGAGCAGCACGGCGTTGTCGCCCTGCCACGGCCGAGCGCTGTGCGCGCTGCGCCCGCGCACCGT
>JADZFZ010000696.1 GCA_020854145.1 Deltaproteobacteria bacterium | reverse complement strand
GGGGCGGTCGGGTTCAAGAAGGCCGTCGCGCTCAAGAGGATCCTTCCGCAATACGCCAAGGAGTCGCAGTTCGTGCAGATGCTGGCGCGCGAGGCGGCCATCGCCGCGATGCTGCACCACCCGAACTGCGTGCAGGTCACCGAGCTCGAGGACGACGGCGGCGAGCTGTTCATGGCGATGGAGCTGCTCTTCGGCGTGACCATGGACGAGCTGGCGGAGCTGTTGAAGAAGAAGGGAATGACGCTGCCGCTCGGCGTCGCGGTGCGCATCGCGACCGACGCGGCGCGTGCGCTCCACTACGTGCACGGGCTGCGGGACGAGTCGGGCTCGCCGCTCGGGGTCGTGCACCGCGACGTGTCGCCGCAGAACCTCTTCGTCACCGACGACGGCATCACGAAGATGCTGGATTTCGGGATCGCGACGGCCGTCGAGGTGCTCGACGGCGACACGCGGACCGGCGCGCTCAAGGGCAAGTACCTCTACATGGCGCCCGAGCAGGTGAACTTCCAACCGGTGGATGCGCGAACGGACGTCTGGGGGCTCGCGGTCACGTTGTGGGGCATGCTCGTCGGGCGCCCGCTCTTTCGCGACGCGGGGCTGCTCGAGACGCTCGAGTCGATCCGATCGGGCGCCATCCGGCCGCCGTCTGCGTTTCGCACCGACGTGCCGCGCGCGCTCGACGAGGTCGTCCTCGGCGCGCTCCAGCGCGCTCCGGAGCGCAGAACGGGGTCGGCGGGAGCGTTCGCGTCGGCGCTCGAATCCGTCGCGGCCAATCTGCCGGCGAGCTCGAGCCAGGACGTCGCCGGGCTGGTCAAGTCGCTCGGGAGCGAGCGCATCCAGCAGCTGCGCGCACGCGCGGCTTCCGCCGTCCGCGTGTCCGAGCAGATCGCGGATGCGAGCGGCGCGCACCGGATGCCCGACTCGAAACGCGTGATGGTCGCCGTCCGACGACCGGACACGTTGCCCGATCCGAACGACGCGGGCTTCGTCGCGACCGTTCACGCTCAGGGCGCGGCGTCGTCTCTCGGGCACGGGCCGCCGGGCGGGCCGCCCATCACCGCCGTGGAGCGGCGTGCGCCCGCGGCGTTGGGACCACCGACCTTGCGCGATGGGGCCCCGATGGCCGAGGCGCCCCGCGTGGCCATTCGCGCCGCCGGCGCGGGCGCGGCCGCTGCGCGGGACGGCGAGACGTTGACGACGCCGAGCACGCCCATCGCGCTCGGTGCGCTCGGCTTCGCCCCCGTAGAAGCGGCGATGGCGCGGCCGAGCTCGCCCGAGGTCGAGACGACCGACCCGGTGGTGCGGCCGAGCGTGGAGCCGGCCGTGCCCGCGCCGCCGAGCGCGACCGTCGTGCCTGCCGTCGCCGCGGTCGTCTCGCGCACGCCCACGCCGTCGGCGCGGGTCGCGACGCCCGTCTCGGCGCCGTCCGGCCGTCCGCCTCCCGGCGCGATGGGCGGAGCTCCCGGGCTGACCGCCACGGTGGGCAGCCGCGGCGGGGTCGCACGCGCGCGCCATCCGTGGTGGCTGGACGCGATCGCGATCGCGATCGGTGTCGGCGCGGCGTGGGCCGTGGCCGAGGTGATCGTGCGGCGCTGAGACCTTTCCTTCGCGTGCAGGGGCGGACCGGTGGGACGCAAGAGAACGGGAACGGGCAGGACGCAAGGCACGACGCGCGCGATCGCGTTCGGCGTCGTGTCGTGCCTCGTGTCCGCGTGCGCGTCGGATCCACCGGACTCCGGGGTCTACGTGCTCGTCGACGCCGACGGTCCCGTCGTCTCGGTCGCGTGTCGGATGGAGATGATCGTGTACGGCGGGCGCGGGACGCTCGGGACCGAGCCGCGCGAGACGCGCGGGGCCGATGGGCTCGTCGCGCGTTCGTGGCCGATCTCGGTGGGGCTCGTGCCCGATGGTGGCGACGCGAGCCGTCTCTGGGGTCTCGAGCTGCGGGTGTTCGGGCCGGGCAACGGCACGTGCGACGAGCTCGTGCTGTCGCGGAGCGTGCGGGGCAACTTCGTGCGCGGACAGGTCGTGCTCTTGCGGGTGTTGCTCGAGTCGAGCTGCCTGGGCATCGACTGCACGACCGGCGGGCCCTTCGCGGCGACGTGCCTCGGAGGGGCTTGCCTGCCGGTGCCCGACGTGCGGGCGGAGACGTTGCCGCCCTGGACGCCGGAGGACGGGGTGCCTTCGTCGTTCGACGCGGGTGGCGGCGAGCGGGATGCAGGCGACGCGTCTTCGATGGACGCCACGCGCGATCAGGGCGGGACGGCGGACGCCGAGGGAGAGGACGCCGCCGAGCGCGACGCCACGTCGATGGACGCGCGCGCGGACGGCGCGACCGACGCGTCCGCGATCGACGGTGCGCCCATGGACGGGCCTGCGCGGGACGACGGCGCTGCGCCCGACGCGACGGGCGACGCGCGCGACTCCGGCGGCACCGACGATGCGGGCGCGTCGATGGATGCGAGCGGTGACTCCGGCGGCACCGAGGACGATGCGGGCACGCCGGGCGGTGACTCCGGCGACACCGACGACGATGCGGGCGCGCCGACGGATGCGGGCGGGGCGTGCGTCGTCGCGTCCGAT